>JABDFB010000001.1 GCA_013286765.1 Deltaproteobacteria bacterium
TTTTTTCCAGTCGATTTTGCCTTCTTCGATATCGTCGAGTTGGTTTTCCATTTCGGCGGTAAATTCGGCATTCAGCACATCTGGAAACGATGCAACCAGCAACTCAGTCACGATTGTGCCGAGTTCGCTCGGGAAGTACTTGTTTTCGCGCTTTTCGACATATTCTCTATCTTGGAGATTGGAAAGAATCGAAGCGTAAGTCGAGGGTCTGCCGATACCTTTTTCTTCAAGGTCTCGAATAAGCGACGCATCGGTAAAACGCGGGGGCGGTTGGGTAAAGTGTTGCGACGGTATATATTCTTTGTTGGTAACGGCACTGCCTGGCTGAAAATTAATCGCCTTGAGCAATGGTCCGCCAGCCCCTTCCGCATCACCTTCGTTTTCGTCGAAGGTTTCGATATAGACGGCAGTGAAGCCCGGAAATTTTAAAACAGATCCCGTGGTTCTAAACTGGTAGTTACGTTTGGCTTTGTCGGAACCTACAATATCGATTGTGGTCTGATCATAAATAGCGGGGGTCATCTGAGATGCGACAAAACGATTCCAGATGAGGAGGTAGAGCCTAAACTCATCCTTATCTAGATAGGATTGAATAGTATCAGGCGGAAAGTCTAATGAGGTTGGACGAATCGCTTCGTGTGCTTCCTGGGCCGTTTTCCTGGATTTATATAAATTGGGTTCGGCCGGAAGATATTTGTCGCCATATTGACGTTTAATGTAATCGCGAACGTTTTGTAGCGCTCCCGGTTCAATCCGGACCGAGTCGGTACGCATATAGGTAATCAAACCATGGGTTCCCAGGTCACCCAAGTCCACACCTTCATACAAGTGTTGGGCGAGAGTCATTGTTTTCTTCGCGCTAAAGCCGAGTTTGCGTGCAGCTTCCTGTTGAAGGCGACTGGTAATGAAAGGCGGAGTGGGTCTCCTTTGGCGCTCTTTCATTTCGACGGAATCGACCTTCCAGGGTACGCCCTTGAAAGCATCTAGCAAAGCATCGACCACTTCTTTGTTTGGCAGTTCCGGATTCTTGCCGTCGATTTTAAAGAGCTTTGAACTGATCTCGTTATTCTCCTTCGAGAATATGCCTTCGATTTCCCAATATTCCTGAGCCTTAAATACTTTGATCTCAGCTTCTCTTTCGACAATGAGTCGTAGAGCTACAGATTGGACACGTCCGGCGGAGAGCCCTCGTTTGACTTTGTCCCAGAGCAGTGGACTGATCTTATATCCCACAAGACGGTCTAAAATGCGTCGCGCTTGTTGGGCCTGGTATTTATTCGTGTCCAGGTCCTGGGGTTTGCTAATCGCTTCCAAAATGCTGGCTTTAGTAACGGCGTTGAAAAGCACCCGCTGAATTTTCTTACCCTTTGCTTTGAGTTCATCTCGAATATGCCAGGCGATAGCTTCTCCCTCGCGGTCAGGGTCGGTGGCGAGGTAAAGCTGAGAGATATCTTTAGCAGCCTTTTTAAGCTCGGCGATGACCTTCGTCTTACCTGGGATGACTTGGTAGTCTGGATCAAATCCCTTCTTTGGATCGATGCCCAGTTTGTTCTTGGGTAAGTCTTTGATGTGTCCTACGCTAGCTTTTACTAAGTAATCCCTACCGAGGTACTTCTGTATTGTTTTCGCCTTAGAGGGCGACTCAACGATAATGAGAGCTTTCTTTGCCATTGTTTTACATTATTCGGAGTTATTTGGTTTTTTCAAGAGGCATTGCTGCTTTTGCCGCTAGAAATGGGCGGGTACAGCCCATCCCTAGGGCCAGAATACCTATTATATTAATGTGTTATGATTGAATTCCCTCGTTCCAAGATAAGGTGGCAGCGAATCGCTTCTCCCAAAGCGCCATAAAATCGGGCTGGATCCCAATGCTCTGAAAACGCCCAATCGAGAAGCTGCTGAACATCCGTGGCTCCCTGAACCGAACTGAGCTTCTTTGCCTTCTGAAATAGCTTTAAAGCGTCTTTAGAACAATGCGGTGAGAGAGTTTCAGATTGCGGCATTTTTAAGGTAGCTAGTTCGAGCCAACAAACCCCGAGACTAGAGGCATTCCAGAAAGGGAGGGCATGATCACGATCCAGAAGGATTTGATTTCCGGCTAGGGCAGGGTCCTCCGGAAAACATGGTACAGCAAAACAAGTGCGGTCTTGTTCGCGCGCCCATTTTGCAGTGTTTAGGGCTCCGGAGCGTTGGGCGGCCTCAATAATACAAGTAGCTCTTGTAAGTCCAGCGATGAGTCTATTTCTTTGGAGGAAGTGGTGCTTGCGGGGAGGCGACGCCGTGGGAAACTCCGAAACAATCAAACCATCAGAATTAAGAATTCTCTTTCGAAGATCTTGATTGCTCCAGGGGTAAGGAATGTCAAGTCCAGCTCCCAGAACAGCGATAGTGGGTAACTTCGCTTCCAGGGCGCTGGTGTGGGCAACCGTATCGATTCCGATAGCCAGACCAGAGACGATGATAAGATTAGTACCCTCGAGCATTTTCAGGGATTTTCGAAGTAACTGAAGGGAACGGTGCTGGGGTTGACGGGTTCCAACAATTGCGAGGCCATCTTCCGGAAGGCGCCTAAACAGTTCGAAAGCCTTAGGTGTGCCTTGGGTATGGAGGATTTCGGGTGGATCCGACCACTTCCAGGAATTGTTTGAAGGATTGCCTCTGAAAAGTTCGTCAAATGGGAAAGGATGGGTTTGTATATTCATAGTCCGGCAGTTTGAGCAGGACCTGTGCCTAGGTTTTCTTTCGTGGAAATTTGAAGAATCTCCCGACTGAAGTCGGGAGATTCTTCCAGCTAAAGAAGTGTCGATTTCATAGGTTTGCTCACCTCCCCTTGTAAGGGGAGGTGAGCAAACCATCCTGTTCAAGTCTGATCGATTTTGAGTCCTGGTGTCCGGTCTTCGCACTTTAAGGTTTAGGTGGAGGCGAAACTTCAGGCGGTTCAGGGATATTTGGAATATCCGGTGGTGCTGGAGCGACTGAACTATCGTTAGGCATGCCGTTAGCGGTATCAGGGCTAGGTGTTAGGCCTGAATCGAGAGGCGGCGTCAACGGCGCTTCAACAGGTGGGAGCGTAGGTTCTGGCGGCGGAAGCGTCGTATCTAAGGTTCCGTCAGTCGGGGGCGGTGCGGTAGGAATCGCTCCATTCTGAGGAATAGGTTCGGCCGTCGGGGGGGCTGTTACGTCGGAAGGTGGCGGCATCATCACATTTTCTGGACCTACCGGAGGCGGTAGAGCTGTAGGTGCTGTCGGAGGGGACGCCGTCGGAGGCAATGGTGAGGGTGCTGGCGGCAAGGCTGAAAGATCTGTAGGTGCTTTCTTTTCGATCGGATTTTCTTTCCATGACTCCAGTTGTTTCAGCTTTTTCTTCTCTTCTTCAGTGAGATTGCTGTCTAAATGTTCACCGGCAAGAGAGTCGAGTTCATCCTCGGCAGCATCTTTTCTCTCGTTAAATTCTTTGAGTCCTTTAAGATCTTCTTCGTTAGTGACCAGGGCGACACGGCTGTTCTCTTCTAATAATCGGACAGACCGCGTTATTATTCCGACTGAAAAATTCTGAGTCACCTGAACTACCATGATATCGGCGTCAATCAAGTGATTGGCAGAGGTAATCTTTTTCTGATCGGCAGGATCTCGGTGTTGATAAGAGCGGAAGACCATCCCCGGTGTGATTCCATCCTCTGAGCCTTTATCAATAAAAACTTGTTTGTCTTGAGCGGTACAGAAAATTGAGAACCGATGATCAAATACCAAGGTTCCTTCGAGTGGGTTAGATCCGGCAATCGGGTGAATTCCTTCGATTCTTGCTGATTGACTGATAATGGGGCTTCCCCGTGGGACAAAGTCCTTGATCTCAATAACCCGACCGACAAAAAGTTGATCTCGGGTGCTAAGTACTTTGATCCGACCCTTGAAAAGGTAGGAAAACGTCTTGCGTTCTGACTTGGAAGCCGTTAATCGAACCGGGTCTTCAGTAATCGTATAGATTTTTCCAACTTCGACGCCGGTTTGGGGCTGGATGAAGACAATATCGTTCAGGCCTATATAGTTTGCTTCGGAGCTCGACCCAATAATAATGCCCGCGAATTTGATACGTTCCGTTGAGACCATGGCTTCTAAATCAAAACCTAATAATCTCTGTGTTTTTGTACTCTGACCGGTATCCAGACTGAGAGTAGGAAGAGGCTGTTTTACAGTTTCAACTGTATAGGTCTCCCAAGACTGCTTTGGCAGATCTTGCCATTCGGTAGATCGCTTTCTCTTAACCGCGATAGTTCGGAGACTACTGCTTGGCTTTCTATTTGGCTGACTTTGATTTTTTGCATCCGTTTTTGCTTTTTTAGGTTTTGTTTTGGCTTTTTCCTGCTTTTTCTTCGGTTCCTTTTTTTTCTTTTGCGTCTTTTGTTTTTTCTTCTGGTGTTCCTTCTTCTGGTGTTCCGTCTTTTGGCTTGGAGATTCGGCCTTCACAGGTGTTGTTGGCGGAGAAGAGGTGACTGGAATTTCGGGCGCTGCTGGTGGTGGAACAGGCGCTGCCGTAGTCGGAGCAGATGGTGCTGGAGGTAACACAGGCGCCGGGGGCGGTGGAGCTACTTGTGGTTCTGAGGGTGTTATTTCTGACGGAACTGGAGGATCTGCGGCCGGGACTGGTGCATTATCGGCGGAATGACATACAAGAGTGAAGAGCCAGAGCCCGACAAAATAGTAAATGAAAAAGAATTTTACTGTTTTCATAGTGCAGGCTTTTCTCTTGTTGAGCCAGCTGGAACGCGATCGTTAGTAACGTCGAGTTTTAAGTCACTCATGGGTATGGCGCTGGGTGAATGTGGAAAAAGCGATGTGAGAAGCTGACGGTATTTCGTAGCCTCGGTGTGTTTCTTTGCGCCTTCTTCGGCTTTAACAAGTTCACTCAGGGTCTCAGTAATTTTTGGACTTTCGCCGTATTGGTTTATCCCTCGTTCAAATTCTTGTATGGCTAGCTGAAATTCTCCCTGTCGAAAATAGCTATCGCCTACAAAGAACTGCGCGTTTCCGGCTAGGGGATGATCCGGATATTGTTCGACGAAGCGTGAGAATGCTAGGAGAGCTTCGGAATATTTTTGACTGTTAAACAAAAGAAGAGATTTTCGATAACTCTGGATGGCATCGTCATTTAAAAAGCCGGCTTCTGGGTCAGAATCGCTCGTTTTTGCCTGTACTAAGGTGCCACCTTTAATATTGTCATCAATAGTAGCTGTCTGAATTTCGGGCTGAACGGAGACTTTCTCGTTTGCAGCTTTTGCTTCTTCTTTAGCCAATTGGTCGATATGTTGACGTGTTATGTCAACTTTATCATTCAAAAGGGCGAGTTTTGAGTCGACAGCTTCTAATTTTTCAGCGAGATTGGTCAAAAGCTTTTGGGTTTCTTCGTTTTCATTTCGCTTCGATTCAGCAATCGGCGCTGCCGGCTGAATTGGGGCCTGGGCCTGAGGCTGCGTCGGAGCCTGGGTCTGTGCAGGCGCCTGGGTTTGCTCCTGAGTTTGAGCCGGCACCTCGATTTGTTCCTGAGGCTGAGATGGAGCTTGAGTTTGATTGGGTGCCTGGGGTTGAGTAGGCGCCTTGGCTTGAGTCTGAGCCGGAGTCTCCTCAGTCGATTTTACGGTGGAACTGATAGGCGCGGCTTTAGAAGCTACTTTAGGCGCTTCTTTTGAAGATTTTTCTTGGGTTACTCCATCAGAGGTTGAAGTGGCGGTGCCTGAATCCGTCTCCGTAAACGAGACTTCAGACGAATTTGGGTCTTTTGATGTCTGGAGCGTCGAGCAGCCAGTTTGAACGCCAAACTGCAAAATGAGCACAGTTTCTAAGAGGCCTCTTAGGATCGAGCCTTTTGTGATACCGTAGGGAGTAGTTTTAATCATTCTCAATTATAGAATAAGATGGTCGGATCATTTGAGCAAGAAGGAGTTAGTATTTTTAAATATGAATAGTGTACCTCAATACTCTGTCAAGAAAACGATTAGGGTAAGAAAACAAGATTCCGTGTTTATTTACAATATATTTGAGTCTCACGAGGGCATAACGAGCTACTCTACCTTAGACTTTAGCAATGGGGACCTATATCGGGATTTAGAATTGAGGATTCCACCAGATTATTTAATAGAAGTAGATGAAATTTTAAAACAATTAGGGGATCTTGTGTATGAAATTAGATCTGAGTGAAGAATTTGCAAGATTAGGATTACCAACGCTGAACGTGGAAACGATTTTGGAAGCAGCTCTTTCTCACGGCGGTGTTTTGGCGGAGTTGTTTTTTGAAAAAACGTCTTCAACTCGCGTCATTTATGAAAGTCAGCGAGTGGATAGGGTCATCACCGGAACCGATCGTGGGGCCGGTTTGAGAATAGTTTTTGATGGAAAGTCTGTTTATGGGTATACCACAGACCTGTCGGATAAGGCCCTTCTGGACCTGGCTGCAACGCTGGCAGGAGGTGTGACGGCGAAAGCTAAGACGAGTAAGCCAAGAGACCTAGAATGGCGTAGGGGCGTTCAACAAAATTCTGACATAGGGGCTTACCAAATTAAGAGGGCGCCAGGTCAGATGTCCATTGGCGATAAAGTGGAGTTAGTTAAAAGAGCCGATCATGCAGCCAGAACGAGATTACCGAACCCCAGGCAGGTAAGCTCTGTTGTGGTGGATACCGAGCGCAATATTTTGGTTGTGAACAGTGATGGTCTAATCTCGCCGGATACCAAAACTTATTTGCAGATGATGGTCCAAGTGGTTGGCGAAAAAGAAGGCCGGGTAGAAACTGCCTACGAATCAGATGGAGGATTTGTTGGACTTGAGTTCTTCGATCAGGTTACTCCAGAATCGATCGGAGATGAAGCGGCCAGACGAGTTACGGTGCTATTGGATGCCAAGCCCGCTCCTGCCGGAACGATGCCGGTGGTAATTTCGTCAGAGGCTGGTGGGACCATGATTCATGAAGCAGTAGGACACGGTCTAGAAGCAGATCTAGCCTGCAATGGACTTTCAGTGTATCAGGGTAAACTAGGTAAACCCGTGGCTTCGCCGCTCATTACGGTACTGGACGATGGTACTATTCCAGAAAAAAGGGGGAGTTATCGTTTTGATGACGAAGGAACTCCAGCTGCGCGAAACGTTTTAATCGAAAATGGTGTATTAAAAAGCTATATGGTCGATCGGGTCTCTGCAATGAAATTCGACCTTATGGCCACCGGAAATGGACGGCGAGAATCCTTCCGCCATAAACCGATTGTTCGGATGACGAATACTTATATTGCGCCTGGAAAAGATGATCCCAAAACCATTCTGAAAGAAACAAAGTGGGGTATCTTTGTCCGATCGATGGGTGGGGGTCAAGTGAACACGGTGACGGGAGATTTTGTATTTGCCGTGACCGAGGGATATTTAATTCGGGACGGAAAATTGGAAAACCCCATTCGGGGTGCGACTTTAGTAGGCAATGGTCCGAAAGTTCTTTCGACGGTAGATCGTGTCGGAAACGATTTAGGATTTTCCACAGGTACCTGCGGAAAAGATGGCCAAGGTGCGCCTGTGACAGATGCGCAGCCGACGCTGCGAATTCCGGAGCTGACCGTGGGTGGAGAAGTTCCGATAGCGGAGTATTGGGCAAGCTAAAGACTGCGGAGTCTGAAATCCCGTCGTGAGTCCATTTTTCGAACATAGTTCTCCGGTACGCAGCCTGCCATCCTGCAACTAAGTTGGCGCGTGACTTGCTCATTCCGCCGATCATGGTTTTATGGTTTGTAACGTTCTTGCTTTTCTTTGTAGGCCTCCGACTGGTCTTGCCTGACCTTATCCGGCTGATGCGTCCCATAATTGCGATGATCGGATCCGTTGATTTGGGTGGTCAGAAAAAAGACTTAGAACGAGTATCTATATTCCTCAGGGAAATCGAGGAGACTCTGCTCGCGGGGTTAGTCCCAAGTGAAGAACGTTGGAGAAAAATTTCGAATCTGCCTTCACCCTGGCGGAAGTTGACTGACGATAGTCTTAGGGAACTTCGCGAATCGGGGGCTTCTTTGATTCCCACGTTGAAGCGCTTACGTGCTCTTGCAGAAGATCAGATCGCTTCACTAGCGGATGCTCAGAGTCGTTCCGCACAAGCCATGGCTCAGGCTATGATTTGTTCGATCCTAGTCCCGATCTTGGGGAGTGCTATTTACATTCTACTGCCAGAGGTAAGTGAGAATCTGAGACTTTGGCTGATCTCGTGTAGCCTTGCCATTTTGCTCGCCCTCATTGGGGCTCTGTGGCTTTTGCAGATGACTGCAGGTGCCAGATGGGGAGGTTTACCAAAATCCAGGCGCTCTTGGATTCTAGCAAGTCTTTGTGCTGGTGAAAGATTTCTGGCCCTGGTTCGATCCGGTACAACTCCTGACCTAGCATGGGTGAAAGCTTGCGAATTAGCTAAGCTCGATTCGGAAGAACTTGCTTATGCCTGGGGCGCTTCGATCTGGGAGAGTATGCCCATCAAATGCCGAACTCCTTTAGAGCAAGTTATCATTGCAACCGGTAGTTCGATTAAGAAATCGGTGCAAATCAGTTTGATGGAAGGCACACCATGCACGGAGAGAGTCGAAGCTGTTTTGCTTGCTTTGCGGAAAGACATGAACGCTCAGGTTCAAAGAGAACTAGCTTTGCTCGCAACCAGAGCCCTGAAACCCCTATTTATATGTGTTGCACCCGCCCTGTTTAGCTTGTTGGGAGGAGGTTTGTGGATCACCGCACACAAAATGCTGAGCACCTTTTGAATTTGGTGTAAACAAAATAAATTACTGGCGTATCCGTAACCCACGGTGTCTCGGCTTGTCGTCAACACAAGGGACTCTCACGGTTAGCTGAGCTTCGGCAGACCAGTGCGGGCTTGGGCGACCCAGGATGGGGTCAGCCCAAGCACAGGAAGTGCGCGCCCGACATCTGGTTTACCGAAGCTCAACTAACCGCGGTTTTCCCTAGGAGAATTAAAAATGCAAACAGAACAAGTTTTATTAAAATGGGTAATTTGGACCCTTCTCATCGGCGTCGTACTAGGAGGCAAACCCTGGGTTTTTCCTGGCGGAGGGAAATACTGGATCGACAGGGTTAAACCAAAAGAGGAACGTACGGATTTTTATCCCTCGAAACAATTTCAAAAGCTGCAGTCCCCGACGCAGTAAAGGTGGCTTCCAATTTGCCACGGCGATAAACAAAAATTTTCATCTCTGCGAGTTTAGAATTTGAGCAGTAGAGATAGGATCCGTTCGTGTCTTCAAACGTGAGGCCAGCAAAATCTTTATGCTCTGCTTTGACCACGCCTCGGAACGATAAGTCTTCTCGTTCAGCGCGGAATTCCCACTCATTCAGAGTGCTCTTTGATCGAATTCTGATAAAATCTCGCAGTGTATTGAAGTAAAAGTTTTCGCCCTTATAGTTAAAATAGAACGAAGACAAGAAAGGCGAAACCAACGGACCCAGCTTGGTGCGGACACTCATTCCTTCAAATAGAAACTGAGCAGGCTTCCCATCTTTGTCGACAAAAGTATTGCACTGGCCCCAGATCCAAGAATGCCCTTTGTTAGGTCCTTCGAACTTTCCTAACATTCCAGGGGCTTCATGCCACTGGAAGACTTCGCCATTAATCCGGGTAATGCCTGAGAAATAGAGTTCTTCATAGGGAGTAAAGATAGAATTTTTTACTAATCTTGTTTCAGATAGGAACTTAGGAATTACCTGAAAGGAACACTCGCGCCCCGCTACAAATTTAAGATCCCACTCGATACTATTTCCCTTGGACTCAATCTTTCCTTGAGTTCCTTGCGGCAACAATTTACAAGTCCCGATTTGAACTTCGTCTTGATCTTTCTGAGAGAAATCTTGGATGCCGTAGGTATTTTTGACTGCGATTTTTTTTACGTCTTGCCCATCACTTCTTTGAAAAAAAACCGCCCAAGTTTCGGAGGATTGATTAAAGCCGTTTCGACTCGACAGCGTCGTAAATCTCAGCCACAAAGCCCTCTGAGTTTCGGGATCGTTGAGCTTCAGAAACCAAACCTTCTGAAATGCTCGCTGGGTGGTCGGATTAGCCGGATTTTCTTTCGATGCACTCATTTAAATTCAGTATATCATTGACGATTCATTCGTCGCATCAAAATAGTATCACCTTCGCGGCCTTCCATTTTCCAGAGTTCGGTGATCATTCTCAAGCATCCTTCTCGCTTTACTTGAGTGATCCACTGGATTCCTAAACTAAGCAGCTCTCTTATATAAGAGGAATTCAACACTCCGTGAGCAGAGAGTAAACATAATAACTCGACTCTTCGCAGGGCGTCTCGCGGTGAATTAGCGTGCAACGTCACAAGAGCACCACGGTGGCCCGTATTCAGGGCTTGCAGAAGATCCAAAACCTCAGCTCCCCTACATTCGCCCAAGACAATTCGATCAGGTCGCATTCGAAGAGTTTGTTTTAAGAGAGTTTTGAGTGTTACTTCGCCGAACCCATCGGCGTTGGGAGGCCTACTCAATAAACTAATAAAGTGTGGATGCCTGGGTGCGAGCTCCGGTGTATCTTCCAGAGCAATAATCCGTTCGTTCTGGGGTACTTCGGCAAGGAGATCGGACGCCAGAGTTGTTTTGCCACTTCCGGTTGCTCCAGAAATCAAAATGGATTCACCGCTTTTTATCAATTCTTGCAGTTTAGGATAAAGATCTGACTGGCTCCAACGATCTGCTTGGGTAGGCGAGGGTTGAGCTAAATTCGAATCATGTGAATGGTGATGCGAACGGCGAATAGAAACCATTAAACCTAGGGGTGCCAAAGGGGGAAAGACGATATGAATTCGATGACCGGTACGCAAAATGGCGTCCACGAACGGATGCTTTGCGTCCCAGGTCTTTCCGACCTGAACTAGTTCAGACAAAACCCATTCTTTCAAATTTTGCTCGGTGAATGACAAATCGACCGGAATAGAGACTTGCTCCATGCCGGAACCTCGGTCGACAAAAACTCCTGAGACTCCGTTAATGCAGATGTCCGTTACGTTTGTTTGGTCTATCAAACTCATGATCCAGTTTCGAATGCATTCCACGGATAATCCCTCGATTCTAAAATTTCTAACTCCTGATCCGGACTGATCCAATTCCTGGGCGGTGGGAGTGGTCCTTTCGGCAGCCGTCGAGGTGATTCACTCACCGAGGGTACCGGCGGGCTTTCATAGGGGTAGAGGATGGCAACCAGTTCAGACCGATTGTTCAAAAAATCTTCGGATCCAAAAAGTTTTCCAAGAACTGGAATTCTTCTCAAAAAAGGCAAACCCTTGGCTTCTTCGCGCGTTCCCTGTTGGAGAAGGCCTGACAAAAAAAGGGGAACGCCAAACTGAGCATCGACCTGAGTCTTCATTCGATTTGCTTGAATCCCCGGAATGCGATCATCTGAAAGTTGCCGGTCTAGGTGGCTTACTTCTGTGAAAACTTCTAATCGGACACGATTTCCGGACCAATGGGTTACTTTTAAACGTAAGGTTAAACCAAAGTTTTTCCACATGACGTTTGAATAGAATCGATTCTGAGTCTGAATAGGGAGTTCTCCGCCGGCAAAGAGTTCGGCCTCACCGGGGGCGCGAACGACCAGTTCTGGATTAGAAAGGATTTTTGCGTTTCCGTTTCCTTCCAGGTGTTGCAAGGTGAGGTCAATTTCCGTGAGATTTTGACTTGCGCCAGGTGTTAGCTGGAAGGTTTTCTTGGTACTTGCAGGCCAGGTTAAACCGAAACTAGAGAACTGGGTCTTTCTAAGCTCCAAAAGAAAAACTCTAAAATAAACAGTCGGAGAATAATCTGGAAGAGTTTCAATCTCAAAATGAGTGAGCGGAAAAATAGATTTCATTTCTCTTTCCACGACGGGTTTCTCCGATGGTCTGTCTAGATTGCCTCGAACCCATAGATTTTTGCCGCGTTGCTCGATTCTCAGGTTATCGCTATAGTGAAACCGATGGATCCAATTCGTGAGTTGAAGTTGAGAGGCATGCAAAAGGGAATCTGAAACTTCTGTTTCATCTTGAATTTCGTTAGAGTAAAAGTGGGTAATAGCCTGAATCTGAGATGCCTCTTTCTTACTACTAATTTCGCCTCTCAATACAACCCCCTTTCCCGAGAAGATCACTTCGACTTCCAATAAACCACTCAGTGCCTTAAGCAAATTAAGGGAAACATCTGTTTTGGCAAGGCGTTCGATTCGGATGGTACGATGTTCGGAACTTCCGTCCTGTTTCCAGATCCAAAGATCGCTTATTCCTGGTTTGATTCCTTTGATTAGAAGCCTATCGTTGGAGGACCATTTAAGAGGAAAGGCCCGAATGGAATTGCTTCCTAAAGAGTACCTCTTAAGGCCCGGGACGTGGATAAGTCTCTGTTCTCCTTGACCAATCACAAGCGGAGGTTTTTCGGTGAGTTGCTGGTCAGAATCAGCATACAGCTGAGACTTCGGAAACCCGAGATGCATTAAGGCGGTACATAGGGCGAGGCATTGCGCAAATTTGGCAGTCATTTTGATTAGCGTCAGCGCAAGTCCTAAGCCAAACTTTGATAGGGTAATGCAGCCTTTTGGGAACTTCTGCACTACTTCTGTGATTGACAATTGCTAAAAATGAAGGCTAGATGTTCGTACAAATATTTGGAAGGTAAGGTACTATTATGCCCTCACGAATGATGAAGACAAAGACGGCTAGAAAAGTAAGGCAAGCTCGAAAGGGGAAGGCTCGTAAGCGCCGTGAGCAAAACAAAGGAACGACACCAAAATTCCCGATCCACCTCGAGGGATAAGACAAAAAAAAGCGGAACTAGAGCTAAAGTCACGGGGAGGACTATGAGCAATCACTATTTATTTACATCAGAGTCAGTGACAGAAGGCCATCCAGATAAGATGGCTGACCAGATTTCGGATGCAGTTTTGGATGCATTTATCTCGATAGATCCACATGCCAGGGTTGCTTGTGAGACTCTATTAACGACTGGACTAGTGGTGTTAGCAGGGGAAGTGACTAGTAAAGGACAAATCAGTCCTGCTCAGGTCGCACGCGATACTATCCAAAAGATCGGATATGATAGCTCTGAAAAAGGGTTCGATTACCGTACCTGCGGTGTCCTAGTTGCTTTAGGTACACAATCTCCGGATATTTCCCAAGGTGTAACTGCGGGTGCCGGGCTCCACAATGAAAAAGAGCAAGGCGCCGGCGACCAAGGGCTTATGTTCGGTTATGCTGTTCGAGAGTCCGAACAGTTCATGCCGCTCTCTATCGATCTGGCCCATAAGATTACGCTTCAACTGAGCCATGCTAGAAAAGCAGGGATTCTTAATTGGTTAAGGCCCGACGGAAAATCTCAAGTCACTATCGAATACGCAAACGGACGTCCAAAACGGATCGAAACCATTGTCGTCAGTTCGCAGCATGATGAAAATATCCAGTACAAGCAATTGCGTGAAGCGATTATTGAAGAAGTCATTAAGAAGGCTGTTCCTGGACATTACCTCGATAACAAGACTAAGTTTTTTATCAACCCAACGGGCCGGTTTGTTGTAGGCGGACCAATGGGAGACGCCGGTCTTACTGGACGAAAAATCATTGTCGATACCTACGGCGGACACGGAGCCCATGGCGGTGGAGCTTTTTCAGGGAAAGATCCATCGAAAGTAGATCGATCTGCTACCTATATGGCGCGATATATCGCAAAGAATGTTGTTGCCGCGGGACTAGCTGACAAGTGCCTAGTTCAATTGGCCTATGCCATTGGGGTAGCTGATCCGGTAAATCTGACAGTGAATACTTTCGGCACTGAAAAGTCCGATCCAAGAAAGATCGAAGCAGCGATATGGGAGAACTTTTCTCTAAAGCCCGCTGGAATTATCGAGTCCCTCAATCTTCTGCGACCCATTTATTCAAAGACGGCGGCTTATGGCCATTTTGGTCGGATGGAACCTGAATTTAGTTGGGAACGGATCGATAAAGTAGAAGCTTTAAAGAACTTTAAATAGGTAGAGTCCTCCAAGATTGATAGATTGCTAGAACGTTGCCTTCAGTCTAAAATTTAGTAAATGCATACTATTTATACGTTTGCGCGAATCTATCCCTACGTTGCCTTAGCTTTAGCTATTATCCTCTTTGAGTTGGGAATTTACTTTCATCGCCGAATGAGTAAATTGAGATTTTTTGTTTGGGCGTTGACTGTTCTCGTCGTGATAGGAATTATTCTTTGGTTAGTTTTTAGAGGCGATATAAACTCCGACAAATGGGTCGACGAACTGGTGAATATGTTCTAGTCTTTACTCCCTTTCTCTTAACCCATTGACACGGCCGGTTTCTTTGCTTAGCCTTAATTTAAGTGGGCAGCAAATTAAGAAAATAAATATGAGCTTTTCCCAAAACAAGGGATTTTGACTTTAAGTGCGGAGTATTAAAAGCCTAAAGCCAAAAGAGCTGTTTTGGATCAAGGCATCGGCGGAAGTGGGAACCTAAGGAAGGGTGAGGGGTAATCAGGAATGGGCATAGTTCAGTCGACATTAGTCGGTGAAAGTCCAGAAATTCAAAATATCTTTAAAACAATCGAAAAGGTGGCGCAGACAGATAGCACAGTTTTGATTACGGGTGAGAGCGGAACCGGAAAAGAACTGGTTGCGCGTGCAATTCATGAAATTTCAGCGCGATCAAATAGACCGTGGGTTGTAGTCAATTGCGGAGCGATCCCATCGGAACTTATGGAAGCAGAGTTTTTTGGCCATATGAGAGGGGCCTTCACGGGGGCTACCCAAACTCGGCAAGGACGATTCGAACTTGCTCATGGAGGGACTCTCTTTTTAGACGAGGTCGGGGATATTCCTCTGCATCTTCAAGTAAAATTGCTTCGTGTTCTTCAGACTCGACAATTTGAACCAATCGGTTCTTCAAAAACAATCGAAGTCGATGTCCGTATTATTACTGCGACGAATCGTGATCTTGAAGACTTGACGCACAAGAAGGAATTCAGAGAAGATCTCTATTATCGCCTCAATGTCATTCCGATCAAAATTCCACCGCTTCGCGACAGAAGAACTGATATTCCGATTCTCGTTAATCATTTTATATCTCAGTTTAACGGTTTGGCTGGGTACTCCGTTGAGCCTATCGTAGGCAAGATCATGGATGCGCTTCTAGCTTATGACTGGCCTGGAAATGTCAGAGAATTACAGAATCTGATGGAGCGTCTGGTAATTTTGAAGGGACAGGGCACCGTAGATTTAGGTGATCTTCCCCATCGCATCTTTCAAAAGTATGCGGAGACTTGCCCTCAGGGAACAGGCGCACTATCCGAATGGGAATTTCCTCGGATGGTACTTCCACAATCGGGAGTCGATCTTAAGGCCATTGTGGGTGCGTTTGAAAACCATCTCGTGGATCAAGCTCTGGTTCGTACGAACGGAAATAAAAACCGAGCTAGTGAACTTCTGCAAATGAACAGAACGACGCTCGTTGAAAAACTAAGAAAAAGGGGAATGATTGTCCCTCTTAAGTCTAAAGACGGAGAGGAAATGGTTCTGGAGGAGGAGGGCGGGGACTTAGAGGAACCTCAAAAAGATAGGGAATAATTCCCCAAGAGGTTTTTTGGTTTTAAAAGGTGACCGCGGGAGTGTCTCGCAAAGCCAAACAACTCGTTCAGGATTGATTAATTAGCGGGCATTTGAGGGCGCTGCTTCGCCACTATCCGACTCCTTAAGAGTCTGACGGACCAAATTTCTTACTATGCGATTCCGATTCATCCCGCCCATAAGAGCTCGTACTTCATCATAGAGACTAGCGTCATTGACTAGAGCGCCGATAGTTCCTTTTCCCTTGTTGATTTTATCGAGAATTTGCGAAAAGTGGGTGAGGGATTCTTTGATTTGGGGCCCATTGATTTGTTGGCCCAAGAGTTCCGTTGTCTGGGCAAGGTTTTTTGCCGCATTGGTCATATTTTTAAAGAACTGCTCACTTCGGTTTTCTGCTTCAAATGACGCTAAAATGTGATTTAAGTGCGAAGCCATTTTATTCAAAGTCAACAGAAGCTCGTCGCCTTTGCTGATGAATTGCGAAATATCTCGTGCGGGAATTGGGGGAATTTCTGCGCCTGGCGTTAGGACTGGTTCGTCTTGAGTCCCGCCTCTAATGCTAATGTATTTATCGCCCAAAACGCCTTGTGTAGCGATTTCCGCTTTAGAGTTTTTACGAATAAGATCTTTTACATCTCGTCTGACGACTATCAAAACCTGAATTTTGCCAAATTCCTTATCGAAATCAACTGTGTCAACCATCCCAACATTGATTCCATTTAAAATGACCTTGGAACCTGGGATGAGACCTTCCGCATCATCAAGATGAATTGTGTATCCATATGTTCTCGAAAAGAAACTATTGCCGCCGCCCAGTATAACAATTGCCAGCATAATGAGAGCAGTTCCGATCAGTACAAATATTCCAACTTTGATGTCATTTGTGGGTTTTAAGCTCATTGTCTCCTACTTCCTTCTTACATTCACAGTTTCCGAAGCTTCGGGGGGTTTGCTGACAAAAGACTGTACCAATGGATCAGAAGAATTCTTTATATTCTCGACAGAATCGACAATATAAATTTTCCTCTCGTAAAGGATAGCAATACGATCGGCAATTGCGAAGGCACTTGGAATATCATGAGTAACAAAAATCCCGGTGATTCCTCGTTCCGCTCTCAGCCGCTTTATATTTTCTAATAGGCGTCTCGTATTTACTGGATCTAGTCCTGCCGTAGGCTCATCAAAAAGAATAATCTCTGGTCCAAGAATAATTGCTCGTGCGAGACCGGCCCTTTTTTGCATACCGCCTGAGAGTTCGTTGGGATAGAGATGATTGGTACCGACCATATCAATCAATGCCAACATCCGATTGACTCTATCGTGAATCTCGGTAGGGTTAAGCTTCGTATGCTCTATGAGTGGGTAGGCCAAGTTCTCTTCGACATTGAGAGAATCAAACAGAGCGCCATTCTGAAAAACATAACCGATCTTTTTGCGAACTTCGATCATCTGCCGTTCGGGGAGGTTTGCGATATTTTGATCTCGAAAGACAATTTCACCCGCATCCGGCCCTTCCAGGCCTATGATCGTACGAAGAATGACGCTTTTTCCCGTGCCGGAGCCACCAAAAAGTCCTAGAATTTCGCCTTTTCTCAAGCTGAGACTAATCCCCTGAAGAACATGTTTATTTCCAAATGTTTTGTGGAGATCTTTAATGTCCAACAAGATTTCCATTTTAAACTAAACTCCTTTGCATTTATCCGGTTCGTGTCTTTACTAGGGGCGTCTGGATTTGCTTTTAGTATTTTGGATACACGGTTAGAATAAAGAACTTAGTAAGAAAAAAATCGCTAATCATAATGAATATACTGGATGTCACTACTATCCACGTTGTTGACTCTCCGACTCCTTGAGTTCCCCCTTCAGTATTGAGACCTTTCCAGCAAGCTGCTACCGAGACAAAAAAAGCAAAGACAGTGGTTTTCGCCATTCCTGTAAACAAATCATATGATCTTAGGGTTTCAATAGCCTTTGCTATAAAATATTCATTACCAATCGAGAGTTCTTTCATGCTTACAGCCATGGCACCACAAAGGCCGATATAGTCTGCAAATAATGTAAGAATCGGAAATGCAACCAGGCACGCAATAACTCTTGGAATAACTAATCGTTTTATTGGGCTTGTCCCGAGGGCCCTGATCGCGTCGATTTGTTGAGTTACCTTCATGGACCCGATTTCTGAAGCTATTCCAGAACCTACGCGTCCAGCCACCAGGAGACTCGTAAAAACGGGACCCATTTCTCGAAGAATAGTTAATGCTACTACTTTGGGTACATAGAGTTTGCCGCCAAATCGCGCCAAACCATAGCCAAATTGCAAAGCCATCACGGAGCCGGTGGCCAGGGCAGTTACGCTAACCAAAAGAATCGATCGTACGCCAATGAAGAGAATTTGTTCAATAGTTAGTCTGAAATAGTAGGGTGGGTAGAAAATTTCTCGAAGAATCTGGAAACTGAGAAGACCAAATCCGCCCGCAAATCGAATTGTCGCGAGAATATGGAATCCTAATCGCGCTGCTAATTTCTCCGATAATTGGGGAATGACCCTGTTAAGACTGCTTGTAGTCATGAGCTCATAGTATCACTTATCTTTTGAAAGTCAGGTTAATCTCAATCACGTGATCAGAGTCTGGTCGTTCATTTAAATCGTATCGAATCGACAAACGTCGAGAAATCCGAATCGTGCTTTGCAAAGTTCTCCGATCGGGCGACATAGATCAAATCGTAGACGCACGCTTCTTCCTGAAATACGACAGTTCGAATCTTTAGGCTATCACGATTTTCTTTGCTTTCGACGGTTGTCTCCAGCGACGGAGAACCTTGTATGATGATTTTTCTTTCATTTTCGGGACCCAAATTATCAAATCCCAAGAGAAGTTCGGCAGTAAGATCCCTGAGGGATCTTGGTTTCTCACGATTGAGCTTGCCGCACGAAGAATTCAGAGAAATGATGGAGCCCGTCGAATTAGACTGATAAGTGATATCCGTACTTTCCAAAGCACTTGAGTCTGAAGAACTCTGCCCTTTTCGTTTCCAATCCGGATTTATCTTCGACAAATCAGCAATGGTATACGACTTCGATTTTTCGTAGGTAGGCCTCACGTTACCGACAATAAGGCTACAGCTACTCTGTAGGAGACAGAGTATTGCCACGGAAGTCATTATGAGAGATTGCCACTTCGTACCCAGTTTCATATCTTTTAATATTAATAATTCTAAATCTGTCTGATGACAATGATCGAATGCCGCTAATAGCGATATAGAGATGACGCCACTGGTGATTTTAACCCCCGGTGCCAGAATAGTTTGCGCAAATGAATTGGTAAGGTACCGACAACATGGTAGCAAGCAAGTTATGAAAATTCCCTCTCAAATCATGGTATCCGTTCTTCTCTTTCAACTGATCCTAGCCCCGATTGGTTTATCGAAAGCTCAGGCGTATTCCGTCCAAGAATCAGAACCCTTTGAAAAACCTGTTCTCAAGATCGATCGGAAACCTGTTCGTAATCGAGCTGAGAGGTCGCTCCGCACAGGTACCGATCGCTCTGGCACACCTGAAAAGACTCCTAAAGTCACCATAATGGTTGAGTCTCTTAAGAGACTTATTGCGGACTTAGAAAACAAAGCATGGGAATTTTATAATTCTGAGAAGACTCAAATCCATGGAAATGATCTTCTCGAACAGATTCCAGATTTTACTCTTTCTGTCCCGGAATCTAAACATTTGACTGAACGTCTTGAAATTTTGGTTCGTTTTGAACAGGATGGTTTGCGCAATCCTCCCCTTTCAAGGGGAGGTGAGCAAACCTATGAAGTCGACACTTCTTTACCTGGAAGAATCTCCCAACTTCAGTCGGGAGTTCTTCAAAATTCGGGAACGAATCGAAAATCGGGCGAGATTATCTTGGAAACAGCGGGTATTCGAAAGAAATTTTCAACTCGGATTTCCAGACAGACTTTCATTTCATTCATGAGGGAAATGGAATCTGAAATTCTCGGTGCAAACCCACATTGGGCGCGCTCCAAAGCCTCCGAAAATGCGAGTTTGGAACTGGAATCTGAAGTCGGTGTGAGTTTAACTATGGCCGCAACCATCGGTATAGGAATCATAAATTTAATTACTCCGCCGGCCACATCAACCAGTATTGGCCAGGATGATGAGTCGGATTGGAAATCGTCCATATTAGAAGGATCGGGTGCAGTAATCACAGCTGTTTATGCGGTTGGAGTCGCGTTTATTGCCCGACATGTTATGAACACGGAGGCAGCTAGATTGATCGCTGACTTGGATCGCTTGCCCAGCACACGGTAGTCTATGAATCATGATATTTTCGATGATAGAATGCCTTCAATGGCGTCAATGGTCCGTCGCAGGTGTTGCGATTTCTGACTGCTGGACGCCGTTTTACAGGGTTTCTAGAGCGAACTCTACCTACTGAAGACTTTATCTAGTACAGGATTACCTAGCGTGATTATTGAGCTATATATTCAAAATGACTTCTAACAGGGAAGTTTCTTCTTGCCTGGCATCAGGTTTGCTTACTCTCCTAGAGAAGCAGGATGCTTGCTAGTTGGTTTGGTCCCTTTGGACCCGCCCAATTTGGTTAGGTTGTTGATGTTTGGCCAGGTTGGCCAGGTTAACCAGGAAGTGATGACCAAAATACATCGGATCGTATTTTTGACTTTTATTCCCATTTTTTGTGGTTTTAACAAACTCGGTGCCATCCACTTAGAATCATTTAAAACTCACGGCCGATTCTTATTTCAAATCGACCAGGCTACTCCTGTCGAATGGAAGAGTGATTTCAAAGGCTTTAAATTAATTTTTAAAGGAATATCCGTATCAGATTTGGGAGCTGGATTAGGAAGCGAGGAACAGTGGAAAACACAGGTTGAGCACCTGACTGATCCGAGATTAAAATCTATAAAAATTAAAGAAAAAGTTAACTCCGTAGAATTGAGTGGAAGTTGGAAATTTCCACAAGGAAAGTGGGCCTACGCGAAACCTGAAATGGAGGTTTTTCAATATAGGCAAGACCACCCCGATCGATATGTAGTAGATTTTTGGTATAAAGAAGGTCCATCTGTAGAACAAGCCTTACGGCGAAAAAATCAAACGGAATTAGTATCTATTTCAAATAGAATTAGAGAACATGCCAAGGCCATCGACTTTTTTAAGAAAAAGAGATTAGAACAGGAAGCGGAGCTTATTGACCCTAAGCGATTTTGTGAACGGCCACTCGATGAAAAATATGATGTCATACTACGGTTTAATCCCGTACACGATAAGTTTGATTTTAGTAAGTGGCTACCAACTAATGTACCAGACAAAAACTATGAATATAAGATCCCAACAGAAAATGATAAACAATCTCAGTATGTCCGGCTGGCCTATCATTTGTATTCTAAGGACGATCCAGCCCTGACTTTGAGAGCCATTGAGTTCTATGAACAGGAATTTCGCCATAACTTAAAGTACCAGCTTGAGATGAAATTTTTGAAGAGCAGCGCTCTAGTTCGTCTGGGCTATACCAGGGAGGCCGAATCGCTTTTGCGTGGAATAATGGTTGATTCACCTGGTTCAGAAGAGGCGCTACGCGCAGCACTTTACCTTGTCTCGAAATACATGGCAAAGTCCTTAAACCTCCAGATTTTGAGTACCTTTATGTGGTTATCCGAACACTATCAAAATCACTCTTTGGTTTGGGTATTTCACCTCGGAGCAGCCGAAGCGATGTATGATCTAGGTCAGACTGAACGAGCTGGAAAAGAATATCGTTGGTTAATAGAAAACTCTCCAGATCCCGGGATTAAAGCAGAGGCATCCCGGCGTATTGGTGATCTTTATTTGAACCGGTTCCAATATGAACAGGCATTGGCATCCTATCATCAAAGTGAGAAGTATTTTCCAGACCAAATACACAAAGACCCTGCATATTATCTAAACGTTGGTGAGACACTTTTTCATCTCAAAGACTACAAACAAGCGAGCGAATATTTTAAAAACTATTTAGACAAAAGCTTTGCGCATAAATCAGGCTGGCGCGCCACCTTCCGACTTGCCGAAATTACTGCGATTGATGGAATTTCGGAAAAAGATCCATCTCAGATACCAAATAAAGCTCAAGAAAATGCAAGGGTTTTGTACTACGAAACGGTAAACCGATTCCCATATAGCCTTGGCGCTACACTCGCCAGAATGAGGCTATTTCCGTGCCCAGATTACGGAAAAGTCAGTTTCGAATCACAGCAGAGATTCTATGGCGAAGATGCTGAAGCAATTTCTGATTCGGGTGAACTCTCCCCAGTAGGACTTCCTGAATTCAAATCAATTACCCATCTTCGGTCTGTCATTAGCCTAGGAACTAAAGATCAAGTGGTCTATCTAGCGCTGTCGGATTCGAAAATAATTAAAATGGACAATTTCAAGAGCCAATTTAACTTCATTGCTCATAGTTTCACCAAAATGCATATTGAAGCTCTTTTAGAGAATAAAAGTGTTATTGAAGCTCTCCGGTTTTATGACAACATTGCCCCAAAACTTCCTAAAACAGATGAAACGATCGATATTAGCTATTTACTAAAGTTGGCGGAAGCTGCTACCAATATGGGCTTCTATCGAGTCGGTCTTGCATTAATTCAAGAATATGACTCAAAAAAGCTTGCCCATGTGGAAATTGATTTAGATCTTTCTCATCGAGCTTTTCTAGAGGCAAAATTGATCTGGGCTTTAAATGGATTGGCTATACCGACCGTATCGTCAAATGCACCTGTCGCACCAGCGGCATCCGCTACACCGGTTGTACCAAATACTGGCTCCGGGACTGTTTCTAGTACGCCGACGCTTGCACCGGGCCAATGGGTACAAGATATTCGTAGCCTCTTGGCAAATGTTAAAGATGGACTTCCAGACACTCTGGGCAAAGAAATCCTTCTGGGAATGCTGAACGAAAAAGAAAAAAAATTCCATGAAGCGATTATGCATGCGTCGCGAGCCCAGCTGATGAATCGCACACCTGCTATGGATGCGTGGCTGGCAAGAATTTATGAAGAGTCCAATGACATTCAAGGCGCTGCCTCAGTATTTAAGCAGGCGCAAAAAGAACAGAGTAAATCTTCGAGCAACACATCGATAGAGCAAAGTCTAGCGGCTAGTTTAGGTATCCCGAGCGATCCTACTAAAGTTGAAATGGTATCGATCGAGGGCGAGCTTCTATCTAAACTGGGTAAATCAGATCAGGCAGAAGAACTTTACAAAGAAGCGTCTCAGGAATTTAAAGACAATAAGCGATTTCAATTCTACTTGGCTAAAACCCTCCTCGAAACACACAATCGCCTCAAGAGAAATCGCGCAAAAGAAATACTAGAAGATCTGTCCCAAATAAAGTTTCCCGACAACGATCCCAATCTATTTTGGAAAGAGATGGCTCAGTCTACACTCGCCAATTTAAAAATTGAACAGACTATAAATAATGATGCCAAGGAGGGTAATCATGATTGAAATCATTACTACAGATCGAAAGATGCTGGAAATCATACAGCTCGCTAAAACTGTAGCTCAAAGCAAAGCCACCATTCTAATTCAGGGGGAAAGTGGTACTGGAAAAGAACTGATTGCTAGCTTAGTGCACGATAGCAGTTCCCGCTCCGCGAAACCATTTGTTGCTATTAACTGCGCCGCCATTCCAGAAAACTTACTGGAATCCGAGCTTTTCGGGTATGAGAGAGGATCATTTACAGGGGCAATCAGCAGCAAAGCTGGAAAATTCGAATTAGCAAACGGAGGTACACTTCTATTAGATGAAATTTCAGAAATGGATCTTCGCCTTCAAGCAAAACTACTCAGAGTAATTCAGGAGTGCGAAGTGGATCGAATCGGGGGCAGAAAACCGATCGCCGTAGATGTTCGAATTATTGCCACCACCAACAGAAATCTCTCAGATTGTGTCAAAAAAGGCAGTTTTAGAGAGGATCTCTTCTATAGACTAAACGTTGTTAATCTAACCCTTCCACCACTTCGTGAGCGTATTGGCGATGTTTCCAAACTGTCAAATGCCTTCATGAAAAAGTATTCTGATATTAACAACAAAGCAATAACTGAGTTCACCCAAGATGCTCTAGGTCTTTTGGAAGCCTACCACTGGCCAGGAAACATTCGTGAACTCGAAAACGTTATCGAAAGAGCAGTCATTACGACTCAAAACGGTGCCATCTCTGCGCGTGAGATTCATATTTCTCATAGCTCCCATTTGAGCGCTGACTCTGCCGCTCTGGCCGAAAAGAACTGGACTCCAGGGCGCACCCTAGAACAGATCGAAAAGAAAATTATTTTGGAAGCTCTTGAGTATCACCATGGTAACAGAACACATACTGCTAAAGCTCTGGGAATATCCATTCGCACGCTAAGAAATAAAATCGCTGAGTTTAGAAAAGAAGGACTGGAAGTTTAGAATTTTGGAGTCCTCGTCAGTTTAAGTGATTTAATACGTGACATCCATATCTGGCCCTAGTCCCAGTACGGCCCATCCGTCATCGAATTTTTTAATTTAAGGAAGCGCTACTCTGCACAGCAGAGTTAGCGGGTCTACGTGGGATAACTTTCCAAGAGATTGATTCATCCGCTCCTCTCCGCCACTCTAATACTAACGGTATCCGATGACTTTGTTTTTTGGGAGTGCTAGGAAATTTATTCCCAAATGGGAAGTTTATTCCTATGGTTTCCATGTAGGAAAAATAAAGCGAGATAAAAAATGCCTAGATATTGTGTAGTTAAAAAATAGTCATATCGGCATAAAACTTGAATACCTTTAACCTAATGGCAGATTACGGTTTTGATCCGATCATTGGAGCCTTAAATACTTCGCTGAATCTTAGGCAGGCGAACCAAAATGTAATCAGCTCTAATATCGCAAATGCAGACACACCGGGCTACAAAACAAAGAAGATGGAGTTCGAATCCTCACTCCGTGATGCTTTGGGGGTAGGTGATCGTCTTCCAACAAACGATACCAACCCAAGACATATTATACATCATACCACTGATCCGACGGATCCGGAAATTTATGAAGATCCGAATGATGTGGTGTCTTTGGACGGCAATACGGTGGACAGGTCTGCTGAAATGGCCAAATTGGCAGAGAACCAGCTTCTTTATGATGCGTCTGTAGAAATGCTGAAGAAGAAACTGGGCATGTTGAAATATGCTGTGACAGAAGGCGGAGGTAATAGGTAATGGATCTATTTTCATCAATGCGGGTGAGTGCATCAGGGTTGGATGCGCAAACAAAGCGCATGAACACAATCTCCAGTAACATAGCTAACGCTGAAACTACGCGTGGAGTGGACGGTGGACCGTATAAGCGAAAAGATCCCATTGTAGAGGCACAAACAGACAGAGAAAGTTTTGGAGAAATTCTTCAAAATCAACTCGATGAGAATGTTCAGGGAGTACAGGTTGTCGATATTCAAGAAGATCCAAGGCCGCCACGTATGGTCTATAACCCTAATCATCCCGATGCAAATGCCGAGGGCTATGTCGCTATGCCAAATGTAAATCCCGTTGAAGAAATGGCGAATATGATTAGCGCCCAGCGCTCATACGAAGCCAATGTGACGGCGTTGGGAGCCGCCAAGGGAATGGCGCAAAAAGCGCTTGAAATTGGTAGATAAGTAGACAAGGAATTAAATAAAATCGGAAAAATATAGATGGCGAATTTAACTATAGGACAAATAAACGATGTCGTTTCAGGGCTTCGAGAATCCATGAAGCCGAATTCTAATTATTCGTTTCCTCAAGACATGCAGCAAATTTCTCCAGACTTTCCAGTATCTCCTGACAAGGGAGCGATTGATACCAACGCGCCAGATGCCGCAAGTAAAGATGGGAAAACATTTTCACAAATACTAAACGATTCCTTTAAACAGGTAAATGAATTGCAAAATCAGGCGGATACGGCCGTTAAGGAATTGGTGGCCGGTCGAACCAAAAATATTCATGAAACAATGCTAACCTTGGAACGCGCAGATACGTCGCTTAAGCTCATGATGCAAGTTAGAAATAAAATTCTGGATGCATATAGAGAAATTATGCGTATGCAGGTGTAGTTAGTTAGTAGAACGCCGGAGGAGAGAAAAGAAAAGTGGAAGAGTATTTAAGAAAAGTAGCTACACAAATCAGGGATTTCTTTAAATCTCTCTCTTTGGGGAAGAAAGTAGCGAGCGCTCTCCTTACTTTCGGAATTGTATGCGTTACCGTCGTGCTATTTACGTGGGCGGGTCGAACCTCGTATGTCCCTTTAATGTCAAACTTGAATGCCGAAGATTCAACGAATATTATCAGAGTCCTTCGAGACAAACATATACCCTTTAAGGTAGACCCAACCGGCAAAAATGTTTCTATCCCTTCTGAAAATCTTTATGATCTACGACTGGAACTTGCAGCAATGGGTTTGCCTCAAACTAGTGTTGTTGGTTATGAGATATTTGACAAGCAATCCATTGGTACCACCAGTTTTGTACAGAAGCTGAATCAAAAACGTGCCCAGGAAGGCGAATTAATGCGAACGATTAACACTATCAAGGGTGTGCGGCGATCGCGTGTGCATTTAGCAACCCCTCCGAAAAGCACATTTGTAGATGACCAAAAAAAATCAACAGCATCTGTTGTGTTAGACCTTGAACCAGGAGTTGTTCTTTCAGATAAGCAGATCTACGGAATTGGTAACTTGGTTGCTAGAGCGGTCGAAGGTCTAGAAATTACGGACGTATTAGTTATGAACTCCGAAGGCAAAGTGCTGTCCAAAAATACAGCTGATCCTTTGGGTGCCGCAACTCTCTCGCAACTAGAATATCAAGAAAAACTCGAGAAAGATCTCGAACACCGAGTTGAGGTCATGCTCAATCATGTGGTTGGCGACGGACACATCGTAGCAAAAGTCAGTGCTGATCTTGATTTCGCTCGTATTAATGAAACACAAACATTATATGATAGCGATAATGCCGCCGTCGTATCAGTTGAAAAAAGAAATGATAGCATGAACGGGTCTAGACCAGGCCCATACGGAACCCCTGGAAGCAATTCTAACACACCTGGACAAACGACACACTCGGGCGATGTAAAAACAGAAACGAACAAAAGCAACGAAGTGACCAATTACGAAGTTCCTCAGACGGTCCGAAAAACTACGCACTCTATTGGAAATATTAAGCGTCTATCCGTAGCGGTAGTGGTCGATGGCAAAAGCGTTAAATCGACGGACAAAGACGGCAAGGTTGTTACAAAGACGGAAAGCTGGCCTCCTGAGAAGTTGAAGGAGTTTGAGGATATTACTGCCAGTGCTGTTGGTCTTGATCGAAAACGTGGAGACACCATTGAGATTAGGAATATCGAATTTACCCATGAAGATCTCGAAGAGGCCCAACGTTACTTAGCTGAGAAGGAGCGCCGAAGTTACATTCAGAATATCGTTCTGTATGCGGTTGTCGGGATTGCCATCTGTTTATTCTTCTTGTTTGTCGTAAGACCATTTATTAAATGGATCACTGAAAATACGATCGATAGCGTCGATACATTCTTGCCTCAGACCATTGAAGAATTGGAACGTATTCAAAAGACTACAAGTCTTCCGATTTTGGAAGAGGTGGTCCCTGTCTTACCTGAGAACGTAGACCCTGCGAAGGTCGAGGGTGAGATGATTAAAGAGAAAATTATTACCTTGGTCGAAGCGAATCCTCATAAAGCTGCCTTAATTCTCCGAGACTGGTTGCATGGGGAGAGAAAGAGAAGTGTTGATAAGAAGGACGCAGCGAGAGGGGAAAAGGCAGCCCGTGCATAGGACAGGATGTGTGAAATATGCCGTTTGATACTTTTGAGGATCTATCAGGATTAGAAAGATCTGCACTCTTACTCAATATTCTGGGCAACCAGGTTACTGCACAAATATTTAGAAAAATGAAAGATAACGACGTCAAAAGACTGGTTACTGCTATGGGACAAGTGACAAAAGTTCCTATCCCAGTTGTGAAAGAAGTTTTAGAAAGTTTTTACATCGAAATTGCAGAAGAAGACGATATTATCTTTGGACACGCACAGGGCCGTGATTTCGTTCTTTCTACTTTAGGAGAAGACCGTGCGAGAACGGTCTTAGGACAGCTTGCGGTCCTTGAGGGTAGTCGAACCCTTGAGGCGTTGGAGTTAGTCGATCCAAGAACCCTAGCGAACTTCTTGGTAAACGAACATCCACAAACTATTGCATTGATCTTGGCTCACCTCGATTCGACGAAAAAGTGTGAGGTTCTCAGGCGTTTACCAGAAAATATTCAAACAGAAGTTGTTCTGCGTATCGCAAGTTTGGACTTTATTTCTCCAAACTTAATTGCACAAGTCGACGAGGTTTTGAAGCAAGAACTTGCAACTCTCGGCTCTATCGATACACAGCAATTGGGGGGCGTACAGCCTATTGCTGAGATGTTGAATATAATGGATAAGACTAGCGAGCAGAACATCATGACAAAGGTTGAAGAGAAAGACCCTGAGCTTGCTGAAGAAATCAAGAAATTGATGTTCGTGTTTGAGGATATTATTTTCATTGACGATCGAGGTATGCAAACTTTGTTGAAAGAAATTCCAAATGATAAATTGGTAATTGCTCTGAAGACGGCGCCAGATGAAATTAAGAATAAGATATTTAAGAATATATCGAAACGTGCCGGAGAGCTCTTGAAAGAAGATTTGGAGGCTCTTGGACCAGTTAGGCTTTCTGACGTGGAGAGTGCTCAACAGGAAATTGTTAACGTTGCAAAGAAGCTCGAATCGGAAGGCAAGATTCTCGTCAGTCGCGGCGGCGAATCAGATACTCTGGTGTAATCTTGAGGTCCATGAATGGCATTTAAACCAATCGATTTTCAAATAAAGATTGAATCTGACCTTAGGCCGAAAGAAAAAATATTGAAACTTGATAACGGTGTCAAACCGGTCATAAAGAGTTTTGAGGTTTCTGAGGTAAAAGGCGATAGATTTGGCAGCTATGAGGAAGTCAAGAGTAGGTTTGGTTCACTAGCAGTTACGGATCGAGCCGACAAAGGAGAAAGCGGAACCGAGTCTCAACAGGCAGGACAAAGCACGAAAGATAGTTCTTTCAGCATAAATCCATTGTTACGCGACGCCCTGAAGGTCGATAGAGAAGAAAAGCGAGTCATTGAAGAACAGGTGCAGCATCAGCTAACAGAATTAGCCGCGAAAACGCGGGCAGAGGCAGAAGCAAAAGGATATGAGGAAGGCAGAAAACGAGGGTATGATGCTGCCTATGGCGTTGTACAGTCTGAAGTGGCAACAAGGGTTGCAGATTTCGTCTCTCTCTTTAGTCAATTAGACAATGCAAAGAATGAAATTTATGAAGCCAATGAAAAATTTCTAATTGAAATGATTTATCGCATTGCGAAGATGGTTATTCTGAGGGAGCTATCTACGGACAAAGAATACCTTTTGCGCTTAACAAAAGAACTGATTTCATCGCTAGGAGTAAAGGAGAATATTAAGATTTCTCTAAATCCAAAAGACGAACAATTTATTCAATCCATCACTACAGGTCTGGATAACGCTTTAGGGAAACTACAAAATCTTCATATAGAGGTATCCAGTCAAGTCCCTCCGGGTGGCTGTTTAGTAGAAACAGAATGGCATGCTATCGATGTGAGTGTAGACGCTCAACTTGAGAGAATTCACCAATCCTTAGTAGGGAGTAAAGTCGAAGGTGCCACTTGAGTTGGGAAATTGACCGGCGATCTTACGAAAATAAGCTGTATCAAACTCTGCCTTATACTCAGGCAGGAAAAATCACTAAATCAATTGGACTTATTTATGAGGCTCATCTTCCGGGAGCCGCTATTGGAAGTTTATGTAGAATTATTAGTTCTGGAGATATCCATACGCAATCTGGAATTCAGGGCGAAGTAGTTGGATTTAGAGATCGACGTATTCTTTTAATGCCATTTGAAGAGGTTCCTGGAATTAGCAACGGTAGTCTAGTGATCCTGGAAAAAAAGCATTCGACTGTGTCAGTTGGAAATAGCCTCTTAGGAAGGGTAATTGACGGCCGTGGATACCCGATCGATGGTTTAGGGGCGTTCGATCTAAAGAATAATTTTGAGGAAAGAGGCCTTTATCACAAGCCTTCGGATCCTCTTCTTCGTGAGGTAATTAAACAGCCTTTGGAGCTGGGCATTCGAGCCATTGACGGGTTATTGACTTGTGGAAAAGGACAACGCGTCGGAATTTTTGCAGGTTCGGGCGTCGGCAAGTCTATTTTGCTCGGAATGATGGCGCGACACACTACGGCGGATGTGAACGTCATCGCACTGGTAGGGGAGCGCGGTAGAGAAGTGCGTGAGTTTATTGAAAAGGATCTGGGACCAGAAGGACTGAAAAAGTCCGTCGTAGTGGTTTCGACCTCTGACAAATCGCCGCTACTAAGAATGCGAGGTGCTTTTCTCGCTACTTCGATTGCGGAATATTTTAGGGATCAGGGCAAAGACGTTCTCCTGCTGATGGATTCCGTGACAAGATTTTGTATGGCTCAACGCGAAGTTGGGCTTTCGATGGGTGAACCTCCCGCTGCCAAAGGTTATACACCAAGTGTGTTTTCGACCCTTCCGAAGCTTCTGGAAAGGGCTGGAACTGGTTCGAAGCGAGGCAGTATCACGGGACTTTATTCAGTTCTTGTTGAGGGGGATGACTTAGATGATCCTGTTGCTGACGCGATGCGGGCGATATTAGACGGTCACATCGTCCTCAGTAGGAGAATTGCCCAGCGGAATCAATTTCCAGCCATTGATGTATTGCAGAGCGCAAGTCGTTTGATGCGGTCAGTAGTTAGTCCGGAGCATCTTCAATGGGCCAATCAAGCTAAAGACTGGTTGGCAACGTATCGCCAAGCTGAGGACCTGATAAATATAGGCGCTTATATTCGGGGTAGTAATCCTAGAATAGATCAAGCAGTTGCCGTCAACGATCGAATTCAATCGTTTCTAAGACAGGATATCGAAGATCATAGCATTTTTGACCAGACTCTCGGGCAATTACAGTCAATTTATCGACTGGGAGAAGCGTCCGCTGTGGGTAGATCTCCGCAGGCACAAAACGTCATGAATCGTGGATAGCCGCCATTACAGGTGCGGAAATACCTTCCCAGTGTAGGGAAAAAAATTCAGTCTAGTAAATAAATATAATAAATAGGAAACTAGTAGTTAAGGATGAAAAAGTTTCGTTTCAAATTCTCAGTACTGTTGGAGTTCAGAAGACGATTGGAGAGTCAAGCTCTAGTAGTCTTTTCGGAAAAACAGAAGATTTATCAAGGTGAATTACAAAATAAAATTAATTTGCAAAACGAATTACAGATGACTTTGGAAAAAAGAGAAAAACTAGGAATACAGCCAATTTCAGCGATAGAATTCCGTTGGCATAATGAATATATTCAAGGTTTAAAACAAAAATTAATTCAATCAGACCAAGTAATACTAAGAACACATCGAGAATTAGATAAAGCACTTCGCCGCTATTTGGATACACGCAAGAGAACAAAAACAATTGAACTGCTCGAAGAAAAAGAACGCGGCGAATTTCATAAAGAGATAAGCAAAAAAAATCAAAAGGAATTGGATGAATTGATTATCACTAAATATCAAAACAGAGAGGAAGCTCTATGAAGAAAGCATCCGGCCTGTTTTGTGTATTGATTTTGTCGCTAATTCACGTCTCGGTGCATGCGGAGGAGTTGAAAAATTCGAGTAGTCCGCCAAATTTAAGTTTAGAGGCAAGTGAAGACATTAAAAAAACTAAAGAAGATCTCCAAGCAAAACAAAAAAAATTAGATGAAAGAGAACTGGAAATAAAAGCCAGGGAAAAAGCAGTCAATGATGAGTTAAAGAAATTGGAAGCTCTTAGGGACGATTTGACCAAAACCTATGAACAAAAGCAAAACGCGAAGAATGAAAAAGTTGCCAAATTGATTCAAACGTATTTAACAATGAGCCCCAAATCAGTGGCAAAGGTGATCGGAACCCTAGATAATGACCTGGCCGTAGCGGTTATGTCTCAAATGGAGACGCAGAGTCTGGGTAAGATCATGAATTTGATGGATCCGAAAAGATCTTCCGAACTTTCTGAATTGATGGCCGGTGTGAAGAAGAAGGACCTGAACGAAAGAGCACCCGCCACTGCACAAAACCCGGCGTTAAAATCTCCGAACAGAGAGCTTGCAGAGGAAGCGACGTCTGAAGCCCCCTTAGAGAAGATGCCGGAAGAAAAGGCAGAGGTCACGCCTCAAAATTTAGGTAAAAATCTAGCCAAAAATAGCACTCAGTATCCATCCGAAATGAAGAAAGGAGGTGAAGCAAATGATCAACAAAGTAATAAGCAGTCCGACACAAGACAACCCGAGATCGATCGAGAAACCCCAGCAACAAAGACAAACTGAAGAGAGCGGTCGAGGATTCCAAACAGCTCTAAACAAATCTCAAGACAAGTCTTCGGAGCATCCAGTTGAATCTCAAGGCGAGTCACAGAGCATAGATAAAAACGGAATTATGAACAATTCTGGAAAACGGGGCAAAGATAAAAAATTAGATTCCGATAAAGCTGCGATTGACCCGGCCATTCTCTTTGCTAATAATCCCGCGAATAATCATTTAGCTTCGCTTTCACTGCCTCTAGCAGGTAATAAAGAAATAAATAATTCAGCAGGTGCGACAGACTTAACAGTGGGACTACCGAAGTTGGATCCGTCAGCTAAAGGGCAGAACGTTCTCGAATTAGCACAGGACAAGAATACAAAGGACGCTGGACAGGTACAGGGAATAGTGAATCCAGAGGGTGGACTTAAGGCTCTCAGAAAGAACTCTAACGGCCAAAGTCCAGACATGAGTGCGCCTCAATTAAATAGGCTCTCACTTGTGAATTCGGAACACCCTTCGGCCTTGTCATCGGAGTCAGCTTCAAACATCAATTCCAATTTAAATCCAAATCAAGGTTTAACAGGGGATTTTGCAAATTTAGATAATCAGCAGATAATGAGTCAAATTGCACAGGATCACCATTTTGGCGGAGTTCAGTCCACGAAACCCCAGATAAAAAAAGGAACCGGAATATCCTATTCAGGTGACGACTTTGTCCGAACGTTAGATTCAATCAAGAATGGTCCCAACCGTCTTGATGTTAAACCGATCGATCCCAATCAGAATTTAGGAACTCAGCTCGGTTCTTCTTTGGAGTTGAAGACAGTCAACGAGCAAGATGGAAAGCAAAAGTCTAAGCTTTTAGGAATGGAACATAGATTAGGGACAATGGCTGTTGCGAATAATTTTTCAGGAACAAATAATAGTAAATCAACGATCCAATTGATCGCTGAACCTACACAGGGTGCTGGTGGTCGAGACCGGCTACCGTCGGTAAACTTAAAACAGATGAGTGAAGAAATTAATGGCATTGTACAGAACCATGCTGGTTCTGGTGAGATGCGACTGCGGCTTAGTCCAGCACACTTAGGAGAACTTTCGATCCGAGTCATTACTCAAGGAAATCACGTAGCATTAAAGATCCAGGCCTCAAATGAAAAAGCTCGAGAAATATTCCAAGAAAGCATATCTCATTTGAAAGAAAGCCTGTCTGGCCATGCGCTTGTATTAGGTCAAGTCGATTTATCGTTAACGAATAATCCCACCCATCCAAGTGGAAGTGCTTCTGATTTCAATCAGTCATTTTCAAATTCAAATTTTGATGGATTAAATAGAGACGCATTAATGCAGGACTTCCAAAGACAGCAAGGTCGTAACGGACAAATGAATGATCAGATTTATGATGTTGAACGTCAACCGAATAGAAATCAAATCAGGGGCGCCACCTCTCAACCGGTGCCGCCTCTTAGAAATTATTCCTATAGTCAAGATGGTCATCTTGACATTAGGGCGTGAGGAAATGGAGAAATACCGTGGTTGAAATGGTAAAAGGTAACCCCGCGAACCACGAAGCTGCACCTGTTGAAAACCATACGAACAATGCTGCTTCAGGACAACAAAAAGATGCTAAAGAGGCTGCCACTGCCCCGAAGTTTGGCGATCTTCTTCAACAAATTCAATCTAAGTACGGTGCAAGGCCTGAAAAGCCGAAAGAAATTAAAAAGAATTTGGATAAAGATGACTTCCTGAAGATCATGATTAGCCAGATGAAGAATCAGGATCCGACAAATCCCTTTAAACCAGAACAGATGGCGTCAGAATTAGCTCAATTTACCTCTGTTGAACAACTGCACAATGTTAACCAAAATCTAAATAAGCTATCCACACAAAACAAACCACTCGAGCAATTTGCAATGACTAATATCATCGGCAAATGGGTCACAGTAGACCGTGAAAGATTCGCTCATATTCAGGGTCAGAGCGATCCATTGAGTTTTGCTCTTTCAAAAGATGCTGAACAGGTAAAAATCTCAATTATTAGCGAAAAAGGGGAAGTTGCTCTAGAAAAAGAACTGGGTGCACAGAAGAAGGGTGAAATTAGGTTCGATTGGGACGGAAAAAATGGAAGCAATTTACCTTCTAACAATGGAAACTACATGTTGCGTATTGAAGCCAAAGATGACAAAGGACGTGCGCTTGATACTAATTCGAAATTGAGATCTCGTGTAATCGGCGTCAGTTTTGAAGGCAGTGAACCAGTATTTCTAGTAGGTGATGCACAAAAGCAAGAAAAAATATCAGTCAATAACATCATCAGAGTAGAAACAGATCCAGCCGAAGAGAAAAATCATTCAGAAAAGAATCAGACAGCCGCTTTGGGTCAGCCGGTTATGCCCCCAAGAGATCCAGCTGCAAAAAATCTAGTTGAACCAGCGATGCAACAAGGCGCACTGATTCAACCCGGCGCGATTATTCAGACTGGCGTTTCACCAGTCTCGAATAATCAGCCAAATTTAGCGAATTTAGCAAATTCCATTTCTCCGGCAGTTATTGCCGAGAAAATAGCAAAAGGAGGTGAGATCAGGTGAGTAATAGTCCCTTTTTGTACCCGAATGTCACGTCTATTCCTCAAACTCAATCGGATTATCGTGTCAAAAAGGAAGTTGATGCTCCGGATAAAGGCGAGTTTGATCGCGTGTTTGATGAAGCGCTTTCAAGTTCTGGATCCAAGATTGATCTGAATCAAGTGAAGCAACCGCTGAAGTTCTCAGCGCACGCTGCTCAGAGATTGAAAGATCGGAAAATTGCTTTAGATCCGGCAACGATGGCAAAGGTAAACGATGCGGTAGATAGGGCTCAAGCAAAAGGTGTTGAAGATACCTTAGTGTTGACGCCGAATGCTGCTCTCATCGTTAGTGTAAAAAATAGAACAGTTGTTACTGCCCTAGATAGGAATGCTCTTGAAGGCAATGTTTTTACAAACATTGATGGCGCAGTAATAATTTAGTTTGTTTGTTGATAGCTTTAGGCTGGACCCGTGTAGGGAAGCCTAGTCTGCTCTGAATGACAGAGGAGCAGAATTAATAATGAAAAAGACGCAAGGAGGCGTCTCTATATGGGTATATTATCCTCGCTTTATACCGGTATATCCGGTCTTAGCGGACAAGGTGAAGCGTTAGGCATCTACGGCGATAACATCGCCAATGCGAGCACTATTGGTTTTAAAACCAGCCGACCTGAATTCCAGGACGTGATCGCGAAGTCTTTGAGAGGTTTGTTAGGCGGTAACCAAATTGGGCGTGGAACGCGATTGGCCGCAGTTAATCCAATCTTTTCTCAAGGATCTATTTTGCAGACAGAATCGTCTACCGACCTTGCAATTACAGGAGATGGTTTTTTCGTCTTAAATGGTGCTGATGGAAGAAGCTACACAAGAAACGGTTCTTTTCACTTCGATAAAGAAGGTAAATTGATTAACGCCGATGGTTTTCGAGTTCTTGGATTCCAAGCGGACGATCAAGGAAAAGTAACTTCGAAATTAGGGGAAATCTCCATCGATCGTACTGTGATCGATGCAAAAAAATCCAGTGAAGTGAAATTATTTATGAACCTCGATCTGAGATCAGATAAAAACACCATATTTGATCCGACGAGACCTGAGCAGACTTCCCATTTCGGTACAGGTGTTACGGTCTATGATACTGCCGGTACTGCTCATATTTGTACGGTGTTTTTCAATAGGACTGAAGATGGTATTTGGACGTGGAGAGCGATGGTTAAAGGTGAGGAAACCACCAACGGAGTCAAAGATCAATTGGTAGAATGCGCTACTGGTAAACTGATGTTTGATACTGACGGTAGATTAAGAGAACAGCAAATTGACAAGTCCTCATTCAATTTCAACAAAGGAGCTCTTCCGGATCAATATATTACATTTAACTTCGGTGATGACAAAACGCATGGTGGTACTGGTTTGCAGGTAACGCAATTCGGTACTACTTCTGAAACGTATAAAACTCTACAGGACGGGTATACCGCAGGTAGCTTGGCCGGTGCCACATTCAACGATGACGGTACATTGACAGCCATTTATACAAATGGTGAAAACGTCAATATTGCTCAAATCGTTCTTGCAAAATTTGAAAACCCTGAAGGCCTATTTAAGATGGGACAAAACCGCTTCCGTGAGAGCCGCTTGTCCGGCCAAGGAACCATGGGAGCGCCCCAAGCTGGAGGTAGAGGAAGAATTTCGTCAAAAACGATTGAAGCTTCTACTACAGATATTGCGTCGGAGTTTATCAATCTAATGACAGCACAAAGAAACTTCCAAGCGAATACTAAGATCATTAGTACTTCCGATGAAATGCTGCAAGAAGTTCTGAATCTAAAGAGAGTGTAATGCAGCTCTAGCAGCCTCCATAGGGGTATTGTGGAGGTAGGCAAAATATTCACAACTAGATAGGACGTTGTCATCGCATTGACAACGTCCTATCTTAACTTTGTTTAAAAAAACTCTTGTCTAAACTCTTCCGTCCCATCAAAATAGAATATATTAGGTGGAGGAATAGAAATGTCGGCTACAGGACAAGAACAAAATGCAGCGGCTCCCGGAGCACCAGCTCATGCCCCAGAGGCAGGAGGTAGCTCGAGTAAGTTGCCTGCTATTATTTCCATTGTAAATCTTTTAGTAAACGTTGGACTCCTAGCAGTTCTCTATATGAGTTTTCAGAAAGAAAAAAATCGTCCATCTGTTGATGATATTTCTACTAAAGCAGAAGAAAAAGGTAAAGAAGAGGGTGGAGAACACGGTGGTGAGCACGGCCACGGAGAACACGGCGGAGCAAAAGAAAAAGAAGCCAAAAAACCAAGTAATTTTGGCAAAATGATTTCACTCGAACAATTTACTGTAAATTTGTCAACTCCAGGAAGTGTCAATCCAAAATTCGTTCGTCTAAATATTGCACTAGGAGTTCCTAATGAGGAAATCGAAAATGAAGTGAACACGAAAATTCCTCAAATTAGAAATACAATCATTGATCTAGTAAATAGCAAAAGACCAGCAGATCTTGCAGCTGTTGAAGGTCGAGAAGATCTAAAAGAACAGATTAAATCAGCAATAAATGGATTTCTTGTAACCGGAAAAGTAACAGGAGTGTTTTTCACTAGCTTTGCTCTGGCGAGCTAGAGCTAGGAAGTAGAATATGAATCAGGTATTATCTCAGTCTGAAGTCGACGCCCTTCTAAATGCCGTAGCAGAAGGTTCAATTCCCGCGGCTGATACCGGGGATCCTAGTGCAACGCCGACGGACATGTCCGGGGACAACACAAATCGGGATGTAATGCCCTATGATTTAACAAATCAGGATAGGGTAATTCGTGGAAGAATGCCAACTCTGGACATCATCTATGAAAGATTCATTCGATTATTCAGAATGTCGTTGTCCAATTCTCTTCGAAAGATCGCAACTCTGAGTATTATTTCTACAGATTTAATGAAATTCGGTGAATTTGTAAATACACTGCCAATACCTAGCTGTATGTGTATTATGAGATTCGAGAGTCTAAGAGGTCCTGCTCTTCTTGTTTTCGAATCTAAATTAGCTTATGCGCTTGTTGACAGTTTTTTTGGTGGTACAGATCGTCCGTATACAAAATTAGAAGGAAAAGAATTTACGCGCATTGAGCTGTCGATTATGCGCAAAGTAATGGAGCTCGGAATTAAAGACCTCGAAGAGGCCTGGACTCCTGTTCACAAACCAGATATCACTTTTATTCGAACCGAAGTAAACCCTCAGTTCGTCGGCGTTGTGCCACCTTCGGACGTTATAATTTCGACCACTTTTGAAGTGGAATTGGAAAATGCCAGCGGAACTATTGCGATCGTTATACCGTATGCAACGATCGAACCCATCAAAAATAAATTGAACTCTTCTTTTCAGACAGAGCTCGACCGTATTGACAAAGATGGTAGCGGAAAGATGGAAGAGCATCTCCGGAATATGGAATGCAATGTTCTCGTTAATCTTGGCTCTGCGGCAATAAGTGTCGGTGATCTGGTTAATTTGAATATTGGAGACGTGATTCCTCTTTCACAGGATGTGGATGGAGAACTTGATATTCTGGTTGAAGGTGTTTCTAAGTATAAGTGTTTTCTAGGAGTTTCCAGGGGAAATCGTGCAGTCAAAATTACGGGATTCTCTGAACGCGAATAAAGAAAAGGGAGAAAAAAAATGGCTGATGCTGCAGCGGAAAATAGTAATTTAGCCGGTAAATTGGAATCTATGGCTGCTGCCAGCGCTGGCGCCCCAAGTCCAAGCGGTGGCGGTGCACCCGCGGGCGGAGCGGCCCACCAGGGGCCGGTCATTCAGTCACTCGATTTCATTTTAGATATTCCCCTTAAAATAACTGTGGAATTGGGAAGAGCAAAAATGATTGTGCGAGATGTTCTTCAGCTCTCGCAGGGATCGGTTGTAGAGTTGTCCAAATTTGCCGGCGAGCCTTTGGAAGTTCTTGTTAATGAAAAGCTTATCGCACGTGGCGAAGTCGTCGTAGTAAACGAAAAATTTGGTGTTCGTATTACGGATATCATATCGCCTGTCGAAAGAATTGAGCAGTTGAAATAGGACTGAAAAATAAGGATTGTAATGAAATTTTCTTTTTTACTATTATCAGCAGCTCCACTTGCCATCTTAAGTAGTCAGAACTCTTTTGCATTGAGTAACCTAAAGCAAGTTCAGCTTCATGGTGACAGAGAAATTAGGCTCACATTTGATAAGCACGTAGAAAAGAATGAAATCGCCATTGACTACTTAAATGAAATTGTCCAATTGAGCATTCAAAACAGCTCCGTCTATCCTGCCAAGATCATGCCTTTGAAAGGAAAATTAGTTAAGAAGGTTTTTGCTTATCAATTCTCTCCGAAACTGATTCGTTGTCGATTTTCTCTAGATGAAAAGGTAGAGAAGTACCGAGATCATGTCCGAATTACTTCGGCTGGTCGTAACGTTGTTATAAAATTCGATGACGTTCGAACCGGAAAGAGCGAAGAGGTTTCAGCGGAAAAAGAGAAGGTAAATGAAAATACCAAAGTGAATTTAGTAACTCGGGAATCTGAAAAGGAAGATGAAGTAAACGAAGCAGAATTGCTCAATAGAGTGCTTCAAGGAACTGCACCGATTGTACCGGCTAAAGATTCAGACCAGAAGCCTGGGGTTATCAAGAGCTCATCTGAGCGTGTCTCATCTCGCGTTGGCCATAACCAAAATGCATCGTTCCTATTGCCTATAGTAAAAGTAACTGCAGTTAGTATTCTGTTAGGACTCGCGTTCTTCTTTGTACGAAAAAAGAAAGTCTTAGACTCTATTACAAAAATTGTTGAAAAGGGCATTGGAAAAGACAAGAGTTTAATTAACGTAGTTGCAAAATATTATCTTGATCCGAAGAAAAGTCTGATTCTGGTGCGAGTTGGGGGCAGGCTACTTCTATTAGGTTCCTCTCAGGAATCAATTCAAGTCATTACTGAGCTCGCAGAAGAAAATGTAAGAGCAACAGGTTCGGAAACAAAATCAAATGCGACCGAGCAGATGTTTGCAGACCTGATTACAAAGGAACAGGAAAAGGGTGAGTCGACCTTCGCTTTCAAGCAGGATTTTAGAGAAGAAGTAGCACAATCGGCGGATGTGAGATCGCGAATTCGCAGCCGATTAGAAGGCTTCAAATCGCTATGACTATCCGAAAACTCTCCAGCTTTCTCATCGGTATCGCACTTGGAATGCTAGTAATGGGAATTTTGAGTCCATACGCTGCAGACGCAGCCAATTACAATCCGGGTACATCCGGGCTGAATTTACCTTCTTTGAGTCTGTCCTTTGCAAATTCGGAGAAGCCAGCTGACCTAGTAGCCGTTCTTCGCATCGTGATTTTACTGACGGTTTTGACGTTAGCTCCTGCCATTTTGATCATGATGACGTCGTTTACTAGAATAGTAGTAGTTCTTAGCTTCGTCAGGCAGGCAATTGGTACTCAGCAAATGCCTCCAAATCAACTCATTGTAGGGTTATCATTGTTTTTGTCATTCTTTGTCATGGCTCCCACTTGGAAACAAATTACAACAACAGCCGTTGAGCCATACCTGAATGAAAAAATCTCTCAAACTATCGCTTACGAGAGAGCAGAAGCTCCTCTTCGTGACTTTATGTTTAAGCAAACACGTGAGAAAGATCTCGAGCTTTTTCTCTCCATGTCAAAAGAGGAGCATCCAAAAAACAGGGAAGCGGTTCCCACATATGTTCTGGTTCCATCGTTCATAATCAGTGAACTAAAAACAGCATTCCAAATAGGATTTATGCTGTATCTGCCTTTTTTAGTGTTGGATATGGTGGTGGCCAGTGTGCTCATGGCTATGGGTATGATGATGCTGCCGCCAGTTGTAGTTTCTCTTCCATTTAAATTGCTTTTATTTGTTTTAGTGGATGGCTGGGAACTAGTTGTCGGTAGTTTGGTTAAGAGTTTCGGTTAGCATGTTGGAAAAGGGGAATAGGCTGTGACAGAGGAAATGGTAATTTCATTAGCTACAGAAGCCGTAAAAACGACAATTTTTTTAGCCGGTCCGTTGCTTTTGTCAGCTATGGTGGTTGGTATTCTCGTCAGTATATTACAGGCTATTACACAGATCAACGAGGCCACATTGACGTTCATTCCAAAAATGGTCGCAGTATTAGTTGTTTTGGCAATAATGGCACCTTGGATGTTGGAGACATTACAGCAATACGCTAGTACAGTACTGGGAAGCGCAGGAGACTGGGTTAGGTGACTAGGTAAAAAATCATGTCATTATTTAACTTCAGTGAATCCGAAATTCTCAGCTTCTTTGCCGTGATTATCAGACTCAGCGTAGCTTTTGCCGTCATCCCAATTGTAGGAGATCGCCTAGTTCCAGCGCCACTTAAAGTACTTCTATCACTCTCGGTTTCAATTGTCCTTTTTCCAGCGTTAGTTAAGTCAGGCCATATTCGTGTAACGGATGCAACGATTTGGGCGAGCACGGTTGGGGGTCTTGTGGGTACTCTGGCGCTGGAAGTTGCGTTTGGCTTGCTAATGGGTTTCATTGCAAAGTTAGCTTTTGATAGCATCTCGATCGGCACAAATTTTGTGGGAACTTTTATGGGTTTTGCATCTGCCAGTCAATTCGACCCACACCAGGAAACTCAAACAGAAGTTATTGCTCAATTTCAGACTGTGATAGCTATGCTTCTTTTTCTTTCCTTGGATGGCCATCATTTAATTCTGAAAAGTGTTTTTGAGAGTTTTCGAATAATAGGAATAGGAAAAGTACACTTTTCAGATTCGTTAGCGAATAGACTCATCGAATTTTCCGGTGAAGCACTTAAATTTGGCTTCCAGATTGCCGCACCGATGGCCGTCACGATTTTCTCTGTTAACGTCGGTTTGGGCGTTCTATCAAAAGCCATGCCTCAACTTAATATTCTAGTGTTGTCGTTTGCGATTACCATTTTGGCTGGTTTAGTTGTTTTGTTTATGGGGTTTTCTGATTTTGAAGATGTAGTGGCAATGATCTTCGAGAGGTCATTGGAATGGTTAAAAATAGTAATGTCTCTGGTCGGGAGTTAAGAATTGGCTGATAAACGTGAAGACACCTCGCGTGAGGACTTAACAGAAGAAGCGTCGCCGTACCGTATTGAGGAATTTAGACGAAAAGGTATGGTGGCGCAGAGTCGAGAGCTCAATAGTCTCGTAGCTCTTATTGCGGTGGGCGCGACCGCTTATGGAATGTCGGACAATATCAGCCATCATCTTGCAGAACTTATGAAAGAGTTATTCCAAACAAATCTTTCTGCCAAAATGAATTTTTCCGATCCGGAAGTTCTTCGAACTTGTGGCAAAAGAATTCTAAACGTTTTGACAACCGTGGGGTTACCGGTTTGTGGCGCGGGTTTTGTTTTATCGGCTCTCTCGAGCGGCGCACAAGTAGGTGGTGTGTTTTCATTTGAGCCTCTTAATCCTGATCTTTCTAAATTAGATCCGATTCAGGGCCTAAAAAGACTGCTATCGGTGAAGCAACTTTTAGATGGACTAAGATTAATTGTAAAAGTGGTCTTTGTTTTAAGCATTGTCTACAGTATTTTGAAATCGGAGGTATTCTCCTCAATTGGCTATTATCATGTATCGTTATCCGAATTGCCATCGGTGTTCGCCAAGTCGGCTCAAACGGTTGCCTTTCCGCTAATTATTACGTTTATTGTATTTGCCGTTATAGATCTATTTATGCAACGTTATGAATTTAGTAAGAGCTTAAGACTAACGAAGCAAGAAGCGAAACAAGAATATAAAGAGCGTGAAGGTGATCCGCAAATTCGCGCACGAATTCGGTCTATTCAAAGAGAAATGGCTCGCCGCAGGATGATGCATGCCGTAAAGAAGGCGGATGTAGTCGTAACAAATCCTACACATATCGCAGTTGCTCTTGTCTATGAAAAGTCCACTATGTCGGCTCCCAAGGTAGTGGCCAAAGGCGCCGACTACGTCGCACAAAGAATCAAAGAAATTGCAGCAGAGGCTAACGTACCACTTGTGGAGAATGTCCCTCTAGCAAGAACGCTTTATAAGACGGTGAAAGTAGGACAGGGTATTCCTCATAACTTGTACCAGGCTGTTGCTGAAGTACTTGCGTTTGTTTATCGGCTTAGGAATAGGAGGCTATAAATATTTTAAAAAAATTAGCAGGCAACTCGGATCTTTTACTTGCTGTTGGGTTGGTGGCCATTCTAGCTGTAATGGTTATACCGATGCCAAGATTCCTAATCGATATTCTCCTTTGTGTGGGAATTGCATTTTCGATGATTCTCTTGTTGACGTCGGTCTATGCAACAAGAGCACTTGATTTTAGTATTTTTCCATCGCTATTATTGATTACTACTCTGTTTAGATTGTCACTCAACGTCGCTACTACCAGAGTCATTCTTCTTCACGGTGGCGAAGAAGGGGTTTCAGCAGCCGGTGAGGTAATTCGCTCATTCGGTGAGTTCGTTGTTGGAGGTAACTACGCAGTAGGTATAGTTGTGTTTGTTATCCTAGTTATTATCAACTTTGTCGTTATTACTAAGGGCGCCGGCCGCGTAGCGGAAGTTGCTGCGCGATTCACCTTGGATGCAATGCCCGGAAAACAAATGTCTATCGATGCGGATCTCAACGCAGGATTGATTAATGAAGATGAAGCACGTCGAAGAAGACAAGAGATTGCTAGGGAAGCTGATTTCTACGGGGCAATGGACGGTGCTTCCAAATTCGTTAGAGGGGACGCGATAGCCGGGATATTAATAGTCTTAGTCAACGTAGTAGGTGGAATAATCATCGGTACTTTTCAAAAAGGAATGGATATTGGTTCTGCAGCCTCCACGTTTACCTTGCTAACTATCGGAGACGGTCTTGTCACCCAGATTCCAGCCCTGATCGTTTCGACTGCGTCAGGTATTATTGTCACTCGTACGGCAACTAGCACAAACTTCAGTCAGGAAGTATCAAAACAACTTCTTATGAAGCCTAATGCATTAATTGCGGCTGCAGCAATTATGGGTTTTCTAGCTATTGTGCCAGGACTACCATTTATTCCATTTGTCATTTTGGCTGGAATCCTTGGATTTATGTCTTATAAAATATACGAAAAAGAAAAGAAGGAAGAGCAAGTCAAAGAAGAAAAGACAGTACAGGAAAAGCTCAAGCCAACAAACGAAAAGCTCGAAGCTCTGCTCAACGTAGACCTGCTGGAACTCGAGGTCGGATATGGCTTAGTCAGCATTGTTGATTCCGAGCAGAATGGGGACCTTTTAGAGCGAATTTCCAGTATACGCAAACAATTTGCTTTGGATTTGGGTGTCATTATTCCATCTTTGAGAATTAGGGATAACCTTGAATTAAAGCCGGGTGACTATCAAGTCTTGTTAAAAGGAGTAGTAATCGGCTCTGGGTCTTTGATGATTGGCCATTTGTTGGCAATGGACCCAGGTAATGTGGTTGAACCGATAGTAGGTATTACAACAAAGGAACCTGCTTTTGGTCTCGACGCCTTGTGGATTAATAGTCGGCAAAAGGATGACGCTATCTATGCGGGCTATACTGTCGTAGATAATTCGACGGTTATTGCTACTCACTTAACAGAAATGATTCGACAGAATATTCATGAGCTCCTAGGAAGGCAGGAGCTTCAAAGCTTAGTCGATGGAGTCAAACAAACTGCGCCAAAAGTCGTAGAGGATCTGATACCGAATTTGGTTTCTATGGGTACGATTTTGCGAATATTAAAAGCTCTATTGAAAGAGGGCGTTTCTATCAGAGATTTGAAAACGATTTTAGAGGGTCTCGCCGACGTCGCTCCTACCCAAAAAGATCCTACGGTACTTACAGAACACGTTAGAACTATCTTGGGCCGATCCATTACGAAAAAATTGGTCGGATCGGATGGCCAAATTACTCTCTTAACTTTGGATAAATCGATTGAAGAGACCATCGCATCTAGTTTGATCCAGACAGACCAGGGACAGCAGCTCTCTGTTGATCCAGATTTTGTTCGTACGTTCATATCAGAATTAAATCAGTCGGTAATCCGAATGCTAAATGACACGAGTCACGCGATTGTATTGTGTTCGCCCCTGGTTCGACCACACCTTAAAAATCTAATAGATAGGTTCATTCCGAACGTAATTGTACTTTCTCACAATGAAATTGCCCCCAATGTTTTGATAAAGTCCTTTGGAACAGTGAGGTTAGCATATGCAAGTTAAGAAATTCGAAGCTTCCACAGTGCAAGAAGCGCTGGAGCTTGTTAAGCGAGAGTTGGGACCGGAAGCGGTGATACTCCAAACTCGAAAGATCCGTAAAGGATTGGGACTATCCAAATCTTTAATTGAGGTCACCGCAGCGGTATCTGAACGTTCTTTAATCAACAAACAACGAGTAGAGTCAAGACTCCCTGATAAAAAGAAGGAATATGTTCGACAGCTTCCGGCTGAGAAGCAGGCCTCCCTTATTAATAAATATGCGGATCGACAAATAGAACGAGCAGAGAAGGTACGAGAGAAAGTCGAAATGAGTCAGCAAACAGAGTCGCAGGGGCAAAATCAACCGCAAGGGCGGAGAATCACTGCAACTCGCTATGCGGACATTATAGATGAACCCGGGGCTGAACTTGCCGCAGCGGTGCCGGAAGTGCCAAGAATGTCGGTACCAGCACCAGCTGCGCCAGCATCGGCATCAACATATAGTCTTGATATTGAAGTGCAGAATCTCAGGAAGATGGTCGAAGATTTGAAAAAAAAACTCAGATGAGTGCAGCTACATTTGGCGAAACGAGGGGTGAAAATAGCGTTCTGCAACAAGCATTTGAACACTTGGTGTTGAATGGAGTAGAACGCCGTTATGCTTGGCCATTGGTAAAACAAGCATCATTTGATGCAAAACCAACGGATCAACGTCAGCTCACGGATCGGATTGCAGAATCTATGCTAGGCGGTTTGATTGTTCGGGATCCGTTAAAAGATATCTTGGGAAAGCGAAAGGAAGGATCGAAGGGACCGGTTGCCGTTACTTTGGTCGGTGCGACGGGGGTCGGAAAGACCACAACTCTTGCAAAAAATGGCAAGCCTCCTTTCCGCTAAACGGGGAATGAAAGTAGGTTTTATCAATTTGGATCATGACCGAGTAGGAGCATTCGAACAGATTGGCACCTATGCAAAGATTTTTAATGTACCGTTTAGATCGGCGTATTCTCAGTCAGATCTAAATGCGGCTCTTATGGATTTTCAAAATCTTGACATAGTATTGATCGATGTAAGTGGATATTCTCCTAAGAATACAGATTCTTTAACTCAGCTATCGCAACTGCTGGCTCCAATTCCCGCTCTCCATATTTATTTGGTGCTATCGGCAACGACTCGGGATTCCGAATTATACAACATGATATCGCGGTTCTCGATATTTCATCCGCAGGGACTTATTGTCTCGAAGCTAGATGAGGCGGTTACCTACGGAGCGCTCTATAATATTGTCCAAAGTTCGAAAATGCCTCTAGTCTATTTTGGTACTGGGCAAAGAGTTCCAGATGATTTGGAAGACGCTACCGGTGAAAGAGTTGTTTCGTTAATTTTGGACTTCTAATTTAATGTCAATTCAATGACGCATAAATAGAAATAGTGAATAAAAGAAAAGTTCTGATAGAATATTTCTAAGGGGTGAGTGGGGGATGAGCCTAAATCAGGGAATTCAGAAATACAAAGAGAGCCTTAGAAAAGAAAAAACAACCAAGACTACAAAAACGGCGCCGAACAAAACCAACGTAAAAGAGAACAAGGCAGCTGATACGCCTGTGCAAAACGTTGAGCAGGTGGCTACTGAACAGGTAGTAGCGGTGCAAGAAGAAGTAAAGGCTCTGGAGCGTGAAATTGCCGAAGAGGTGGAACGTGAAGCAAGTTATACCTCTCAACTAGTAAAAGAGGATTTTACCCCGCTCAACAGTACGCGTGAACAGCTCGTTTTAGAATATGGTCATTTGATCAAGTACATCGCACAAAAAATTGCTGCAAGGTTACCTGCAAATATTGAACTGGATGATCTGATTAGTTCTGGAGTTATAGGTTTAATCGATGCCATGGATAAATATGATCCATCCCGCGATAATCGCTTTAAAACCTATGCAGAGTTTCGTATTAGAGGGGCTATCTTAGACGAACTGCGAGCACAAGATTGGGTGCCTCGATCTGTACGCGAGAAGGCCAAGCTTTTGGAAAGATGCTACGCAAAAATCGAACATGTAAAGGGAAGACAGGCTACCGATGAGGAAGTCTGTTCGGAATTAGGAATCAGTCAGCCGGAATTTCATGAACTACTAAACCAGGTACGAAGTGTTAACCTTCTTTCGTATGATGACCTGTCTCACTTCTCGAAAGCAGACAAAAGGGCACTGCACGGGGGAGGGGATAGTAGTACAAAGTCACACACTCCGTATAGTGAAGTACATATAGCATATATAAAAAAAATGATATCCGATGCTATTCAGGATTTACCGGAAAAGCAACGGCTCGTACTATCGCTGTACTACTACGAGGACCTAAACCTCAAAGAAATCGGACGTGTTCTGGATGTCACTGAATCGAGAGTGAGCCAGCTGCACACCCAGGCAATTTTGCGACTCAAAGCAAAATTGAAGAATCACTGGGACGAGTTTCTAACTCTCATGGGCTAATAACTAGCGCAAATTGCTCACATCGCAATTGGGATTCTTTCGCAGCGGGACTACTTTAGGCTACCTTGGTCCGATCGACTGCATGGGAGCAGACACCCAGACCGCTGGCAACTCGGGTCCCGAGATCAACGTCGATCTTAGTTAAATAGTCGTTGACCGCACGTTCCTGGATGAAACGCTCCACCCCCTGGCTTAGGTGCCAAACAATATTATTCACCAGATGGTCCCGATCGGTTGGCGACATTACTTGCCGGTAGAGCATGCCAGGCTGGGCGAAGTCATTGTCGTCTTTATGGGCTATATGGGCCGTGCGCATAATCTCAGCAGCCTCCACAAACCAACTGGGATCGTGGTAGTGCTTCGCATCTGTCCGTGGGCCACCGTAACTATTTGGCGCATATACAGGCTGGTTTCCGCTGTGGTGGTAGCGCATCGGGCCGTCTTTGCTGTAGTTATGCACTTCCTGGAGAGGCCGATTAACTGGCAACTGATCAAAGTTTGCACCAGTGCGATAGCGGTTAGAATCGCCGTAAGCAGCCATCCGCCCAAGCACCATTCTGTCCGGGCTAGGTCCAATGCCTGGGACAAAATTTGCCACCTGGAATCCCGCCTGCTCAACCTGGGCGAAGAAGTTCTCAGGATTTCGATCGAGTACCATCCGTCCAATTGGGATTGTTGGGTAGTCTTTATGCAACCAGACCTTGGTCAGGTCGAAAGGGTTGAATCGGTAGTTGGTCGCATCTTCGAAAGGCATGACCTGCATTTCAAGGCGCCAGGACGGATATTCTCTATGTTCGATCGCTTCGTTCAGGTCGCGTCGGTGGTAGTCGAGGTCCTCGCTACGCATGCTCCTGGCCTCGTCATCAGTGAAGTTCTCAATGCCCTGCTCAGTCTTGAAGTGGTACTTAACCCAGAACTTCTTGCCCGCCGCGTTCTCCCATAGATAAGTGCTGCTGCTGTAACCGTTCATATGGCGGTAGGTGCGTGGTGTGCCTCGGTCGCTCATGAGAATCATCACTTGATGGGCCGATTCGGGCGAGAGCGTCCAGAAGTCCCACTGCATGTTGTTGCTGCGCAATCCCGTGTCGGGCAGTCGCTGCTGCGAATGAATGAAGTCAGGGAACTTCATGGGATCACGGATGAAAAAAACCGGCGTGTTGTTACCCACTAGATCGTAGTTGCCTTCTTCAGTGTAAAATTTGAGCGCGAAGCCACGTACGTCGCGATCCGTGTCAGCATAACCTTCTTCTCCCGCCACTGTTGAGAAACGCACGAACATTGGCGTGCGCTTGCCAACTTTATTGAGGAAGGCGGCCTTAGTCCACTGGGTGACATTCGAAGTCACCTCGAAATAGCCGAAGGCGCCACTCCCCTTGACGTGGTACACGCGGCTAGGTGGACGCTCCCGAACGAAGTGGGCTAGCTTCTGATTTAGGTAGGCATCTTGCAACAGAGGACCGGCGGGGCCGACTGTGAGTGAGGTATCGTCGCTCGGCACTGGCGAGCCGGAGTCAGTCGTTGTTAGGGACGTCTGTTTTTCTTTTTTGCGCTGATCGCTCATGGCTTCTCCTTCAATTTCTAAAATGTATGACGATGTTCCAATATTTTCGGATTTACCCCCTAGGTTTTCCTTTCAGATTTACCTTATCGAGTACGAAGCGGATGTCCGAAGCTACTTTTTCAGCTTCGCCATGGACCCAGAAGTGCACGAAAAGTAATCGAGGTTTTTCGGTAACCATATGATTATGTAAGGCTGTAAGCTCCATCCCTCTTTCTCTCAGGGCATTCACTACGGGTTGGACTTCAGATGCTATAACGCCGATATCGCCAACCGCTGCTGCATTCTTGTTGTCCAGGGGCTGAATATCTATTCCGGTTTCCGGACCAAAAGCCGGCTCCATGACGATTCCGTTGTCCTTGATCTCATCAGCACGGGAAAAATGGTATTTCAAGACGCCGCCTACCCGACTGCTAACAATGCCCATGATGTTGTCTATACTGTCCTGACTAAAACGAACGGGGAAAGAATGCTCTTGGGATGCCTTAAAGGGTGTCCCACTGCGCTTGATGGCCTCTCGTAGGGCCTGCGCAAGTTTAACTGGGTCCCCATAGCCCATAGCGTGCAAGTACATCATTGCCGGTTTGAGCCGTAGTTCGTGATTATGAAGGCCCGTAATCTCAAATCCGCTTTCCTCAAGTTTCTCTGTCACAGCGCGGACTTCTTCATGCGTTAATGCGAGATCTGCCATTGCCATGGCATGATCTTCCATTTTCTGGAAGGCCACCCATGAACCGCGTAAAATAGCTGATTTGAGCTGAATCCCATCAATGCTGAAATTGAGATCGTCGCGAATGAGACTGATTTTGTAAATATTCCCAGGATAAAGTTTGCCCTCTTTACCCATAGCCTTTCCGACTTCGCTCCACTCGTGTTCTGCGGCAAAAGCAGGCGGAACAATCACAAAAAGGCTGACAACAAGTATTGTGGTCTTTAGAATTTCTCGCAACAGTCGTCTCATAGTTCTCTCCTTGTCGATTTTTTATTCTGTGCTGAAGAGGTAGCATGTTCCATACCGGCAAATATGGCTGAAGTCTTGTTCAAGCGCTGAAATAGAAGGTGCCGACAAGGCTCCAAAAAAAAGCAGGAATATCATTTGCACAGAAATACCCTTTGCTCCCAAATTTAATATGAGCACTACAGTCAAAAGGCTAAAACCTGTACCTAGCTACACCTAAGAGCTGAAATTGACTGATGAGGAATGGGAATATGCCTACGACGTCCCGCAAGGCTATTTGGGATGCCCAACTAATCGCGCTCTGGTAGTCAGCCACATTGAATACCGCCTTTTGTGGATCTACCACCCTGGACCTTTAGTTATTGGTAGTGTTAGACCATATCGTGATCAATATATATTATATAGTTATATAAAGGTGCAGTACCGACAGGGGGGCGTCGCAAAAGGATTCTTACACTATTAAGAATCTCGCGTAATCAGTACCAAACCCTAATAGCCGCAAGGACCTTACCTATCTTGCGCAAGTTGGGCGTAAAAATTCGCTACGCTCTGCTTTTCCTCTTCCGATGCTAGGGTAAACTCGATTCCTGCTCGATAGGGGAAAGCCTGATCGGTGAGAACATGGCTGTTGACGTTAAATTCCTGAGACCACATTATTTTTCCAGGAATGGTAATTTTCACAGGATAAGTAAAAGCCAGTTTAATCGGAAGCCCTTTAGCCAAGAGAGTCGCTGAGTAAACTCCCACACCATGTGTCGATAAATCTCTCAAAACAATACGAACCATCGTTTTTTCAGTTTGACCGGGGGTTGCCTTAGGATCGCCTTCAGATTCCGGTAGGTTGAACTCAAGGACTGCAGTTATTCTTTTGAAGTGGATTGGAATTCTTGGTTTGGATCTTTCATTTCTTTTCATATTAGAACCCAATTACCGAATCGTATCATTTAGAAGAGTTTTATTAAATATGCAGACCGAAGGTAAGAGCGTATCTTCTATCCTCAAACGTTCCTGTGTTCAGTCCCAACTCTTCTCCGTATGTTGCGATGTCCAATGTTAGGTAATGGAAGTCTATTCCAAATCCAGCAGCTAAATAACCTTGGTTAATTCCGGCTCTGAATGCAAAAGACTTCCAGTGTGTTTCGGCACCAAGATGGACTAATCGAAAGAAACTGCCGTTTGGGTTGTTAAGAACGTCGGTAAGTTCAAACGCTAGGACCGTGTCAGTCAGAAAAACCAGTTGTTTTCGTTCAGCGGCAACGCCCAGGCCATAGCTTCGAGGCTGCGAAATCGGATAGTTAGTGACTGACCCCATTTTGAATTGGAATTTATCATATTTTCCACCCAGAATATTCTGAATTGCGCCGCCTGCTCTAATTTTAAAATCAAGAAGTTCGGCAAAAGTATATGTGGCACCTAGGTCGAAGTCATACATACCACCCTGTCCGCCTAGGGAGGAAAGAGTAAGAGAAGTTCCCTGAACATAGTTAAGGAGGCTGTAATTAGGATTTGTGGAAACCCGATACATAACGTGTGCAGTAGCACCCACGGATAGGGCATCATCTTTGAGAAATTTGTACCCAAAAGTAAGTGCCGGTCCTGTGTCTACCAAAGCACCGAAATTCATATTATAGCTCTTTCGTATAAGACCGTTTGCTTGAATATTGGTAATCAAACCAAGTGCGATTGCCCATTTCCGATCTTCGTTCGAAGTAAGATAATATGCGGGAAGAATTAATTGCACTCTTCCGAACGAGTTATCTCCGGTGATTCCAGCAACTCTTGCAAGTGCATCGCCGCTGCCTGTAAGTTTGCTGACGTTGCTAATGGTGGTGCCTGTTGTTTCACCCGTGAGCTGAATGAGAGTAAATTTAGAGTAAGGGTTTGCGGTGACTCGAGCGGGATTATTAAAAAAGTTTTCATCAAAAATGCCAGTAGTCATACGGACGCCGCCCATTCCTGAACTTCGAATACTCCAATAGGGGCGAATTATCTGATCCAAAGCAAATGCAGGTGTATTGGCAAAGCACGTGAATGCGCAAAGGCTCAATGCAAGCCATTTATTTCGAAATTGCATTCTTATTCTCCTAGGTCCAATGTGAGTAACAGATGTCTGAATAGAGTTTTACTGGGAGTGGTGTCACTAGTGAGTAGTGTATTACCCGCAGCTAACTGAGTTGCAAAAGATTTACTAGAACTCCCTAATTTGCCCGTTGCGCCCATTTCAGTGATAGCCGTATTAATCTGGCTTGCAGCTGTTAGAATCATTTGATAGGTCGGCTGATTATTGCTTCCGGTATTTTGAATCTGTGCAGTTGTGGCGGAATTTAAATCAATGGTTGCTCCGGATACAAACTGATTCCATGTGGGGGCAACACAATCCTCACTGATAGTCACGATGTCAGAATCAGCTGCGTTCTTGCAACCAGTCGGATTTGTAGCAAAGTCTGTTTTGTTTAAGATCCCTGGAGTTGTCGAATTCGACGTTTCCGCCAATATTTCGGCCAAGAAGGCTGATGCCGCAATGAATCTGACAAGGCCTCGTGTTGAAGAATCTTGGATAGAGGCCACTTTTTGATAGGCGCTAAACATAGCCAAACGCAGAGCGTAGCCTTGGCTTCCAGTTGCTAGATTTGAAGCTAATTTTGTTATGAATTGACCACCGTCTGTGGCTTGTCCAACAGCTGCTTGCAAGAAGGTAGACATCGAGGCACCATTTTGGGCCAAAATTTCAAAAGCTTCTTCAGAGTTCTGTGTGTCCGCTGAGTTTGTTGACAGCTGAGAATAATAATTATTTGCGCACGTAAAATCTCCATGATCAAAACAAGCTCTGGCTGCGGAAAGAAGCTGCACGTCACCTGAAGGCTTATCCATAAAATTAAAAGCGTTACAACTCATTAACCCTAAGGAAAATGCAACCAAGAATAGACAAAATAATAGATATCTCTGCCTCAAGCGATACTCCCCTCCGTTTTAAAAAAAGTAATATTAGGAACAGTATGAGAGGGTGTGGATTTTGTAAAGTTTATCTTAACTAAATTTCGAAAGGAGTTATCCAAAGGAAATATCCAGAGGAAATAATACGACAAGCAAGATCAGACCCAGTGATTTTGTTTTGCTACTGAAAGAACTTTCTCTTCCAACTCCTTTAGAGTTCCAGAATTCTCAATGATTACAGTGGCAAAAGGTTTCTTTTGTTCATCTGTCCACTGGGAATGTAAAATCTTTTCTGCAAGTTGTTGAGAAAACTGATTTCGTGCTACCAGCCGCTTAATGCGGAGAGATTCAGGTGCAGTCACTACAATCGTTCCGTGAAGTTCTTTGTACCGTCCCGTTTCGATCAAGAGTGTCGCTTCATAAGCAATTACTTTGTGCCGAGGGGCCAATTCGAGAATTTTCTTTCGACTTTCTTTCCGTATATAAGGATGGAGAATTTGTTCCAAGTCTTTGCGCGCTGATGCATCGGAGAAGATTAAATCGCGTAGTTGATTTCGATCAAGCGACCCAAACCTCTTCTTTATCGCATCAATGACTTCGAAATTCGTTTCCATCAGTTGGCGAGAAATTTGATCAGCATCGATTACAGGTATATTTAAGTTATGTAAAAATAATCCAACAGCCGACTTCCCGGATGCAATTCCACCCGTTAATCCCCAGACTTGAGTTTTCTCAAGTTGCTTCGATTCATTCCACAACTGATCCATCTCAGGTAAAGATGACTCTTCTGGATTTTTCCCCTGATCCTTTAGCCTGCTTTCGACATGTCGAAATCTTCTTTCGAATTTGCTCAAAGTTGATCTCAGTGCATTCTCCGGACTGATCTTTAGTAAGTAAGCTACGTTGCACAGACTGAAAAACAAATCACCTAATTCTGATTCAACATGCTTTTTCGCCTGGTCTCCTGTCTGATCGTCTTTATGCTTTTCCCTATTTTTTTCAAATTCAAGGATCTCTGTTTTGAGTTCCGCCAACTCCTCTTCCAATTTCTCTACAGGGCCCTGGAGATCCGACCACTGAAATCCAACCTTTGTAACTTTTTCGATCACACGAGCGGCGCGTTGAAGGGCCGGTAGGCCGCGCGGTACTCCATCCAAAATGCTTGCGTCGGGTTGGGTTCCTGATTTTTCCTTAGCTTTCTCTTTTTCCCATCGTTGAAAAGCGAGCTCCTCCGTATGTGCTTTGGCGTCACCAAAAACATGGGGATGCCGTCGTACCAGTTTTTCGTTTAAAAACTGTGCGACATCATAGAAATTAAAAGCGTTCATTTCGTCTGCCATTTCAGAATGAAGTAGGACCTGCATCAAAAGATCGCCGAGCTCCTCTTTCAGGTGAGTTCGGACTGGCTCTGTCTTTACCTCTTCCTGCTTAGCGATTTGATCGAGAATATCTAAAACTTCATAGGCCTCTTCAATGAGATAGGGCCTAATACTTTGGTGCGTTTGAGCACCATCCCACGGACAACCGCCTGGGGCGCGCAGCCGATGGACGGTTTGAATCAGTTCTGCTAGGATACTGGCTTGGGTTTCGTTCATGGGAGATAGAAATACACCAAGTTTTGAATTTTGGCAGAACTTAGCAGAGCGACGGATGCAAAAAATCCTAAGATACGCTTTTGCAGCAACTGGCCTACGCCGCTTGGGTCCGACCCAAACGCCATGGCAGGCGAGCGTACGCTTTGTCAACCGACCAAAAATGGCTCGACTCAACTACCAGTACCGCCGCAAGAAATATCCTACTGACGTCTTGAGCTTCCCGTCTTTCGGGCCGTTCCGAAAAGCTGGGATTCTCGGAGAAATCGTGATTTGCCTTCCTGTGCTAAAGGCACAAGCATTGCGATCGCATAAATTCGGCCCGGAACTCGAACTCGACGTGCTCTTAGTCCATGGCCTGCTCCATTTGCTGGGTTTAGATCATGAGCGAAACGCTCAGGAAGCGCGCAAGATGAGTAGATGGGAGCTTTATTTATTAAATAAGCTGAAGGCCCCAACTTCGGATTTGGGTTTAATAGATAGATCCATAGCAAAAGTTTAAATTGCGATTTGAGTTCTCAGGGGAGCTTGGCATTTGCGCACCTAGAATTGATAGGAATGCACTTGAACTGCGGCTGAGGGTCCTGTAATTAGGAGGGCTATGGCAACTTTATCCGGTCTGACCGTTCTTTCTCCGTACGAAATTGATACTCGATTAAGCGAGTTGAGCCAGAAACTAGATTTCCTACGAGGTTCGCTTTGACCTCGCTTCAAAACAAAGGCGCATTCAGGAGCTGACGGATTTATCCCTGCGAGACGGCTTTTGGAATGACCACCGAAAAGCCAAGACTCTGACACAGGAAAAATCACGGCTCGAATCTGAAATCAAGGAATTCACTGAGCTCGAGGGCGCATTTAACGATGCTCAGACACTCTTCGAATTGGCGAAGGAAGAAAAAGACGAGAAAGCACTAACGGAAGTCTCAGAGTTAGTTACTAAGCTCGCGCCACAGTTCGAGCGGGTCGAATTTCATAAAATGCTCTCCGAAGAAGGGGACCCGAAAAACGCCATCCTCACCATCAATGCCGGTGCAGGTGGAACAGAGTCGCAAGACTGGGCGCAGATGCTATTGCGCATGTACCAGCGTTGGGCTCAGGATAAGGGCTTTCGGGTAGAGTTGATCGATGCACTGACAGGTGAAGAAGCCGGTATCAAGAACGCCACTCTCAATATTATTGGTCCCTACGCCTATGGACTTCTCAAATCAGAAGCGGGTGTGCATCGTCTGGTGAGAATCTCACCATTTGATTCGAACGCAAGGCGTCATACCTCTTTCTCCAGTGTTTTTGTGACCCCCGAAGTGGATGATGATTTTGAAGTGGTAATCAATCCCGCCGATCTACGTATCGACGTATACCGCGCCGGTGGAAAAGGTGGCCAAGGCGTAAACACGACCGACTCTGCGGTTCGAATTACCCACATGCCATCGGGGATTGTTGTAGCTTGCCAGCAAGAACGATCGCAGATCAAAAATAAAGATCTCGCGATGAAAGTTCTGCGATCGCGCCTTTACGAACGTTACCTAGAAGAAGAGCGGAAAAAACAAGCTGCGATCGAAGAGACTAAAAAGGATATCGCTTGGGGCAGTCAAATTCGGTCTTATGTTCTGCATCCATATAGAATGGTGAAAGACCACCGCACCGGATTCTCCGTTGCTACTGCCGAAAAAGTTTTGGACGGTGAACTCGATGAATTCATACGTTCGTTTCTCACTTGTCGAATTACGGGGCAGTGGGCAAAAACTGGAGCGACAGACGACCTAACATAGGTTAAGATACCGAATGGACAGTTGGTGAAAGGCTGTTCATTCAATCTATTTAACCTGGAGTCGTTCATATGGGGAAGTCGAGCACAGGGAGCAATAAATCAAGTCATACGCAAAGCAGCGGGGCACAATCAGAAAAACAAAGTGACGATTACGATGCGCATCGTAGTAAAAACAAAAATAGTCGTCCTACCGGCAATGGAATTCAGGGCGATTTCGTAAAAAAGCTCGAACCTTTTCTCGAGGGTCTCTACAAATATTATTTTCGTTGTGACGTTACCGGTTGGGAAAATATGCCGGCGGATAAAGCGTTGTTTGTAGGCAATCACAATGGAATGATTACTTACGAAGTATTGATGATGTTCTACGCTTGGTGGAAAAAATTTGGCAATGAGCGAAAAGCCTTAGGTTTAGCGCATAATGTCGCGTTAAATAATCCGTTCTTTAAGTGGCTAATTCCAAAAATTGGTGCAATTCCCGCAAATCCTGAAAAGGCTTTAGCAGCTCTGAATAATGGCTATTCTTTACTTGTGTATCCCGGGGGGGAGAAAGAGGCATTTAGGCCCTACACTGAACGAAAGAAAGTCGATTTCTATCAGCGAAAGGGTTTTATTCGTCTCGCGCTCAACGCGAAGGTGCCTATCGTTCCAGTTGTGAGCATCGGGGCTCACGAGAGCTACGTCATCCTTAGCCGTGGCGAAGAAATCGCCAAGAGACTGGGCTTATATGACAAGTATCGCTTACATGGAGTTCCCATCACTTTTCGATCGCTCTTTTTGATGTGGTGTCTGACAACGGGCGTTTTTACTTTCTTCCCGCTGCTCTTGGTTCCATCTGTGGCGCTGAGTTTATTCATCCCCATGCCCGCTAAAATGACTTTTAAAATTCTGCCGCCTATCGATGTGACTGCTTTGTACGATCACTCAAAAGATGAGGAGTCTAATCTCCAGACTATCTATAATCATATCTTAGCGGCGATGCAGAGCGCCCTGACGGAAGGCTATGCGCAGCGGAGACTTCCGGTTATAGGGTGACGAGAGGTCAGCGGTGCGTCTTCAGAAAGCGTCCGTTGTGAATGATGAACTGCGTGTCATTGAGATTGGGATTGGGATAGAGATGGCGAAGAGATCTTGACGACGGCGTGAACGACAGCTTCCTTTACTTTTTGGACTTCTTCTTTCGAAGTACCGTCGCCTAATTCAGTGTGAATTGTCTGATAGAGATAGTCGAGGCTCGTTTTGCCCTGCTGTAGGTTCTGTCCTATTTGGAAGCTAAGATTTCTGGCAAAGCTCTCATCGTAGCCAATATTCCGAAGCTCTTCGATGAGAAAATCATGAAACTTAGTGAAGTTATAAATGTTCTCCTTATTTTCCTCTGCGGTAACAGGTGGCTGCTGATGGGACTTCGCTAATTTCGCGCTGTTTCCACTGGCAGACCCAATTGCTTTGGGGGCCGGCGCTTGGGTGGAATCAATAGGCTGAGAGGCCTTGATGCTCTTAAGATGGGCTTCGGACTTTACGTTGTTTTGCAAGCCGTTTAGATCCGCACCTTTGTTTTGGACCATATATCCTGTTATGGCTGAGATAACAGCAATTATAAATAAAAAAAAGATAATCAAAAAAACGGGAATTGATTTAGGCTTTTTATTGAGTAAGGTTAGCATTTCAATCAATTCCCGTAGCATTATTGATCCTTTCTTACCAGCAGCTGCTTAGGTAGAAGCTGATGGAACGAGCCTCTTCATCTCGCTTGCCTTCATGGTAGGTGTTTTTGCAGCAATCCTGCATTTGCAACGAGATTCTGGCTTGATTACAGTCTGAGAATCCTCCTCCTGATACCTGGCAGGTTTTTCCAATCGCGAGTTTTCCCCAGCAGGAGTGCGTTCCAGTAGCAGATTTAAATGCAGGAACAGTTCCTGGTCCGCTGGGAGCTCGTGGAAAGCCAGGCCCAGGGAATCCTATGGGAGGTCCCATAAAAGCGTCATCCTGAAAATCCCGCGAAGTTTGTGGAGAGTCTGTGAAGGCAGACGCTGTGAGTACTAAAAAAGATAAAACACTAGCTGTTAATATTTTAAGACGATTCATAAAAATTATTTCCCCTTGCTTAGTAGATGTCGTGTGAATGAAACATGCAGGCGGCTTGTTTTATTGCAACACGGAATAACGCAGGTGCTTCAGTTCGTCAAGATGGATTATAAAATAATTTATGAATATTATTTAACAATATAAATATTATTATAAGAATAACTTTAATTTTAATGCGCCTTTAGAAAACGTACTTAAATCTCGTGACATGGCGTCGGACCTTCAACAAAAGGCGCGTGCGAACGGTTTTTTAGAATGTGCAGTTCTGCATGGGGCAGGTGATCTTGCGTTGACATAATCCTCTAACTAAAGAAAGAGGATTCCCTTGGTGCTTTCGCCACCCTTATGTATCGCCGGCGTGAACGACGGCGTTTAAAAAATGAAATTTATGATAAAAGTTTTCACCGCATCCGGAAAAGCCAGACAGTATTCTAGACTGAGCATCCCTCCCAAAGACTGGCCGAGCAAGTGAATTTTCTTTAGCCCGAGACTCTGCCGCAAAATGTATGGACTGGAGCGTATCCTGAAATGCATTAGATGGACATCACAGCCCACCTGAAACTAGCGGCAACCAACATGCAGCATTAAAAATGACAATATTTGAAAACCAATTGACATTGCCCCTATCCTAGAATACTTGTTGCTCTTCCGTAAAGCGCGGGGGTGTAGTTGAGTTGGTTACAACGTCGCCCTGTCACGGCGAAGGTCGTGGGTTCGAGTCCCATCACTCCCGCCAATAGCAAAAGGTCCGAAAGCATGCTTTCGGGCCTTTTGCTATTTAATGGGTCATGCCCCTCGTTTTGATGGAGAGCTACCAGAGACCCGGTGCTGATAATAATAGTGTACTAAAAAATACGGGTTTAGTTGCTGATTTAAATGCGCCGTGTTATTTTCCTGCGCTATGAAGTTTGAACTTAGGAGCAGTCTAGCTCTTTTATTTGTGGTGTCGTATTCATTGTCCGCATTCAGGCACTCACCGTTGAGCAAGTTAGAGAATTGAGTATTTACGGCAGCCGCGTTAGCGCAATCACAGCTCTGCAAATGACTTACTTTTCGCCTCAACTGATTTCTGGATTTGGTGCAGATGATCGTCTCAGAAACTTTCTGACTGACGAGCATATCCCTCAGCTTACCCAAGGACAGATTCAAGCGCTCACTATTGAACAAATTCGAGAGTTACGAATTTACAGTGGTAGACGGCAGGCGTTGCTATCCCGTCCTGGTTTGTTGACTCCTGCCCAAAGACAGGCATTACAATAGTAATAGTGGATCTAGGCCGCTGACTGTAAATTTATACGGTAAGGCGCATAAACTAAAGCATTGCAGTAGAATTAGTCTTAACATATTTAACATTAGTATTGAACATAAAGAATATTTATTATAATTCTATTTATTATTTGCAATTGTGAATTATGTAATTGTGAATTTTAAATAAGGATAAAAAAATGAGAGATATCTATTTATTAGTATTAATGTCGCTCTATTGCTGTTCTATAACTGCTGCATATGCTAGCGAACAAAAAGAACAGGCCCCCGATCCTTTCGCTTTAGTTGTACAGAGTTCTGAGGGTCATCAAACAGACAAGCTTGGTACAGACGAGCATTTCGAAGATTTAACTAATTCTCTTTTAAATCCCATTAGCTTTGATAGCTCAAGTTCTTCATTTTCTGGACAGTTATTGGACTCTCCACCACTGAATCCGTCGTCTCATTTTACTCCTGTAATGCCGATGTCTCTGGCTTCGTCAAATACTTCACAAAATAGTTCGTATCCACGAACTCTGGTACAAGGATGTTCACCAAGTGGTCCTTATAGCGTTCTTCCTATAGCTCAATGGCAAATGGAATCTGCTAGGGCCGCTGTACTTCAACAGAGTACTTCACCCAAGAAGTTACCTCGGAAGGTCAGTTCTTCTAGTTACTCATCTACTCAAAGTGGTTCCTCTACTCATTCTTTAGCTAATGTATTGGCCAGTTCGTCTAGTTCATTTGGTAGTTCATCTAGCAGCGCTTCTTCAGTGGGCTCAAATTTCACTAGTAGTACGAGCAGTTTAAGCAGCACCACTTCACCTAAAAAACGTTCCGCAAGTCCTCGAAAGAGAAAAGCACCCGCTTCAAATTCCTCATCCTTGCCACAACAGCCGCTGCCTGCAGGAAAAGGTTCCCCAGTAAAGCGTCCTCTCTACGGGACTCCTTATGGGTGCGGACACTGCAAAACGGCCATTAACAGTAAAAAGAACCTTCTTGCGCACATAGAACTCTATCACCCCGAGAGCGGCCGTAACAAAGTATCTGTCTGTAGAATTTGCAACTTTATTAGCTTCACTGATTCTGACCTAAAATGGATAGAAAAGCATATGGAAGAGCAACATAAGGGACGCTAAACGCCACTGCGTTTCAAATGCTTCCTGGGACCTGGTTGCAATCCAAACGAAATTAATCAACGTATTGATCACATCTAGGTAAGGAACTGTGCTAAAAGGTCCTCTTTACAAGAAAAGAGAAGTCTATTGTGCTTAAATTTAACGAATTTAATTTAAATCCGTCACTCATGCGCGCTATTACCGAACTTGGCTATGAGAAGCCTAGTCCCATTCAAGAGCAGGCCTTGCCTATTCTCCTAGGTGATCCCGTTGATTTCTTAGGGCTAGCGGCAACGGGAACCGGTAAAACCGCTGCGTTTGCGATCCCCCTGTTAGAAAAGATAAACAGCTCCAGACGAAATGTTCAGTCCCTTGTTTTGTGTCCTACACGAGAATTAGCTTTACAAGTAGCTGATCAGATCAACTTATTGGGAAAGCATATGGGCATTCAGGCTCTTGCCGTTTACGGTGGAGCCAGCTTTGCGGATCAAATGCACGGGCTCAGACGGGGAGTTCAAATTATTGTAGGAACCCCAGGTCGTGTTGTGGATCATATAGAACGAGGAACCCTTGAGCTAAACAGCATTGAGACGGTCGTACTTGATGAAGCCGATGAAATGATCTCCATGGGATTTAAGGATGAACTCGAAAAGATTCTGGAAAGTATCCCAGAGGAATATTCCAACATCTGGCTTTTTTCGGCCACAATGAGCAATGAAGTTCGTAAAGTAGTGGATGAATATCTGGACGATCCTAAACAAATCCATGTCAATAAAACAGAACTTCTCCCAGAAGCTGTAAAACAGATCTATTACGTAACTCAAGAAGCCAATAAACCAGAAGTACTTTGTAAGTTGGTCGACGCGGCTGATGATTTTTATGGGCTCGTTTTCTGCCAGACTAAAGCTTTAGTAGTAGAGCTGACTCAATATCTCAAGGGTCGAAATTATTTAGTCGACTGCCTTCACGGAGATATGGATCAAAAAGCACGCGAGCGCACGGTAAAGGCATTTAGAGAACGCAAAGCTAGCCTGCTCATCTGTACGGATGTCGCGTCTCGAGGGCTGGACGTTAAAGATATTACTCACGTCATTAACTATTCGCTTCCACGTGAATTGGATCATTATATTCATAGAATCGGTCGAACTGCTCGTAGCGGAAAGTCAGGGTTCGCTCTTAGCCTCGTTACAGCCAGCCACCGCGGGCTCATTCCTCAGATTGAAAGATTGACGAAAAGACGGATTGAAGAAGGACAAATTCCTACTCGCAAAGATATTGGACTGAAGAAAATTTCAAAAGTATTAACACGATTTGAAAATCAAACTTCATATATGCGCGTTACTGAATTGATGGGTAATTCCTGGAAAGACGCTATAGCCGGGATGCTTCCTGAGGAAATTACAGCTCGTTTTCTTTCCATGATGTTGCCGGAGATATTCGCCACGCGCGAGGAACTAGATGCGCATAAGTCAGTGAATCATAGTCCGACACATCACAATCACTCCGATGCAAGGGAAGGTAATCCCCGACGTGAGACAGACCACCGGGCAAATCATCGAAAAGATCGTCAGGCAGACCGCCGGGGGGATCATCGGGCAGAACACCGATCAGACCATCGGGCGGAAGGTCGGCCGAATCATCAGGATCGAGGATTTGTAAAAAAAGACTCGCATTCAAAAAAAGGAGCGCAAAAAAATCACCGCTTCATCTCTCGTCATAATAATGGCAAGGGTAACGACAAGGGCAAAGGCAACTTTCAGGGGAACTCGCAAAGAAACTCCCAGAAACATTTTGCGCGATAATGGATTGAGCTAGTTGGAACGAAGTTTGGAATTAATGCCTTATTATATTGTAGGTATTCTTGTTATTTTAGTTGGGTTTGTGATTCTTCTCGCCAGTGACTACTATGCTAAAAATCCGGGTAACTCTCATTACAACAGTAATTATATCAATAATAGCTCTATACCCGAATCGAACTAAAGGTAGATAGCGGGATTACTATTTTGAATACAGTTCCCTCTGCGGCTGAACTCTGAAGTGTAAGTTTCCCAATGAAAGTTTCAACGATAGATCGCACAATAGCCAATCCCAATCCCCACCCTTTTACTTTATAGTCTTGTTGACCGACTTTAGCGCGTCCAAATGGCTGAAGAATTACTTCTTGATCTTTGGGTAGGATGGGATTGCCGTAGTTTTTAACGGATATGACGAGATCCTCGTTTTCATCTGAGATAAGTAGCATTACTTGAATAGCTGTATCCGAGCAGCCGTATTTGACGGCATTTTCGACCAGGTTATCAATCATTCGTTGAATTTCCTGGTCGGGCCAAACTCCGTCAAAATCGCCTCTCGAAATGAATTCGAAACGATCTCCGTAGCGCAAAGTTGCTTCCTTCAAAGAATCTGAAATAACTTTTTTGAGGTCGCAGTGTTTGTATACCGGATTTCTTTTCTCGCCGGCTCTGATATGAGCGAGGTCAAGCATGTTTTGAATCATCCGATCTGCGCGATCCACATTGAATACAATCCGACCCAAGGTGTCTTGATTCTCTTTAAAGCCACGTGGGTACCGTTTTAAAAGTTCAGCATTGGCACGGATTGCTGACAACGGATTCCTTAAATCGTGAGACAAAGAGGCGATAAACATTTCTCGATCTGATTCTAACTTTTTACGATCCGTAGTATCCATCACTCCCACAGTCAGTCTGATACGATTTAATTTTGGATCAGATGTCGCTTTTCCAAATGCGTGAACCCAACGAATCGTGCCGTCCTTCCGTACGATGCGATGCTCGAAGTCATATCCGGTTTTTTTTCCTGCTAAGACTGCTTTAATTTCATCCGCAACACCCTTGCGATCATCTGGATGAAAGCTCTCAAACAAGTCGTTCAAGTCAAATTTTGAATTGGGATCGATACCAAAAATGCGATCGTGTTCGATTGTTCTATAAAAAGTTCCATCATCTAGAATGCTGGAGATTCCTAGTCCTGTAGCATTAATTGCAAATTCCGTCAGATCTCGTTCCTGCCGTTCAAACCGATGTCTATTTTTAAGAGTGTGACGAGGACGCTGATTTCGGACCGGGCTTGTTTTTTTCAAGCAGCCCCTCGTATCTTTTGATGGAGTGGTGACAGCCGTGGTCGAGGAGGCTGCCTTTCCCGAAGTGCACGATCCAACATCGTCGTTAGGCCATCAAAGCTGTATGGCTTGGCAAGAAAATAAGGTGTGCCAATAGATTCTGCTACGGAACCGAGATCGTCAACCGCTGACAGAAGCATAATCGGGATGTCTTCACGTCCTGCATCTTCAATCAAAAGACGATAGGCCATTTGCGGACCGTTCAGTGTTGGCATATCCACATCCAGCAAGATGATCTCAGGATACTCCTTCGACACTTCCGCTAAGCCCTCTTCGCCATTTGATGCTTGTCGAACTAAATGACCCATTAACCCTAAGAATGCTACTAGAGGAATTGCAACCTGTGGGTCATCTTCAACTACTAAGATTCGAGCCACGCGTATACTCCTTTCCAGTCTGCATGCAAGGCATGGACCTCCGAGGGCATTTCTAAGTCGGCACGGTACCGGGGTCGAAAATCGAAAAAAACTTCTCTATTGTCCTTGAACCCGGTATTGTTGTCTGGTTAACTTTCGCCATTAACGCTTAGGCATGAAAACTCCAAGGAATCAAAATATGAAAACAATAAATATCGGAATTGAGGAAAAGGATCGACGGAGAATTGCCGAAGGACTTTCAAAGCTTTTGGCCGATAGCTATACGCTCTATCTCCAGACCCATAATTTTCACTGGAACGTAAAGGGCCCAATGTTCCGCACGTTACATCTCATGTTCGAGGAGCAGTACACGGAGCTCGCTCAGGCGGTCGATTTAATTGCCGAGCGTATTCGTGCTTTAGGATTTCCCGCTCCTGGTACTTACGCGGAATTTATAGAACTCTCGTCAATCAAAGAAGTCCGAGGAGTACCGGACGCGCAGAAGATGATTGAGATTCTGATTGACGGACAAGAAGCGATCGTCAGAACAGCACGGTCAGTATTTCCCACGGTCGACGAAGCCGGAGACGAGCCGAGTGCAGATCTTCTCACTCAACGCATGCAAACTCATGAAAAAGCGGCTTGGATGCTGAGAAGTCTTCTTGCCTAACGCGAAGGCGAATCGGCGCGGAGAGATCGGTGGAATTTGAATATCGTTATGAGCAGAATAAGGTTAAGGTAGGTTCGCTACAAAAGGGGAAAATCTAGCATGTCAGAAATTTTTAAAGAGTCTAACCTGAAAACTTATGCCCTAAAATCTCAGGAGCGGATCTCCCAAAACTCAGCGGAATCTTACCAGTTTATTGAAGTGAATCATCCAGAACCTCATATAGGCAGGACAAAGCAGCTTCTAGCTCGTCATCCAGAACTAAATAAGCTCTTTGGAAATACTCCTAGTACTGCTTTTCATGTTATTGCCTGTGTTTCTGCTCAAATTCTAATTGGGATTTTTCTCAGCCATTATTCGGCATGGATAATGCTCCCAGTCGCGTGGTGCGTCGGAGCTATTATTAATCATGCCCTTTGGGTCTTAATCCATGATTGCACCCATAATCTTGTATTTAAAGGCAGCACCGCTAATCGCTGGATGGGAATGGTTTGCAATCTTCCTCTAGTGTTTCCGGCTGCAATGGGATTTAGAAAATACCACCTCTTGCACCATCGCTATCAGGGTGAATTTGAACGAGACGCGGATCTTCCAGGACCAATGGAAGCGAAACTCGTTGGAAGCTCATCATTTCGCAAATTCCTCTGGCTCCTTAATTTTTGGGTAATTGAAGGTGTGGTTCGCCCGGCACGACTCAAAGGGGTAAAACTTTGGGATCGCTGGATTTTCATCAATTTGGCAGTTCAGGTTGTTTTTTCAACCGGACTCATCTTCTTTTTTGGTTGGAACCCCATGTTTTACTTGATGCTTTCGACGATTTTTTCAGTGGGGCTTCACCCCGTCGGAGCTCGCTGGATTCAAGAGCATTACGTGATGGTACCGGGGCAAGAGACTTACTCTTATTATGGCCCTTTTAACTGGTTTTGCTATAACGTAGGATACCACAACGAACATCACGATCTCATGGCGGTACCCTGGTCTAGGCTTAAAGACGTTAAGCGAATTGCTCCTGAATTTTATGAGCCACTCTATAGCCATAGCTCTTGGAGTAAACTTCTCCTTCGATTTCTATTCGATCCAAAGCTGAACCTTTATTCTCGAGTAGTCCGAAAGGGCCAAACTGCGGCAAAAAAGGCTAAGCCTTTGGTACGGGAACACCAGCAAAAGGTGGCTGTCCCATCGTGAGAATGCTTGTAATGCTATCGAGTAAGCTCAAAAATCAGAAGAGCTGCGCGTTGCGCTTGAATAACCAGAGAATCCAGATCTAAAGTTTCCTTGGGCGAATGTTCGTCGGTTCCATTAGCGCCAATGCCAACAAGGCCGGCTGAGACATAAGAGGCGATATAAGAAATATCGCCGCCGCCGCGGAGATCTGGCGGTTGAAGCTGAAGTTCTCCGGTGCCCAATCTTCTGCTAATTTCATTATATTTTTTGAATAACTGGAGATTCGCGTCTACCGGGGGCATCGGAGGTATTGCATCCTCAAACTGCACTGTAGCGCTTGTACCCGGTAAACTCTGAGCGACAATATTCTCTATTCGTTTTTTCGCGTCTTTTCCCTGGTCCTGCGTTAAATAGCGCAAGTCGCCTCTGGCAACGGCTGTGTTGGCAATAATATTTGTTTTTCCAAAGCTATTGCCTTTTCCCGTGCTCTTGTCGAAAGAGACTTCCGTTCCGCCTAGAATAATACCTGGGTTAAACGTTAAATTTTTCTCGCCGCTTAATTTAACTCGCATGTCATTGAGAATTCGTGCTATCTCAAAAACGGCTCCGTTACCAAGATCTTCATTAAAAATCACTGAAGAATGGCCTTGTTTCCCTTTAACTTCGAGCATCCAATGGGAAGTAGCTCTTCTGCCAACGGAAATCATTCCACGTGTGGTAGCTTCAAAATCCAGAGCAATATCGCTTTTCTTGGCGAGGTCCACCAGAGGTTTGCGCGAAATCGATGTTGGTTTTCCGCTATTTTCCTCATCTCCTGTGAGTGCTATTCGGATTGTCGTATTTTCCAACGCGCCGGCAGCTACGAGTGCTTTCAGCGCGTAGAGGATAATGACGTCACCACTTTTCATGTCCGTCACTCCTGGTCCAAAAGCTTTATTGCCGCTGCGGCTAAACTTTTGAAAAGGGCCATCTTTTGGAAAAACCGTATCCAGGTGTCCTATTAGCAGCAGCCTTTTACCCTTTTTTCCCTGCCGTTCAGCAATTAGCGTTCCTGCTCGCTTTGTCGCTTTCGCTCCGTTTTCCCAACGCGTCTTAAACCCCAATGCTTCAAAGTGGGGCTTCAACATCTCGCCGATTTTCTCGACTCCTTCGATGTTTTCCGTCCCGCTGTTAATATTCACCAACTTTTCGAGCAGAGATATTTCTTCGTTTTTTCTTTCAGAAATATACTCACTCATCTGACGTTCCATTGGGGAAAGCTGGTCGGAAGATAACTGGTTGGCTTGGGACAGCGGCGGCGAACTTGGCAGAAAAAAGAGCAGCGATAGAACAAGAATACGGAAGTGCATCGTAGAAATTTCGCACAGAAAGGACGTCATTGCAATTTTTGTGGGCAATTTTCGAGAGCGGTTTTACGATGCTGAGGGGGCTCTATTCCACCTTATGGAAAAACCTAGTTTAATCACGCAGGCGCGCTTCAATATCGTATTCTTTTTCGAATTCCTTGAGACCAGCATTATTTATTAGTCGTCTGACTTTTCGATAATCTAAATCGGATACTCTCTTGCGATCACGCATATCTTCGAGATTGTCCAGAGCTGTCTTTCTATTTCTCTCGAGCTTCTCCACATAGATGCTAGTTTGTTCCCAATTCTTTACTTTGGAGCCTTGGTATCCCGATGAGGTATCCCAAGCGATTGAAAGTGGCCACGTAAGGACGTCTACAATACCGAGACCTATTTGCCCTGTGTAGAATGATCCCACGCCAGGTAAAACTCCAAGCCAAGCTCCTGTAGTAGGATTCTTATCTTGAATGGCTATTCCTTCTTGCTCCCATCTTGTTAATTCGTATTCCTGCTTATTATTCAAGGATGCACAGCCAAAGCAAAACGTGAGCGCGACTACAGCAATTAGAGTTTTCATGAATTTCCTTCCCATAACATTAGATGATCTTATTGACGACTTTACGCATGATGTCAATCAGAAATTCCGAACACGCTTATGTGCATCAATACTTGCACAAGTGGCTCAATAATTGAATTGGTCAGAGCGTGTTTGTTCTTTTAATCTCCGCTTATAAATCGATACAGCGTTTTGAGCATCCTTCTCAGGATCTGGGAATACGTCATTACATTCATGTGCATAATAGTATTCCCGATAGTCGTCAAATTGTGACAAAGTCTTGTCATAGGCAGTAGGACCCACTTTATATTCGTATTTGAATAGTTGAAAATATTCTCTTAATCCGTTCTTATCAGTAACGCCATTGCTTAGCGCTACTGCAAAAGCGGGTTTAACAATACTTGATATTCGTTCCAGGCATTGTTTAGTACGTATATCCGAGGTACTGGACATCCTATTTACTACATTAGAACTAATCGGTTCAGGGCTAACTGCATTTGCCGATGCAGCCCAACCAGCTATAGCGACCGCAATGACACTTATCAAGAATCTGCCTGCCATACTCGTCTCCTTATTTTTAAGAATCGGTACCAACTGTATGTTGGGCAAGGCAGTTATGATTCTGATTTTAATTTGAACATTTTTGAAACTAAAATAATTTTAATTGGAATATATTAGCGTGCATTATGCAGTCTAAAATTCTAGTGAACTGAAGCCCTACGGATTTTCTTTCAAATCAATTCTCTCGCTTGATCTTCCGTTACGGTCGCAATAATTTGGCCGGAATATTTTTCGCCTCGAATAATCGACGTGGCGAATTTCTTCGCAAATTCCGGTTTAATTTTTGCTGGGAGTGGGGGCTCTTGCGGATCGACCACACATTGGACGATTACAGGTCCTGGTGTTTCGAGCGCTTTTTCGATTATTTCACCGCAGAGTTTTGGATCTTCAATGGTGAATCCTATACCACCACAGGCCTCTGCCACTTTTGCAAAATCAATGGGCTGGAGATCGCAAACATACTCGGGATTTCCAAGGAGAACCATCTGTTCCCACTTAATTTGTCCAAGCGTATTATTTTTGATAACAAAAATTTTCACCGGAAGTTTATATTTAATGCAAGTAGCAAACTCGGCCATCAACATGGAAAGGCCGCCGTCGCCGACAAAAGCAACTACTTGCCTGTCCGGATGCGCCACTTGTGCAGCAATCGCGTAGGGGAGGCCGCAAGCCATGGTCGCAAGTGTTCCAGAGATCGAGTGCATTTGACCACGACGCGCAGGAATTTGCCGGGCCCACCAGGTGGCGACCGTGCCGGAATCACAGGTGACGATCGCTCGATCCGATAAGCGTTTGCCTAATTCCCACGCTGGTACTTGTGGTTTCATAGGCATGTCCATGCGCGCGCCACGCTCTTTCATCAGTTTCCACCAGGCTTCTATTTCAAATTGAATTTTCTTGATAAAGGTTCGGTCGTCCTTATACGAGAGTAGTGGAAGCAGTTGCTGGAGTGTGCGTTTACTGTCCCCAACCAAACCTATTTCAACCGGATAGCGTAAGCCAATTCTTTCAGGTTCCAGGTCGATTTGCACGGCTCGTGCCTGCTCGGGTTTAGGCAGAAATTCAATATAGGGAAATGATGTGCCGATCATAATCAACGTGTCACACTGTTCTATTGCATCTTGGGACGGACGAGTACCGAGCAAGCCAATTCCTCCGGTCGTGTATACACAGTCGTCAGGGACGCTGTCTTTACCGAGCAAGGCTTTGACGATAGGTGCTCCTAACGTTTCCGCAAGTTGGATCACTTCGTCAGTAGCATGCTTTGCACCCTGGCCGGCCAAAATCGCAATATTCTTTCCAGAGTTAATGATATCGGCCGCGGCTCGTAGCTCTTCTTCGTTTGGAAGATTTGCTGAATGAGGATGCACAGTTGATACGTGGTGCGGCAAGTTTCGCGCGGAGGCGAACCTGCGTTTGAGCGGCATGTCTTGGAAATCTACTGGAATGGTGATGTGCGAAACACCGCGACGTGCGTAAGCTTTTCTGCAGGCAAGTTGGGTTACATTCTCGACATGTGCGGGGCCCATGACACGAACATTGTATACCGCGACGTCTTGAAACACTTTATCTAGATCAACGTCCTGCTGCGAATGGGTGTCTAATAAATCATGATAATGTAGTCCGGTGATTGCTAAAACCGGCGCCCCATCAAACTTTGCATCATAGAGGCCATTTAACAGATGCAGTCCACCGGGGCCTGAGGTCGCAATGCAAACTCCTAGCTTTCCTGTGAATTTGGCATAGCTGCAGGCCATAAATGCTGCGGCTTCTTCGTGTCGGACTTGAATAAATTTTATTTTGTCCTGACGTTTTCGTAGAGCTTCGATTAAACCATTGATTCCATCGCCCGGAAGCCCAAAAATAGTATCTACGCCCCAATCTTCAATCAGAATATCAAATAGTACATCTGCCGCTGTTGTTTGCATGCAAGTCTCCCTCTTCGATAGAAAGAAAATGATGCAACGATGATTCCAGATGAGACGAACGGGCAGGGCTCACTGCTTTCTTTCTATAGTTCTTTCAATATAAATAATATGTATAAATGTCCGCAAACAAACGAGTAGGGGGGTTGCTACAATAACGCCCAGTACCCCTAGCAGAGCAGTAATTGCGGATTGCCAGAGAAGCAAAATGCCCGGACTAATTTCAACTGCTCGTTTCATGACTATGGGTTGAATGATATAGCCTTCTACGATATGAACTGCAAGATATACTAGTAGAGTGTAAATAAATGTTGTGCCAGAATCTGCAAGCCCTAATAGCAAACCGGGAATAGCGCTTGAGATAGCACCAAGGTAAGGAATAAAAGTGCCAAAGAAAGTAAGTAGGCCCAAAAGTGGCCATTGTTCCAGACCCACTAACCATAGTCCTGCCGCCGTTAGAGAGCCCATTATGGTCATTGAGACGAGAGTTCCCTGCAGCCAACGCCTCAAATCAAATCCGGTTTGATTCCAAAGTTCATCAAAGACAGGTTGATACTTATTTGGGACGAGTGATTTAAGGCCCTTTCGATAGCTTCCCGGCTGGTGAGCAAGAAATGCGGCCAAAATGATGATAAAAAGGGTTCCAATAACTGCTTCAACAGAAGAGGTCAGAACTGGAATTGTTTTTTTAATAATCGCCCCAATGGCCTTGGTAGCTTCTTCCTGAATCTGAGCTTGGATTTTTTCTCCTTTAGTTCCCTGAAGTACAGGCTCCCGATAACGTGCGCGGTAAAACCAGCCCTCAGCTCGATCGAATGCTTTTGGGAATTTTTGGATCGCTTGTCGGCCTTGTTCTGATAGGATTGGAATAGTTACTGCTGCAACTCCTGTAAGAATACCTATCGTAAATATCAAAGTAATGAATACAGAAATGCCTCTTGGAATCCAGCGTGAAAAAAGAGTAATAGGAAAATTCATGAGAATACTTAAAAGAATTGCGAAAAAAGCTAGTAAAAATACTTCTCGAATTTCGAGTACAGCTTTGAGTAAGCCAAAAAGTATAATGAGAATAAAACCTACGGCGATTGGATTTTGAATAGGAGCAAGCCCTCTTTATATTTTGTCCCAAGAGATTTAAAAGCAAGCGGGACAGTGATTAAACCATCTATGTTCCATGGAACTCGCGTCGCGTGGTGGCGCATTGGATCTTCTGGTACCTCTAGGATTGAGAAGAGCAAATTTAGTACCGAGAGTCCGTAGAAACTGTCCAAAGCTCAGTTCGAACGTGACGGTGCAGACTTTGCATTTGCATTCGTCACATACTAAACAGCGAAGGGGCGTTGAATATGAAAAGTCTCATTTGTTTTCTTAGCTTTCTTAGTAGTTTCCAGATTGTTGCAATGCCAGCGGCCGCAAGCGAACGAGATATCGTCAGAGATGTGAGTAGTGATAGGACCAGTGAAATTCGTGAAAACTCCGCAACCGTCATGTTAGCGGAATTCAAGTATGCTAGAAATATTCTGGTTCACGGTGTTCCGTTTTCTTCGGGAATTCGAATAATGAGAGATGGAAGCGTGATTTCATTTCAAGAAACCGGTTATGGAAATACCACTGACTTGATTGTAACCCTAGGCGAGAAGAAGCTTGCAGCTCTCATAGAAAAAATTGATTCGCTCAAAGAAACACCGCTGGTAGATATCAACCCGCACTCGACTGATTGCCTAATTCTTGGAACGGTTTTTTACACTATTACTAACTCTAGTCAGAAGACTTTTCCTATATTCAAGATCGAAAGGTGTCATAGGTTTTCCAACGGTCAATCGCAGACGGATTCGGTGATGAAAGTCCTGGATACTCTCAGATCGTTGGAAGGGGCGCTGATGTTCCCGTAATTGGGTCAAAGGCGCTTTGTTCCATAACAAAGGTATCCGCATTGAGTAGATTTTGTAAATTTGAAGCGGAAATTAGGATTTACTTTTCCTGTCAGTAGTAGTTCCAGGGTTGGTTTTGCAAGGATTACTGGTTTGATTCCGTGGACTTCGCTAACCTCAAGACCAGTCGATTCGCACATTTGGTTAAGTTCGACGGGTTTAATAAACATACGATAAACATGGAGATGCGCTGGGGTGTTTTTGACGAACCACTCCAAAGCCTTTATTGCAAATAGCCAACTTATAAAAGTTCGATTAAATGTATATAAGAAAAATAGCCCTCCCGGTTTTAAGAGCCTGCTTGTCTCTCGGATAACATCGTGTGGATTTTCAACATGCTCTAGTAGATCCATAGCGCATACTACATCAAACGATGCAGATGGCAGAGGGACAGCTGTAACATCAGACAGTAGATAGTTTACTGACTGAGTGGTGTCATAAGCTTTGGCAATTTCTAAACTAGTCTTAGAAAGATCTACTCCGACTACTTGATGTCCATCTTTTGCTAAGTCATTGGAAAGAAAACCGCCACCGCAGCCCATGTCCAAAACACGAAGTGGCTTAATTGTTCCCTGTAATTTCTCTTTAATTGTCTTTCGAATCCAAGGGTTTCTGGTTCGTGCTTCCGCTCGCAGCAAAGCTACAGGATCATCGTCAGCTCGATACCACCTATCACCGAGGTTATTGTAGATCTCGTTATTAATCTGTTCCTGATGTGTGTGCATTGTCATTATTTTTTGCTCTTTTTTTAGTTGTCATCCAATGGTCGAGTTGTTGATATACTGTTCCAATATAGCAACTGATACAATGCGAAACCTATCAACAACGAGATCTGAAAAGAAAGTATCGATTTTATTTGATCTAGGTGATCCTCCTGCAAATAGCAGCTACCTAAAGCAATGAGCATCGCCGAATGCACAAGAAATAAGAGTGCATGCAGCCATCCCTCACTAGCTGTACATTCCCTTTTATGAATCCACTCATCTTTTGTAACGAAAAGACAAGAGAAAATACTGAGTAGAACATAGCCTAAAAAGCCAGACCGAGGCGGAACAAACCGGGCCCAAGAAAAACAAAGAATTACGGTTAGTGTATCCAGTGGGTGACCCAATTTTTCCCATTTTCCAAGACCTCGATTCCAGTGGAACCAGAATTCGTCTACGGCCATTAAGGCTCCTTGGAATAGCAAAGAAAAATAAAACAGATTTTTCATCGTCCTGAATTCCGCGTGGCAACTTTCTTAAATAAACCACCCGAAATAGTCAATCCTGGGCCGAAAGCCAAACTAAAGATAAGCTTCCCCGATGGGCAATTGGAATCCTCAACGATGTTTTTCCAGATATGCGGAAGAGTAGCGGAAGACATATTGCCATACTTTCGGAGGGTTTCACGACTATGGGCGATCTGGTTTTCTCTGACACCCAGCAGAGTCTGGACCTGATCAATAATTCGTGGGCCTCCAGGATGAATGGCGAAAACCGCTTCTTCCCTTAAGTCGTTAAAGCGAAAGCCAATAGTTTCGGCTAGTCTTTCTAGAAATTTAAGTGCTTCAAAACTGATTTTTTCAGGAACAGATCTCGAGAGACTCATTTTGAAATTCTTCTCTCCGATAGTCCAAGTCATATCGTTCTGAGTATTTGGAATAATTTTCTCTTTAAGCGCGAGTATCTCAAGGCATGGAATATTTGGAAGGGTTGCTTCCGAATGTTGCCCTGCGGTATTACCTTCAGATTTGAAAATGCTGTATTTAATATGACCATCTGCAAATAGCGTTTGAACTACCAATTGTTCCGGATCGTTTAGGGATGGGTTCATGTGCAGTGTACAGAGTTCTGTGTGAACGACGTCAACAAACTGAGATGAGTCCATGTTCGCATTTGCTAGTGCTTCCGGTAGGCATAAATAAGCACATGCTGTGCGAAGAGCTGGGAACGATGCATAGCAACCCATGTGGTAAAGATGGGTTACTCTCGAATTTGCGCCCCAACCCATTTTTTCTACAAGCTCTTGAGCCGGACTGGGCGATACATAGCCTGTGCAGCTCACATGCAAGAGTTCACGTGGTGGTGGCGTATGAAGCGGGTACAAATCCGTCTGATATAGGTCCGAAAAGACCTCACGGACTCTTTTTTGAAAAAACTCCATTCTTTTGCCAAGAGACGAGCCCTCTGGACCTTCCTTAAAACTGAAAATCTTCATTTCATCCCAATTTTCGTGGGTGGCATCATCAATTTCAAATCCGCGAGACTCTATATAACGTGACGAACAAGCATAATGATGTATACGCCTGGAGATGTTGCTCTTCGAGTTTGAGTTCGACTCTGTGCCGCCCGCGGCATTCCTTGCGGATTGTTCATGTGCGTGGGTAAGCCATTGCAAAGTAGCATCTTGATTTGCCGAATACCGAGGACGGATTGTTTTAAAATCAGAGATGTAAAAGGTCATAGAACATATACTTCCAAATTGGGTGCCAATAACTATGGGAACTCCCAGCAGCACTAGCGAATGAGTTAGTGCGAATGGGGACGATAGGTAAGAAAGTTAAGTTATTTAGCCGATTTTCTGGCCAAGAATTCGTTGCCCTTACCAACATCCGTATTAATGGGAATCTGGTCCTTGCAAAGTGGGCACTCGCTCTCGTCCCAGGCTTCTAGTTGAACTTGCGCTAGAGAAAAAAGATGTGGAATCTCTCCTAACTCTCGCGTTGTAATGTTCCCGCGATTGCATAGAGCTGCGACACCAACAACTTCACCTAGAATAGTGCGGACTGCCTCCACTACTTTTTTCACTGAACCGCCGGTGGTTAAAATGTCTTCGACCACAAGAATTTTTTTGGAGCGGCAAAGTTTATCGTAACCACGTTTAATAACAAAAACATCAGCATTTTCACTTTTTTCCGCATAGACTCCCAAAACTTCTCGACCGGTCAATTGTGTCAAATGGTAGGCGATCCACTGAGACAAGATCACACCCCCGATAGCTGGAGCTATAACTACATCCACGGAACTCTTGCTAAAATGTTTTGCAAGTTCTAAACAAAGTTGCGAAGTGATTTCGGTGTGAGGATAAATCGCGTCTTTATTGACATAGGCAGAACCATGTTTTCCAGAGGTGTAAACAATATGGCTATTCGTAATAATGGCTTTGATTTGCTTCAAAACATCCAAGACATCACCTTCTATTTTGTTTTTCACTGATTTTACCTTTCATTCATTTTAAAGAACCTGGGCGAGTTCATCCAAAATTCTCTTCACTGCCTCGACGGGACTGCCGATCTCCCACGGAGGCTGGGTAATAGGTCTTCCGATCACCAGCGCTGTAGCTCCTGCTTGAATCGCTTCCCGCGGAGTGAAAACGCGCTTCTGATCATTTGATTCTGCCCACGCGGGCCGAACGCCAGGAGTAATTTTCATGAGTTTCTTCATATCTGGATCAGAATTTAGAAACAACAAATCTTGTGAGGAACAAACTAACCCATCTACACCTGCCTCCAGAGCCTGTTTAGCAAAACGTTTGACGGTATCCTCAACCGAGGTTCCGTAAACAGAACGACACGATTCTTCATTCATTGATGTCAATACAGTCACAGCAAGGAGGAGTGATTTGCCTTTCACATGATTTGCGGCTTTCATCGCCTCAATTCCTGCTGAAGCATACACATTAAACATTTTGACGCCCAGAGCCGCAGTTGCTCGAGAAGCTTTTTCGATCGTATTTGGAATATCGTGGAACTTCCCATCAAAAAAGACCTGTCCACCCGCTCGATGTACAAAATCCACAACCCGTGGTGCTCCTTCAGCGGTGAGAAGTTCTAATCCAACCTTAAAACACCCTACATAGGGGGCGAGGTCTGCGACTAAGGATTCCGCCTTGTTAAGGCAATCCACATCCAACGCAACAATGATTTTGTCTTTCAGCATGGTAGCCCTATATCATAAAAAAAGGTATCCGATGACTTTTTGATAGGCGATGCGTCAAAAATGCTATAGAAATCAAAATGATGTCATTAGATAGCATTAAGTCAGCCCTTATCGCTCTGGAAACGTGCCGCGAACTCACCGAGGGTACGATGACGTTTGAGGAGTATGCGGCGAACTTGGTAAAGATCGGCGTTGTGCGAATGACATTTGATGCCATTAAGAACGAGGCACAATTCTACACCACCAATCAATTAGTCCATGGGCTATTTCGAGATCAGTTGGTGGTGGAACAGGTTAAAAATCCCTGGCACCTGGGGACCCGCCTCGATGGTGAAGCACTCGAGAGCGCAATAGCAGCGTTGGATTCGAGAAAAATAGATTCAATAGAATTTCATCGGAAGATCTATGCTGCTGGGGTGGTCTTTTGCCACGTCTTTTTTCTTTCCAGAAAGATATATTACATAGGTATAGATGGGGCGTATTACTTAGAGAATTATCAGGACTATCAGGTTCACAGTTAAACCAGAGACTGCGTTATCCTTCCAAGGAGATAAGCTACTCAGTCATTCCGAACGAGTCATTTGAACAGGATTGCGCGAGCCTTTATAAAAGGTGTACAGCGACAGGTGGTCGCTGTCCCTACCTGCAAAGAATCTCCCGCCTTTAGGCGGGAGTTCTTTAATCTCCGGAAGTCTTTTGCTAAAACGTGGGCCTAGGAGAAACGTACACATGGGAGCTCAATGGAAACACGCCGGGCGTATTGAAAGTTCATCAAAGCGCGGCGCTCTGATTAGCAAATTAGTAAAGGAAATCACTGTAGCAGCCAAATCGGGTGATCCTAACCCAGATAATAATCCTAGGCTTCGCGCAGGAATAGAGGCGGCTAAAAAAGCTTCCGTGCCGCGCGATACGATTGAACGCGCTATAAAGAAAGGTGCCGGTCTTCTTGATGACGGTGTGCATTATGAAACGGTATTCTATGAAGGGTTTGCGCCGCACCGCGTTCCAGTAATTGTGGAATGTCTAACGGATAACAAAAACCGAACAGCAGCTGATGTTCGTGTTTTGTTTCGTAGGGGTCAGCTCCAGTCTATCGGCAGTGTGACGTGGATGTTTGATCGCATGGGAGTAATTGAGGCGATCATTGCAAAGAAAGCTGTTGATATTGAAGAAGCCGCCATCGAAGCTGGGGCTCAAAATGTCGAGGCTCTTGATGCGAACGAAGTGTCAGCCGGCCATACAGGCGCCCGCTTTTTTTGTGATCCTAAGGATTTAGATATGGTTTCGAAAGGTGTGACGCAGCTAGGATGGACTGTAAGTGCTTGCGAAATTAGTTATATTGCAAAGTCGATGGTTCAATTGAATGAAGAGCAGAAAAAGGAAACTGTCGATTTTCTCAATGCAATTGATGATCATGATGATGTGCACCGTATTTACACAGCCCTTTCAAATAAATAGGTGAGAGAGATAGATTGTGAAAAAGCGAACTATCTGTTTAGCTCAAAACTTGAATGGAATCCCTTTTTACTATTAATTCGATGTTGGCACTGCTGACCCTGACCGGTATGGAAATCGTTCTGGGAATCGATAATATTATTTTTCTCGCCATTTTAGCTAATAAAGTGCCGCCTGCTAAAAGAGAGAGAATACGAAAACAGGGTATTGGGCTCGCCCTCTTTTCGCGTCTCGCTTTGCTATTTTCGATTACCTGGATCATGAGTTTACAAAAGCCGTTGTTTTCAGCGGTTGGTCGCGGTGTTTCTGGTCGTGACCTCATTCTTATTGGAGGTGGATTATTTCTGGTCGGAAAAGCGACAGTCGAGATTCACGATAAACTCGAATCTGGAGGAGAAGAGGCGAAAATTGCATCGATTTCTGGCTCCACTGCTTCTCCACCACTTTCGAAAAATGGCTCGGGAAAACCGGTGCCGCGCGATCCGCGATACAAGGGGCTACTCGCACAGATTGTGATTTTGGATATCGTTTTTTCTCTAGACTCAGTAATTACTGCTGTTGGAATGGCAAATCACTTGAGTGTGATGGTTATAGCGATGGTTCTCGCAGTAGGCGTGATGCTAGTGGCGTCACGCAATATTGGAATTTTTGTCGAAAAACATCCAACTATTAAGATTCTGGCTCTCGCGTTTTTACTTTTAATTGGTGTTACTCTTGTTGCCGATGGAATGGGTGCACACATCAACAAAGGTTATATTTATTTTGCAATGTTCTTTTCCTTTACTGTCGAGATTCTCAATATTCACTATATGAAAAAACACAACCCGGTTGAAATGCACTTTCCACGGGAGCCTTAAGCTCTAAGACTCCCGCAGAAGTTCGTATTTTATTCAACGGTGACTTTTTCAATTCCGATCGTCTTTCCAAGTAGAGTCTTCTTCTTCAGAAACATAGAACTAAATTCGCGAGAATTACCGCGTTCGTTTACCCGCAGTACCCATCGGTTGTCTAAACGAACGAGTTGCATAGGAAACGTCTTATGAGAGTTCGTAATTCCGTTCGAAAGATAAATAAAATGAATGTCTCCCCCTGAAATCGGATTCAGATTTTTACTCAGAATTTTTGCGACTTCAAATTTTCCTTCTTTCTGTAACACCACACCATTGGGCAAGTGGGCGACTTGAATATCATGAGTATCTTTTGGATCACTGAAATACCGGAACGCCAAAATATTCAAAGAACTATCAGTCACAAGTTTCATCTCAATGGTATGTGATACTGCGTCGGAGCGAATTCGGAGCAGGTCGAGTTCCAATGCTTCAGAGACGTGAGCTCTCTCTGGATCGGTGAGCCACACAGTGCCAGAGTAAGGTGAATCAATAGTTACGTTATAGTCAGTCTGAGCGTAGGCGTTTATGTGTAGACCTAGAGTAAATAGCGACGCCAAAATAAATAAAAAGCGCATAAAACCTCCTGATCGTTTTACGGAATGCGTTAGTACGTGTAGATTTGTTTTAAAACCAATCGATCTGATCACAGAAAATAAATTTATTAAAGAAAGAATAATGTAAAGAGGTTGCCTAGAGTTATTGCGCGCCCTGACAAGGGATGAGTATTTTGCCATTGAACAGTGCTATCAAATCTGTGGCGAACTTTTTGGACATAATCCTATTGGCGTTCGCCATTGGCTGTGCAGCCAAGTGGTTTACGGTGGTCGAACGCGCCGCGCCTATGGTATTCTTGCCCTCACACAGCGGAGGATAGTATCATGCATGGTGAAACCCACGCACAAACAAAAACACTACCTACCTTACAGACGATCGTACCCGGTCCAAAGGGTTTACCTATGATCGGTGTCGCTCCGAAGATGAAGAGAGAGACACTGCTGCCCTATCTACTGGATATGGCTCGCACACATGGAGACTTCTTTAGGTTACCGTTCCCCGGTATAAAAATTTATATTCTAAGTAATCCTGACTGGGTAAAACATGTACTTCAAGATCGTACTTCCAATTATGTTCGGAGTTTCTTTTACGATAATATGAAGCCTATTTTTGGAAACGGAATTCTTATGTCAGAGGGCGACCTTTGGAGGAAACGTCGTCGCCTCATGCAGCCAGCTTTTCACGCCCAGAGATTGGTGGCGGTCGCGCAGATTACGGTGGAAAGACTACAGGAGGTGAGTGAGGCTCTCGAAGCGAAAGCTAGCAGAAACGAGCCTTTCGACCTCGGTCTGCTCTGCATGCGATTGACTCTCGATGTTGTTACTAGAGCTCTTTTTAGTAACGAGTTAACTGTTCAACAGCAGCATGAGATCAGCGATGCTATGGATGTTATTCAGGATTTTATGGGCGAGTCATTTTGGAAAATTATAAAAATTCCGATTGGTGTTCCGACGCTAAATAACTGGAAATTTCTACAAGCTAAAAAGAAATTAATTCGCATTATTGATCAGCTCATTCAGGATCATCGAAATCCCCAGAAGTCCTATAGTGATCTGCTTTCAACTCTAGTTAACGCCAAAGATGGGGCTGAGACCTTGACGGACGCTCAGATTCGGGATGAAGTGATGACGTTGCTTCTGGCAGGACATGAGACCACAGCCAATAGCCTAGCGTGGACGTTTAGTCTTCTTCTCAAACATCCAGACATTCTGACGAAATTAAGAAGCCAAATTGCAACGGTACTGCATGGACGTGCCCCTACACAAGCCGACTTGCCTCAGCTCCCTTATGTAAAATGGGTTCTAGAGGAATCGATGCGCTTATATCCTCCTGCGTATATTTTATCGAGGAAGACTCTCAACGACGATAGGATTGGGAATTACCGGGTTGAAAAAAATTCTGTAGTCATGCTTTCGCCGTACTTGGTACAAAGAAACCCAGGTTTTTGGGAAAATCCGGATGTCTTTAATCCGGATCGCTTCAACCCAGAAATTTCAAAAGGTCGCCATAAATTTGCGTACTTTCCTTTTGGGGGCGGTCCGCATATTTGTATCGGGGCTTCTATGGCTATGATTGAGGCCCAGCTTATTTTAGCAACTCTCATTCAAAAATTTAATTTCATCCGTGAAGAGCCATTGGCAGGTATACTTGATAGTGTGCCCGATCCTTTGATTACCATCCGATTGAATCCATCGCTTCGAGTTAGAGTTGAACCGCGATTTTCGGCTCAGGCAAGTTAGGTTTTCAAGCTCAATTATAGTAGTTGATGTAAGACCAGGAAAATCAAGCTCTGAAGTAGTTTTACTTATGGGCATGCACGGAAAAATAGCCGTTTATAAAAAACTCATTTACATGTCCATTTAAATAAGTGTAAAAATCATCAGATTTATTTTGCCTAGATAATAAATAAAAAATTCAGGAATCCTATTTATGAGAAGTAAGGCGGCTAATTTTATTTTTGGATGTTGTGTGATGCTATATGTCCCTCCGGCTTTAGCTGAGATGGCATGCAACTTTACGTTGGAGAAGAATCGCAAACTACTATTTAGTATAGCCGTTGAAGGTTTGGGTAATTTTGAGGAGAGACTGATTTTTATTCCGAAAGCCTTTTCTAAAGAAGATAAGAAAGACCTGGAGAAAAATGGAATTAGCTTATCAAAGCTGAAGGAATATAAATTTGAGTTACAGAAAGATGACAACGGAGACTTATGTGCAGTACTGTTTGCACCTACAGTAAAGAAAAAGAAACCGAAGCCTTTTGGCAAGATTTTAGAGATACCGAAAAGAGGAAGAAAAAAGACAGCTGACGAAGGGATTCTTCAAGCTTTCTTTCCCGGACCCAAAAAGACTAAATTCCGTATAAAATGTGGAGACGAGAAAGTGCTCTTGTCTGACGAGAAGTCTGTTACCGTCAGTGACACGAGTGCGACCGATAGTGGTGGTGAAAGCCCTCAAGAAACTGATGTTTCGGAATCGGTTTTGTCTGAGGAAAGCAAGCAGGAAACCAAGCAGGAAACCAAAGAAAAAGAAAAAACTAAAATCGATAAACAACCAAAAAGGAAGTTGTCCCAGAAGGCAGATGCAACCAAAAAGAAGAGAGGGCGAAAATCAAAACAAGATTTACAAAAAGAGTCGTCAGAATCCGAAGACGAATCGGCAGAACAAGATACAGAATCTGCTCAAGATGTTGACGCATTTACTCCTGGTTCATCTGCCTCGGCTCCGACTACCGGCACTTCTACTTCTGTCGTGATTTGTAATGATGAGAGCAATTTTGAGAGCCTCCCGGTCAGCAGGCAGACCTCTGGTAGTTTCCAGCATCTCTATGGAGGCCTAGAATCCTTATCTGGTTCAGGTTTCAGCTCAATATTGGGAAATGCCGCAGATGCCGTTCAAAAAGGGTCAGTGCGCCCTGCTGTTTCTTCTCAGTCGTCTGAGCGTCCATTCTTACATGATTCTGTTTTAGGGTCAGCTCGGGAATTTGATGGAACTCGCGGCTTGAGTGTTTTGGGTGATTCTACTGGTGACATTGAGTTAGATAATGACGAACCGTCCTCAACGGGAGGTCAGCTTTTTACCGTTGGCGCGACCTTTAGCGCGGAATATTCCCCAATGACACTTGGAAATTTTGATTTTTCCGATTTTCGGTGGGATGGACTATCGAAAGAGGGAATGTTTAATACGTTGCCAGATATCTCGCCTTCGTCTTTTATGGACACTCATGATTATTAAGAACTACTCTTTACTCAGTAGTTTTTTACGCTGAGGTGTGAATTTCCACCAGGGTGTGGATTTTCCACCATTCATAAAGTCAACAGCAGCAATAAAAGTATCCGCGACGCATGGATCGTGTCGGACACCTGTTATTTTATTCAGTTTTTTATAAAGTGTGATTCCGTCCTGATCTTTGAGTGCTGCTGGACGAGTAATTCCAATCTTTCTTAAATCGTTTGCTAGGGATTTTCCGATATTCGGAATTTGCTCCAGCTCTATTGCTTCAGAGGCCGTTCGTGCTTTTCCCATATTTCATTCTTTTTTTCGGAATACCCAAATCTTTATCATAGGGATTCCATCATAGCGTTTCCATTCGGGTCGTAGAGCGGCCAATGCGCTATTGCCTAGAACGTCTTCATTTCTTTCAATTTCGAATCCAACTTTTTCCGCAGCATTACACATAGCCTCATCTGTGTGGACGTGGCTATTGAGATACACTTCTTCTTGAGTATGCTCATCTTTAAAGTGTGCGAGGCTGCCACCGGCGGCTCTCTGCGGATGAATTTCAGAAAGGAAAAAGTCACCACCACCTTTTACTATTCTGGAAAGTTTGAGGAAAAAGGATCCGAGACTTGCAATATGCTCAATAACAAGGCTACATACGACTGCATCAAAACTGTTCTGCGGGAATCCATTATAAGTCATAAAGTCGGCTTGAATCAGCTCGAACTCCTTGCCTCTTAATTTATTACGTGCAATTGCCAGCATCCCTGCTGAAACATCGATGCCGACGACTTCATTTCCCAGGGCTATCAGTTTTTCAGTATGCCGGCCAGTTCCACAACCTATTTCTAAAACTTGTTTATGGTGCAGATGACTCCATACGACAGGAAAGTGTATTTCGTCAGACGCAAGGGTTGGATTCGGGTATTCGTCATAAAATGACGCCCAGCTATCATATCCTACGGTATTTGAAACGGTTCTTGTTTTCATCGTCAACCTAAATCTAAGCTCTTCGACTAAAAAATCTAACATCGCCTCGACACTGCGTCCACCGCAAATGCCACTTCTTTCTCAAGATCATGGACTTTTCCGTGACCTTCCAGGGACCACGATGCAGCTAGAACCGTGACACAAAACGCCCAAGCTCTGATTTTTTGCGGGTCGAAGGGGAGCTCTTCAGTTAGAATATTTAAGCGTCTTTCAATAACCTTGACAATGGGGCGATCTCGCGGAAAGCAATCGTAGGGATTGCGGGTCATCGTGCCAACTTCCATTGTTGGATCGCCTATGTATCCGTGGGGATCAATAACTTTCCAGCTTGGCCCCGACGAAAGAATATTATCATGATGGAGGTCGCCATGAAGAAGTACGTCGTTTTTTCTATCGCTGGTTAGAACTTTGAACAGAGATTCTGCTTTGGATAAGAGCTTTTCATCGAAATGACCTCTCAATAGTGGAAGTGTATAAGCGAGTTCTGATAAGTGTTTAAACCGTTTTTCACTTTCTTCAACTTTTACCTGCAATTCACGAATCATCTGACGAATTAGGTGACAAATCACACGCGTGGCCCCGTCGTCATCGCCCATTTGGACTAGGGTCTTTAGCGGCTTTCCCGGAACTAAATGTTCCATGAGCACAGCATTTAATTTTTCATCATCGTCATAGATTTCAGCCACACCGCTTTTAAAGTACTTAAGCCAGTGGATTTCATTCATTACAGGGCCACCAGGTGGGGACAACTTTAACACAGCAGTCGCGTGGCCCGAGGTTCGCGGTTTCTGCAACTTTACGGCGCCTACAAAGTTAAATGTCAGTTCCGGCATTGGGTAGAGGAATTCAAAATTCCATTTGGAAGCAAGATCGGCGAGTAAATGCGGCAGTTCGTCTATCCAAGCTATGCCAGTCGCTCCATAGATATCGCGAACGTTATTGATGAAGGTAGGATTTAGTTGCATTGGGAGCCTGTGGTAGCCGTGCGCTATTTAAGACGCCAGTGCCAATCTATTCTTCTCAAACTCAATCAAAAATTCCTTCGCCTTCATCCCACCTGCAAAACCTGTCAAGCTGCCGTCTGCACCGATTACTCGGTGGCAGGGCACAATAATCGAGATGGGATTTTTGCCGTTTGCGGCGCCTACTGCGCGGCAAGCGAGAGGTCGAGCGATAGTTTTTGCAAGTTGGCCATAATTTCGAGTTTTGCCGAAAGGAATTTTTTGCAGTGCACGCCACACGCTTGTTTGAAATTCTGTTCCGCTAAAAAACTGAAGCGGTAATTCAAAGTTTCTTCTTTGACCAGAAAAATACTCTTTGAGCTGAGTTTCAGTTTGTCGCAAGATAGGGTGATTTTTTCCAAGCTCCATTGCTGGTAGTCGAACTCGACTTTCTTTGGACTCTATTTTGTCAATTTCCCAGAGAACTGCAATTAAATACTGATCATTTGCAACTAACGTCAGTTCGCCCACTGGGCTCTTTATTTTCTTAAAAAAATGTCTCATCTTTTTCTCCTTTTAAAGCAGTCCAATGTATGGTCATCGACCAAACCGACTGCCTGCATAAACGCGTAACAAATCGTGCTGCCGATAAACCGGAATCCGCGCTTCTTCAAATCTTTGCTCATCGCATCGCTGATCTCCGTTTGTGCGGGAAGTCGCTTGGAAGCCTTCCAGGAATTTACTATCGGTTGCCCGCTAACAAAAGCCCAAATGTAGCGATCAAAGCTACCAAATTCCTTTTGGACTTTCAGAAATGCTTGAGCGTTTGTCACGGTTGAGCGTATTTTGAGCCGGTTCCGCACTATTCCAGGGTTGATCAGAAGTTTTTGGATTTTACTTTCAGAATAGCGGGCAATTTTTACAGGATCGAACTGGTCGAAGGCTTTCCGGTAGTTGACTCTTTTGTTTAAAATTGTCTCCCAACTCAGGCCTGCCTGTGCGCCTTCCAATATCAGCATTTCAAAAAGATGCGTATCGTCATGAGACGGAGTACCCCATTCATGGTCATGATACTCGGTCATCAAGGGATTTCCTCTTGCCCAGGTACAGCGAATTACTTCCGTCATAGCTCTCATGTTGGAGATTTCTATCACGGGTCCGCGGTTTGGGAAAAAACAAAGTGCAGATCAAATAGTTCTTTTCGCCGGCAATGCCCTGAAGTAAGAAAGTTATATGAAATTATTCCTTCTCGCCGGTGTGATACTGCCGTTGGTTGTAACTTCTCCGCTTGCTTATGCGAAGAAAGGCCCGACGGTACCGCCAGGGCCGACCGTCGAAGAAGCCCAGAAATTCATGGATGAAGTTGAGATAAAGCTTTTCGCTTTGAATATTGATTCGCAGAGGGCGGATTGGGTGAAGTCGACTTTTATCACCGATGATACCGAGACTCTGGCAGCCCAGGGTAATGATAGAGCTAGTAGTGCAACGATGGCTTATGCGAAAAAAGCGACACAATTCGATAAGCTGAAACTTCCGCCAGACTTGGATAGAAAATTTAAACTTCTCAAACTGAATCTAACGTTAGCTACACCGTTCGATCCAAAGGAAAGCCAGGAGCTGACACAACTGGTAGCTCAAATGGAAGGCGCATATGGCAAGGGGAAATACTGCCCACCAAAAGATAAAGACGGTAAATGTTTAGATCTTGCGGAGATTTCCCGAATTATGACGGAAAGCCGTGATCCAGAACAGCTGCTAGATGTTTGGAAGGGCTGGCACGGAATTGCCCCACCAATGCGGCAGAGCTATGAACGCTTTGTCACGCTGTCAAACAAGGGTGCGCGTGAACTTGGGTTTACAGATACAGGCGCTATGTGGCGTTCAAAATATGATATGCCACCGAACGATTTTACAGCAGAATTAGATCGCTTGTGGGAACAGGTCAAGCCTCTTTATGTATCGCTGCATGCTTATGTTCGAAGTAAGCTAAGAGAAAAATATGGTGAAATTGTGCCGGAAAAAGGCCCAATTCCTGCTTACTTGCTAGGCAATTTATGGGCGCAAACGTGGCAGAATATCTATCCGCTGGTTTCTCCAGAGGACGCCGATCGGGGCTATGATCTTTCGAAAATTCTAAGGGATCGTAAGACTGACCCACTCGAGATGGTTCGTACAGGTGAGCGTTTTTTTACTTCGCTCGGGTTTGAGCCTCTGCCACCGACGTTCTGGCAACGATCATTATTTAAAAAACCAACAGACCACGAAGTAGTTTGTCATGCGAGTGCGTGGGATATTGATTCTGTTGACGATTTAAGAATAAAGATGTGCATCGAACCCACAGAGGAAGACTTTACTGTGATTCATCACGAGCTCGGACATAATTTTTATCAACGGGCGTACAAAGCCCAGCCATTCTTTTTTCGGGACGGTGCTAATGACGGCTTCCACGAAGCGATAGGTGATACGATGGCCCTCTCGATAACTCCTGAATACTTAGTTAAGATTGGTCTCCTCGAAAAACCGACGGATCCGTCGCGAGATATTGGTTTGTTGATGAATGTGGCTCTGCAAAAAATCGCTTTTCTTCCATTCGGACTGTTGATTGACCAGTGGAGATGGAAAGTTTTCTCGGGCGAAGTTACGCCAGAGAAATATAATCAAGCCTGGTGGCAGCTCAAATTAAAGTACCAGGGTGTAGCCCCTGGTACTGAACGAACTGAGACAGATTTTGACCCAGGCGCAAAATACCACGTACCTGCAAATGTTCCATACACACGGTATTTCTTGGCGCATATTCTCGAGTTCCAGTTCCACCGTGCGTTGGCAAAGGCTGCAGGGTGCACGGGGCCTCTCCATCGGTGCTCCATTTATGACAATAAGGAAGCGGGTAAGAAGATGAAGGAAATGCTTGAGCTCGGCGCTAGCAAGCCCTGGCAGGAGGCTCTGGAGAAGATTACCGGCTCACCAAAAATGGATGCTACCGCTATTTTGGAGTACTTTGCACCATTGCAGAAATGGCTGGATGAGCAGAATAAAGGCAAGCCCATCGGGTGGTAGAGACAACAGAGCCTAAATGCAGAGGAACTCTTTGAAAGTCCAGATGGGCCCATGGAAGAGGTGGGGCCATCGCAAGACAGTTTTGAGCGTAGCGAATAATGCTTTCCCTGCTTAGGGTAGTGTAAGAAACTCGGTCTGATTCAAGGTTACAAATTGAGCTTTCTGCTATGCGTTAGACCTGACGCCACCGCTGGTTTCAAATATTCAGAAGTGTAATTGCATATACTATATGTAATAATATGTTTATAATGTTAAAAAAAATTGGAATAACTGATTTTATTCTGATTCTGCTAATTTCGGCGTCTGTTGGATTTTCATCTGAGAGTTCTTCTTATGCAAGATGGCCATTCTCAAAAAAAACAAAAAATAGTAGTAGGACCGCCGATGTTAGTAGTGACGTACAGGCCCTATTAAGCGATTTTGTCCGTTTCAAATTTGATAATCAATTACGAAAGGAAGACGATTCTTATAATGAAGAGGGGTTTCGCAATACGTTCAACGCTTATGTGGGGGACTGTCAGGTACAGAGTCTTACCTGTTCAAACGGAGAAGGGTCTTTTGGTGTCATTCGAAAGACACGAGACGTTTTAAAACGTATCCTCGGTGCTAGATCAAAAGGCAGAAGTGAAACAGCGGTAGACGCCTGTTTGATAGACAAAATAGACAAAGAAACTGCAGAAGAACTAGCTGAGTCTGATACCTTAGAAAAGTTTAATGAAGGTCGGGCTTTTGTACATCGACTTAACGATTCAAAAAAAGCATTTACAAGGGTATCCGATGTGGCTCAAAAAATGGATCCCTATGGAAAAAATGCAGTTCCGGAAGTCTTGTATGAGCGTCTTTGTGAACTTTTTGATCAATACAACGGACAAGTAAATGTTCAGGATATTGCACTTATTCAGGATTTAATAAATAGTGTTGAAACTCAGGCGAAGATTAATGCTCTATTTACTTCAGACATGATGGGAATTCTTGAAGCAGGAGAGGGCAAGTGCGCTACAAAGATAGCGAGCAAAGACAGAAAAGACTCGGAGCTTAACTCGTCGACTTTCAAAGCATTGCTTCGGAATTTTACCTTTCTGGGTATGAGAACAAACGGTTTAATGCCGGCGACTGCAAAACTTTTAGAGAAACTAGGAAAGGAAAAGCCTAGATTAGATGCTACCAATGTCTGGCTGATAGATCATTTGGAATATGATCGCTATAAAAAATTCTTCGAGTATCTAATGGGGTCCCCTGTTCTAAAGGACAGTAGAGCTAAAGCGGTGCAGAGTGACTTAGAGGTTCTTTCTAAGGTATCTCAACAGACCCAAGATCTACGGAAAAAGGCATTTGCAAACTGGCGGACCGGGGATTTTATACTAACGTCTTTACCTCGTTCCGAGGCCTATCGGGGGCGAGAGCATAAGCGAAATAAGTGGATGGATCGCCTCGTTGGAAAAAGCGACGCTGGGCACGCCGGTATTATGGTGAAAACAGAGGATGGCCGGGCCTATGAATTACACTCTACTGACAATGAGTACAAAACAGACGAACATGGGGCTCCCAAGACCCCTGGAATCAGATTAGATTCGTTTTCGGACGTCGGGGATGAATTTCAATTCGTTGGCTATCGATTTAATCTAGCGAATCTAGCGACTCCGGAGTTTAAAGAAAAACAGGAAGGGTTGAAACTAAAAGGCAATGATTTAGAAAGTTTCTTGAATGATGTCGTATCCGAATACTCTGCTGACTATGCGACTGTCTCTCAGAGGAGGTATATTTTACGTAATAGTACTGCTGTTATGGCGGCAACAGAGGAAATTCGAAAGCTCAAGGAGGCGCCGATGTGGGATTTATATGACGCGGAGGGAAGAAAGGCTTACGTACGAGATACTTTGAAAACAAAGGGAATATCTACAACCAAAGAGGAACTTGATTTTGCATATGACATTTTTTACGACTCGAATTCAATCGCTGATTATCTTATATCGAATATAGCGATCGCGAGGATATTTTCGGCAATTCCAAAATTTTTACCGGATCGAATACGAAAAAAAATGGCTAGATCTTATTATATTAAACTAAATGGAATGGACTCCAAGAATAAAGAACAGATGAGCGATTTAGATAACCAAATTGACCATGCTTTTAGCGTATTCAAGAAAAAAGAGCTGGAAGCCAAGAGATCCAAGGGTAAGCCTATCGAAGAAAGAATCGCGGAGAGTAGAACGCAATTTGACTCGAAAAAAAGCGAAACTTGGACCCCGCAGCATGAGATGTGTACTGAATTTGCATTTAAAGAGAGCTTTCATTTTATTAGTTTCATTGAAAATAAAATGCGAGAAAAGTATCCTCAATTGAAAGCTGTGAAAGGCCCGCTTTTTTTACGGCCTGAGGTAGATAAACTAGACTTTTCAAAGCTTCATACAGGTGAACTAGACAGAATTTTGGGTCAATGGATTCAAAAGGGGTATGTCGAACAAGTTAGACCTCCCGATGGTTTTTTTGATTACGGGGATCAGGCTAGTCAAGGCAAAGAATCTAGACAGCAAGAAAACAAGAGACAAGCTGCAGAAGCCGTGCATTAATCTCGCTTTTTCTTCATCAACTGAATCATTCGCAGGGCGTCCATGGGGGCGTAGAGTTTTGCATCGTTATTAAAATAAAGAAAAATATCTTTTTCGCCGCGATAGGGTTTTCCATCTGAAACGCATTTGGGTTTTTTGACTTGGTCGCCTTTTAGCCAGGTTTTGATTTTTTGAGCCATACGTTTAAGAGCGGAGTCGGTGTAGCCTTTTTTGAAGGTTGGACCGTCGCCTTCCATTCTAATATAGACAAAATCAGCAGTGAGATCTTCCATGTAAGGGGATTTGGCGGCGGAGTCGGCGACGACGATAGCGACTCCGTGGGCTTTCAGCATTTCTATAAAGTCTTTGTTTTGAAAGCTAGGGTGACGAAATTCGAAGGCGTGACGAACGGGATAGTTACCGCCAGCTTCTGTCCAAACGCGATTCGCAAAGCGCGGATTATGATCTTTGGAGAGTTCGGCGGCATGAAGAGAGTTGTGGGGGAGGAGTTTGACGAATTTTTCGAAGCGATCGTCCTTGAGGGTGACAGTAGGTGGAAACTGCCAGAGAATAGGTCCCAGTTTTTGCTTGAGGCAGAGAAGGCCAGACGCCAAAAAACTGCAGAGAGGTTCGCGACAGTCTTTGAGTCGAAGTACGTGGGTGATAAATTGCGGACCTTTAACGGCGAAGATAAAATCATCTGGAGTTTGGTCATACCAACTTTGAAAAGTGCTAGGCTTTTGAAGCGAATAGAAAGTTCCATTGATTTCGATGGAAGTGACTTGTCGGCTAGCATATTCGAGTTCTTTTTTTTGGGCGAGTTTTTTTGGATAAAACCGACCGCGCCATCCGGGGAAGGTCCAACCTGACATACCAATACGAATAATTGCCATCCTGACTGACGTATCGGTATGTCAATAGGTCAAATAAAGAGGCAAAACGGTTCTTTTGCCTTTAGGCTTTGTCAAGCTGCCGCCATGGGCGAGCAGGAGCGAGCCATGAAAATTCCTCGTTTTGAGATATGTCTAGAAGACTTACTTTCGGCAGCGAATAATTGAACTATCCTGGAATCCCGGCGACGGCGATTTGAAGACAAGTCCCTCAACATATTTGTCGATAAACTTATCTTGCATTTGATTGGGATGCTCTAGCGCTTTGAGACACTGAATAAGGGTGTGGAAAACTCCGAGCGTCCGGATGCAAGGTGATATATAGTTTCTGGGAAGTTGCTTCCAACGATCCAAGAAATTGAGTCGATGGAGAGATTGCCCTTCGCGTTTAAGAAAATCGAAGACGTAGAGTTTGTCTTCTCCTTTGATCCATTCGCCGTCGATAACATTCCAAGCCTTACTAGGAGTGAAAATGCGCCGAAGTTCCGCGATCATTTCATCCGAAATAGTCTTTTTATGTACTCGCCCTTGGCGGTTAAAGGCGATAATTTCTTCTTCTCGATCCGCCGGTATATGGATCTGTGCGCGATGGCCGTGTATCTTCAACTGTCCGACCCATCCCGCCGCCAAAACTTTTTGTATCGCATCGGACTTCGGGCGTATTGCAGTTTTGGGATGCATAGGACGGATAAACAGAGAAGGGGGCAAATTAGTTCCTCGAGTGAAAATGGTTTCCTGAAAAATTCCTACGTTCATTTAGGATAAACTTATTTCGGACGATCTCGGTAATCAATAGTTTTTTATCGAATATAATTTTTGATTTTGAGCGATTTGAGAAGGTCTCTAATATCGGCAGGGTTTTTAGCAAAACGCTTGATAGCCTCGGCGGCGCCTGGTCTGGCTTTCATAAGCATGGGCTTGAAAAGATTGCTGAGGACCTCCTCGGGCAGTGTCTGAAGTGCTTCGACAACGGCGTCATAGTTCGCTTCTAAAACTGAGGCGTCGAACTTAATGCTGCCGAAATCTCGCACAATAAGTTCATCTGCTGCTTTTTTCCCCCAGCGTTGGGTAAATTCGGCGGCGTCCTCTTCCGTCAGGCCGGCGCTGGAATCCATCACGACGTAAGTAACCATCGTCTCTTCGCCCAGGATTTTGAATGAGCTATTCATTCCTGCTTGAAGCCGCTTAGCATATTCTTCTGTGGAATAATTAAGAATCTGGTCTTTATAAATAGTCATTTCGCCTTCGAAATGTTTGTACTGGTCTTGCACTTCACGAAACGAGTCGATGGCTTTGGCGATTTCCTTGGGTGGGGTGATCGTGTCGTTCGCGTTTGCGACCGGAGTCTTAGTTTTTTTTGTTTTGAACGGATCCACTTTCTTTGATTCCGAACTTTTTGCCATTTTACCGCCCCCAGTGTGGGATGTGGCAGACATTGCCCATCCTATCGGGATATCGGAAATTTCTTGGATAATCTTGAGAGGCACGATTCTAGATCGACCTTTTCTTCTAGAATAGGCTTCCAGAGGTCGCCCAGCTTCTCAATTCGTGCTAATACGTTACGAATAGTAAACTGTTCGAAGTGGAATTTTGGGGTGAGTTCTTTCCACAAAACAGGGGTAGAAACCGGTGCCCCTGGTACGGGTCGCACACTGTACACAGATGCCAGTGTTTGGCCCCGTGCATTCTGATAGCAATCGAGATAGATTTTATGACGCCGTTTTGCTGGATTGCGTTCGAGACTCGTCAGTTTTGGGCAATTCTGATGGATAACCTGGCAAACCGATAGGGCGAAGTTTCGCGCTGTTTCGTAGTCATAACGGGCCTGTACTGGAATAAAAATATGAATACCTGATTTTCCAGAGGTCTTGCAGGCATGTGCTGCGCCAATAGCGTCAAGAACCCGATGCACTTCCTTTGCTACCGTAATGACTTCAGAAAAGGAATTGTCGTCAGGATCCAGATCAATCACAATGGCATCCGGTCGATCTAGGGAGCCGACCCGAGAAAGCCAGGGATTGATTTCAATACAACCCAAATTGGCCATGTAGAGCAGGGTTGGTTCATTTTGACAAACGAGATATTCTATCGATTTGCCGCCGGACTCAGAATGAATACGATGTGTTTTGGCCCACCTAGGATGGTGTTCAATTAAGTTTTTGTGATAGAAGCCCTCACTTTCTATTCCACCCGGAAAGCGATGAAGCGATTGGGGGCGATAATAAAGATGAGGTAGGAGAAAAGGTGCAACGGAACGATAATATTCAATAAGATCGCCTTTGGTGAATCTATCTTTCGGAAAATAGATTTTAGAAAGATGCGTGAGGCGTGGCACCGGTGCATGATCTCTTTGTGTGCTGGCCGGAATTCGCAGCCAGTGTTTACTCGTTCCCGCAATATAAGGGCTGTACGCGTCTCTCGCTAAAATAGCCGGACTACGCTGCGCTTGTGCGCTCCTAAAAAATTCCTCTCCGTCCTGGTGCTTATGCGGGCAGTAGCGAATGGTCTTGCTGAAAATTTCGAGTTTCTCGAGCCTCTTCTTTCTTTCAATCAGAGGCAGTGTTCGCAAATTAAAGCCGTCCAAGTGCAGGAGATCGCGCACCCAAAAGACAGGTTCTTCATTCTCTCCAGAGCCTTCGCCAACACCGGCGCCAGTAATTTCGCCATCGAGAACGGCGGAAGTCTTGATATTTGACTGGGCACTGGTCTGGACCTGCCGCAAGGCCTCGACAATGGTAGGAAATTTTCGTTCAAAAGGTAAAAGCTGTTTGGAATAGAGATGAACGATTCCCCTCTCCAATTCTGCAATCGCTCGAACGCCGCCGTGATCGATCTCAAAAAGCCAGCCCTGCTGACTAAAGGGTTGATTGGATGGCGCCGGAGTTGCGAGCATCGGTTTGTTTCGGCGCGGGAGTTTTTCGGGCGAGGGTTTAAATTTCTTTTTTGTGGGTGCCAGCGACTGAGGTGGTTTCTGGACTGGTTGTTCAATTTTACGAGGCTCTGCGACTTTGTAGAGATCGGGCGAGTTTTTTTTTGAGCTTTTTGTGCGGTCCGAACTTCCAGTAGAATTTCGGATGGAATTTTTGGCCCTGGAAATCCAAACGTCATTTTTTGCCGGCGACTGAGCTGTGATTTCTTCCATCGTTCGTCCGGTTTTTACCGAAACAACTTCTTTATCGTCTTCAGGAGTGAGGACTTTGCGTGAGGAATATTGATCTCGTTTTTTAACCATTAACCAGGATTTCCGGTCGCCTCTCGTCATTCCTCTCTTCGTGCGCACAAGAGCAAATTCGCCTTTTAAACGCTTACCTTCCAGAACAACGGTTATATGGCCGTTTTCAATTCCTTTGAGGATCAAACCCTCGCTTTCAGCCCGAGTTGTAGAATGGCGTTCTAAGTACGTGCCCTCGTCCCAGATCATTACGGTGCCAGCACCGTAATTTCCTTTTGGAATGATTCCTTCAAAAGAACCATATTCTAAAGGATGGTCTTCGACTAGAACCGCAAGTCTCATATCCTGTGAGTTCATGGATGGGCCTTTAGGAACAGCCCAGCTCTTAAATACGCCATCAGCTTCGATTCTAAAATCGAAATGCAGATGGCTTGCCCGGTGAAGCTGCACGACAAAACGGAGAGGTTCGTGGCTCGAATGCGCTTTGATCTCACCCTTAGGTTCGGGAGTCTGGCTGAATTTTCTTTTGCTGCGGTAGTCTTCTAACCCCATAGAAATATTATACCGGGTTCAGATCTTATTTCGAGCCCTTGCTCTTCAAAAAAGGCCCGATTTGACAAGGACTTAGCTCGCAGATAGACTTGAGTCCAGGAGTCGGTGTTGCATAACTGCACGCTGAGAGGGCTGATAACCTATGAGTCCGCGAATACTCTCCCCATTTTCTCGCATGTTGCGGTCCTTCTGGTTCGGTCTCTTTTGTCCGCTGGCCGCGTTGCGGATTATTTTTCGCGATCCTAAAGTTCTGTTTTTTAGCGCTTTTCCTATCACCATCACACTGGCACTGTATATTTATCTATTTCAGATTATAAACAACTATCTCTATGGACTTCTGGGACCAATACTGGGAGGGATAGGGGGCAACGTCTCGTACTGGCTTTTCCCTATCGTAATGTTTCTGACGAAAATTATTATTCTCCTAGTCAGCGGGATGACTTTTTCGCTTTGTGCAAATTTAATTGCATGTCCGTTTAACGACTTTTTGGCCGAGGCTGCTGAGCCGCATACAGACCTGGTTTCGCGGCTCGTTCCCTCTCCTAACTGGAGACAGCGATTTCGATTGGTCAGAATAGATCTTTTCAAGACGATAACTGCCATAGTCGCGTTTGTAATAAGTTTTTTAGTAAGTTGGGCGCCTGTTCTAAATATCATAGTGCCTATCCTAACGAGTTTGATTATAGCTTTTCAGTACATTAGCTACCCTCAAACTCGACGCGGTGAAGGTATTCTGAAGGGCATTCAGTTTTTACAGCGAAACTTTATTGCGAGTTGGGGATTTGGGATCGCAGCTTCTTTTCTGTTAAGTATTCCGGTTGTCTCGGCGTTCTTTCTGCCGCTCGTTATTATCGGTGGAACCATCTTGTATAGCAAAGATCATAAATAAATCTTACCAAACGCCTTAACTTCCTGTATTTAATTACCATGCAGAAGCAAACTCTGTTGCGTGGATTAGGATTAGGCGATTCCATGAGCCTGGTAGTGGGGTCCATTATCGGAACAGGTGTATTCTTAAAAGCAGCACCGATGTTACAAGGACTGGGCAGTCCTCGACTCGTACTGCTAGTTTGGCTCGTTGCCGGAGTGGTTTCCCTTTTTGGAGCCCTTACTTACGCTGAACTGGGTGCGCTATTTCCTTTAGCAGGCGGAGAATATGTCTATTTGCGTAGGGCGTATGGAAATTTACCCGCCTTTCTCTATGGATGGACTAGATTTTGGATTGCATCACCTTCTAGTATCGCCGCATATGCCGTAGGTGCTGCCGCGTTTATGCCTTTGGAAACCTGGATTCCGTGGATGACCCCGGCAAATGCTCGATCGATTATTGCCGTAAGTCTAGTTTTGATTTTTTGTGGAATCAACTGTCTGACGGTAGCATTTTCAGGACACGTGCAGAGTTTATTAACGCTGATTAAAACAACTTCAATTGTCGGACTCGCATTTGGCTTATTGTTGGCCTCTCCCGTCGGCACATGGGATCATTTTTCGTATGGGGGACCTTTGGCTACTGCCTGGCCTGGTTGGACCGCTTGGAATGCGGCGATGATGGCAGCGTTATGGGCATACGACGGGTGGAATAATCTTCCAATGGCAGCGGGAGAAGTAAAGAATCCGCAGAGAAATATACCCATTTCACTAGTTCTTGGCATGTGTATTGTTTTATTAATTTATGGGCTGATCAATACTGCTTACTATTACGGGCTTCCACCAGCGGAAATTCTAACCAGTTATTCAAATACGCATGCCACGAGTATGCCCGTTGCGACCAAAGCGGCACTAGCTCTTTTAGGTTCTTTTGGTGCTCAGTTACTTTCCTTTGTGTTTATTATTTCGATTCTAGGATCGATGCACGGATCGATTTTGACCGGGGCAAGAGTTCCATACGCAATGGCAAGTGATCATCTGTTTTTTAGACAGCTGGCGATACTAAGCACCCATTCGCATGTTCCGGTTTGGTCGGTTCTTTCACAGGGCGCTTTGTCATGCTTATTAGCAGCTTCGGGTTCCTTTGATCAGCTTACTGATTACGTCGTTTTTACATCTTGGATATTTTATGCTGCTAACACAGCCGGAGTAATGGTTTTGCGAAAGCGCATGCCAGAACTGGAACGTTCGTATCGAGTTTTTGGGTACCCATGGGTCCCTCTGATTTTTCTTGGCGCTTCTTTAGCACTCTTAGTAAATACCATCTATTCTAGATTGAATGAAACGTTGATCGGCCTAATATTAATCGGAATTGGGATCCCTGTTTACTACTGGTTCCGAAAGCGTAATCGGCAG
>JABDFB010000002.1 GCA_013286765.1 Deltaproteobacteria bacterium
TTCTGCGATGTCAGGATGGGTTGCCAAGAGATAGAGTGCCCAAGTCAAAGTGAACGCTGTAGTTTCAAAACCTGCCACTAAAAGTGTTTTACACTCGTCTAGAATTTCTTGAGGCAATTTATTCTGTAATTCTTCTTTCGAATAGGAATGCGATCTAAGAAGGATTTCCAAAATGTCGTTTGTTTCAGTTCCAGATTCCTTTTTTTTTCGTTCTTGCGGCGGTTTTTTCTAGAACAAAGCGAGTTATGGCTCCTTTGGTTCTTAAGAGTTCCGAATTTCCCCGTGTCGGCATCCATACCGGCAAGCGCAAGAGAGAGTTATTCTTCTTTCGAATCAAGCCCATGCTTCTCTGTATAATTTGGCCAAATTCGATACTTTTTTCCTTATCAAGATCCACCGAAAACAGGCTCTGGCAAATCACAGAGATGGTGATTTGATGCATCGCCGGGACCAGTGAAATTACAGGGGCCTTTCCCGTAGCATCGTTCCATTCTTCTAAGAATTTATTGGCTGCGTTTACACTCAAAGGGACAGTTCTTTGGATTTGTTCCTGATGAAATGCTGGGGCTCCGCGCAAACGCTTTTTATGCCACTCGTCTCCCTCAGTAGAGATCATCCCTCGTCCAAACAGTACGTGTTGATTCTTATAGTGCAGACCGCGCTCGTAAGCTGTGTGGTTTTTGACCATCACGTGGTGAAATAAGTCCGGATGATTGATGCAAATGATATTTCGGTGAAAAACACGAAATTTTGCGATGCCACCGTACTTGCTAGCCACTTTTGCTGGAAACTGAAACGGTTCTTTCTGAAATTCTTTAATGTTGCCCATCAGACGACGGCTCTTTAACCTAGGAATTTCCATTTTTTAGGGCTTTCCAGCCTTTTGCTTGCGACTATTTTTGTACGCATTGGTTTCTAATACGAATTTTTCATCTATTCCTTCAGCCTTCGCGAGCATTGCTGCCAAATCGTTGCCAAAGGATGAAATACAAAGACCATCCATAATCAAGTGGTCCATGCCGGCTCCTAACATCAACATTTTTCTGAGGACTGGTTTTTTATCTTGATCGGGAACAAATCTCTCAGTGACGCTTCCCGCGGAAAACTGACAAGTATAGATATTGGGAGGCAGACCAACAAATGGGCTGGAAAAGCCTAAGTATTGTAGGTTGGTTAGGCCTATATTTCCGAAGAATTTTTTTGTTCTAATTGGATTTTTGAAAATATGACGATAAATCAAACTCTGAATGAATAGGGGACGTTTAAGCAAAGATCGTCTGAATTTGACAATAGGATCATTTGCCAAATCGCTCTTTATGGCACAACGCATTTCCTCATTGATTTCAGCTAGCGACTTTGTATTCGCTTCTCTGACCAAGTAGAAAACCGGAACCTTTACGCCATTGGGGAGGATTTTTAGAATCGGTACTGATATATCCACGTTCTTGAAAACAATGCATTTTTTCTTAAATTTAAATGTTCTGGCTTTCTCATGTTTCATTGCAATTCTTGAAATTGCGTAAATAAGATACGTATTAAGGGACAGTAGAATTCTTGCATTCTTTCTTAGAAATTCCATCTTTTCAAAAAGATGGGTAACGTCCAGTTCCCCGTGTCCATAAAATGTATAAGGTTTTTCGGCTCTGAGAACGTACTCGATCACATTTCGAACCCTGGGCCAGTCAGTCCATAGGTATTCGGCACTACCGTTGGCAGTAGTGCTAGAATGGGAACTCGAATCAAGGTCAGCCCTGGCTTCAACTTGAGCCTCCGGATTAGAGTTGGAGTGAGTTTGAAACATTTTGCGTTCCTATCGTGAACTGCTTATTCTTATTGTAAAAGCCGGTCATGAAATCCACCAGCTGATCAACATCATTCTCAGTTACAGCATTGTAGAGGGAAGCTCTTAAACCGCCCAGGGAGCGATGCCCTTCTAGTCCGTAGAAACCTGCCTGTTCCGCTTCTCCGATAAACTTTCTTTCTAGTCCAATACTAGGTAAACGGAATGACACGTTCATAATGGAACGATCTTTTTTCTCACCATGTGATTGAAAGAAGCCTGGATGCAAATCTAGGATCTGGTATAGCTTCTGGGCCTTGCGTTCGTTAATCTGGGCCATTTTTTCTAAACCGCCCACTGTGTTTAATAGCCAACGAGTTACCAACATTGTTACATACATTGCGAATACAGGGGGGGTATTGTAGATCGAACCCATATCAATATGATTCTTATAATTCAGCATGCTAGGAATATTGTCCGGGGCATCGTGAATTAGATCGTCCCTTAGCAGCACCGCCGTGAGTCCAGCTGGTCCCAGATTCTTCTGAGCGTGAGCATATACAATAGCAAAATTTTGGACTTCAAAAGGTCTGGAAAGAAAATCCGATGACATATCACAAACTCGGGGAACTCCATCTTTTAAGCCTGGCAAGTAGTGAAATTGTAAGCCTTCTACCGTTTCATTCGAAACATAGTGAAAATATGCCGCTTCTGGATCATACGAGAGTTCAGACGGTAACGGTAGTTTAGAAAAGTGAGTATTCTCTCCGTCATAGAGGACCTTTACTTTTCCCTCTCGCATTGCATCGGGAATAGACTTGGTACTCCAGTAGCCAGTTTTTAAATATTCCGCCGTCTTTTTCTTACCCCTCAACAGAAGTATAGGTATCATTGAAAATTGCAGCGTACTGCCGCCTTGAAGTTGGAGGATGTGGTAGTTCTTCGGAATATTTAGTAGGACTCTCAGGTTATTTTCAGTTTCCTTAACCACTTCTTTAAACCATTCCGACCGATGGCTAATACCCAATATGGATTGATTCGTGTTAGGTGCTCTCTGGATTGATTCTTTAACGTTCACAAGAACTTCTTCTGGCAAAGCGCCAGGTCCACCTGAAAAATTAAGACTGGTATAACTCGCCATACTTATCGATTATATCGATGTTGCAAAATATTCATATTGTTATTAGCTAGTTTTTTGGACAGCAAATACTAGATGGCTTCGTTCAGCCGTATCTTCTTGTTTACCTACATCCACTTCCGACTCAAGTGCATGCCAGAATATCTTCATTGTTTTTAATTCAAAATAGCGGGCCAGCTCCATCGGGAGCTCATTGTTTGGGAAAACTTTTTTGCTCGAAAAAGGTGCCAATGTGGGTAGTTTTACCCACATTGCTAACAACCCACCGGGGACAAGACACCTTGCGGATTCCGCGATGAGATCATAAAGGAATTGATCAGTGCGAAAAATTGAACCTTCGTAGGAATGAAAATCGATGGATTTGTTGTTAGGTATAACATTTGTTGGTGTTGACACTACAATGATGTCGAAAGAAGCATCCTTCTCTTGATCTAATAGGTTCTGTACTTTCACTTGATCAGAAACACGCAGGTACGGGTGGTCACTTATTTTAGTAACGGCTGGATTGATGTCGGTAAAAAGAACTGAGCGCGCACCCTGGTGGATACAGGCCAGGCCAATGACGCCTGATCCACAGCCTAAGTCTACTATCCTCTTGTTTTCGACTTGGACGTCGTTTGTCAGCACAAGCTCAATGAGTTTGTGTGCGGCAACTCCTTTGTAAGGATTAAAAATCCCTTTAGGAACGATAGTGCTAAAAACTTTTACATTTCTAAATAAGATATGGATCAATCGATCTTTCGACGACAGGAATCTGTGTTTTTCAATATAGTCGGTCGGAAGGTCTACTGGTTCGTCTAAGGTAATATCGACGTTACTAGAGAAAGCCGTCATTACACCTGCCTCCCCTTTTTTAGTCCACTTTTTCTAGAACGCGTCTTGCGAATGAGACGTTTTAATAGTGAGCGGGAAAGAGTTATTGCAGAAGGTTGAAAGATGACGGGGAGACCTATGCCTGACCTCCAATCAGGATTCTTTTTCTCGTAAATATTTAGCGTCTCCAAATGGCCTGGCTCGAGGTTAACTGTCCACGGATGTTCAAAGGGAATCGTACGAATTGAAACACGCCGTGTTTTTGAATCAAAATCCTCTTTGAGGTAATGCTGAATGCAAAAGTCTAATATACCTTTCTGTTCACTGGATAGGTATGGGTCGACTGTGGAATACCAATTAGAATGTCCACATTGCGACACGCCAAACAGGTGAGAAGCAGGGAAGGTGATGGCAAAAACTGCCAACTTTGAAACACGGTATAATCGGAAAATTTTAAAATAGATCTTTAACCAGGCGAGTGAATAGGCTGGATCGCCACGAAATTGACGATCAAGGAAAAGATATTCTTTCCAAAATATAGGGATCGTCTTTTTTTCTATGGTCACTCTATCGATCCTATAACCGAAGAAGCCTCTCAGCTGACCTTGATTGTCTCTTAATAGAACCGCATTTGCTCCATCCCTAAAGAAAGAGCTAAATTTTTCAAAATCGTGTTCAACCGAAATTTCTGGCTTGAGTCTAATATACTTTGCCCTAAGAGCATGCATTTCCAGAATAAGGTCATTATTGATATTTTTCGAGAGTTGTATTTGCGGTCGAACGGAGGATTTGGGGAACATTATAAATAGAATAATATTGATTCAACGTTATGTCTTTGGATTTCAAACCTTTGATTTATAACACAGTCTCTTACAGCAAAAACACTTGGGAGCCCACCATTGCACATGGTTTATGTAAAAACGGAAAGGGTTTTCCAGTTTTACATAAGGAAGAGGAACTTCAAATGGGCGTCGCGAACGTTAGCAGAACAGGAATATTATCTGACTAATTTGTTGCTTTGCGTCATATTAAGTGTTACGCCCTCTCAATGATTTCAACTTTGATTCGACTGTTCCTATTGCTGGTTATTTTAGTAACAACACAAACCCAAGTCTTAGCAGGCGGTTTTTGCGCCAAGAAAATTGGACTAAACAAGAAGAAGGAACAAATCGAAACAAAGAAAACTCTGGACGAAGAACTGGAGAAACTAGTAGGCACCCCCATCTATCAGGAACTTTATGGATTCGCAATGGAGATCCTAGAAGGCCAAGATCTCTTTCTACCTATGTTTAAGGGTCATTTAGAAGAGGAACTCAGGGCTATCTGTACTTTCGAAAGCTCCAACCCAGATGATCAAATGCCGTTTGATAAAAAACAGCGACAATTTTCCCTAGGTTTAATCAAGGACTTAGCAACGACTCATTTCAATTGGAGCGTCACCGTTGCCCTAGAGAAAGGTGCAAGTTTAGAGAATGCGTCCGAATATGCTCGAGTCCGTGTTGGTGAATTCGGTAAGGAATTAATTCATTCAAAAGAGATTGGAGGAAAATTCGAACAGAAACATCTTGAATCGCAAAAAGAAAATGGTGACGAAGAAAGAAGATATTCTCCAGTTGGAAGCATTTATGCCGATGCTTTTTCCGAAGCAATAGATCTGGCGGAAACTGAATTTGGAGAAAAAAATAGGGCTAATCAAACGTCTACTCTTTTTGACAAGACCGATCAAACCGTCAAGGTCAGTAGAGTAGATGACAAAACAATTGTTCCTTCAGACTTTGAATCAAGATTAAAAAAATTGGTAGATGAAGCGACGTCAAATGTACATAAAACGACACAAGGCGTTTTGAAAAATGAAAGTGAAAATAAAATCGATGAGTACTTTGGCCACGATTCGCTCCGAGACCGATTCGCTGCACTCGGCAAAGAAACCTTTGGATCAAGCCTAGAAATGGCATTTAAGAAAGTCCTAGATTCCGATAGTCGTCATGGGAGGGATACGTTCGCTGCGAAACCGCTGGATAGGGCAAAGCTCATAGGAGAAAAGTACCCTACTTGGGTTGCCTACCGAGTTTTTGCTCAATCGGACCCTTTTTGGCATAGTAATAATACTTTTCGGGCCGCCTTTTTTGGAGGTGCCAAAGAGGGCTCCAATATAATTTTAAGTAGAATCCAAGGATTTCTATCTGGGGAATATGTCGAAGAAAAAACAGCAGCAGAAAAAAGAGCGCAGGAACTTCTGCTAGTGAAGCAACAAAGTGAATTGAAACGCCCTAACTACCCTAATGGGGACCGCCCTAATGATGGCGGATCCCGAACGGCAACTCATCGCGAGGAACCGGTGCAGTCAGACCAAAAAAAGCGTCGGAGGAAAGAACGTCGGGAAAGGAAGGAAAGTCGGGGACGGTCTCAGCAATCAAATCAAAAGCCAACCGAGCAAGAACACCGGATTCGAATTGAGCCGCAAGCAAAATTCAAGACTCCAGCAACTGTGGACGAACACTTGGAACCGCTGACCGGTGATCAACACGAACCCGCTCTCCCAAAGGAGAAATAGCGGGCTGCCTATCTTACCCTCCGCGGGAGGGGAAGCGAGTTATCGGATACCTTTGCTGATGGTTTTATGCGCTTTGCGCATTAAGCTCTGTAGTTTCTCTACCGAGAATCCACTCATCTTCCCATTTGTATACACCATTTTTCCATCGACCATGGTCCACTTCACATGAGAAGGGTCGGAGGAATAGACGATGGAAGAGGCAATGGCCTCATTATCCAGGGAAAGTTTTTCTGGAATAGAGTTGGTTAAGGTATTTAGATCCATCGCTACTAAATCGGCTTTTTTGCCTTCCTCGATGGATCCGATTTGATCAAACCAATTCAGTGCTACGGCACCATTTCGAGTGGCCATATCGAGGACTTCGGTAGCCGGCATGCCTTTGGGACCGATGCGGGGTTTGTGCAAAATCGCTGCAAGTTTTAATTCATTGAATATATTTAGACTATTGTTACAAGGAGCCCCATCGGCTCCGAGGCAAACGTTGATGCCAAGGGCTTTAAGTTCTGGGATAGGTGCAATTCCAGATGCGAGTTTTAGATTGGAACTAGGGCAATGAGTAACATGGGTTCCGGTTCTTTTGAGGATTCTCTGTTCTTTTGGGTTGAGCCAGACGCCGTGAGCGATCACTAGGCGAGGGGATGTTAGCCCCATTTGTTCGAGGCATTCGATGTTTTCGCACCCAAAGCGTTTTCGGACAATTTCAATTTCGTTTTGATTTTCACTGGCGTGGGTGTGGACGATAGCATTGAGTTCACGTGAAATCTTAGCGACTGATTTGAGTAGTTGGTCGGAACACGAAATAGCAAATCGGGGTGCGAAAGAAGCACGGATGCGATCGTTCTCTTTATTATTCCATTTAGAATATAGCTGGTATGCTTCTTCGAGTGCTTGGGCAGTAGGCTCGCTCAGGGCACTGGCGGAAGAAGACGGAATCTCCGGGGCGTGGTCCATCAGGCATTTGCCAACGCTGGCGCGGATGCCGGTGTCCCGCACGGCGCGAAAAACAGATTCCGTATGTTTTACGGTGGCCATGTCTAAAATACAGGTGGTACCGGAAGCGAGGAGTTCGTTTATTCCCAGGAGAGCGCTAGTATATAATGTTTCCGGCGTATGGGCGGCTTCCATCAGCCAAATACGCTTCGTGAGCCACTCGATTAAATCCATATCATCGGCTTGATTCCGAAATAAAGTCTGGCAGAGATGGATATGAGTTTGGACAAAACCGGGCAAGATGGTTAAACCGCGAGCGTCGATGATTTTTAGATTCGCGCCGCGCCCTCTATTCTCACCGCGCGCACTAGGACTGCGCGACGTGATGGCATCCATGACGCCGTTGCGGATTCGGATGTTTTTCCTAAAAACTTTACGCTGCTCGTCTTGCGTGTACAGGGTCCCATTGATGATCCACGTTTCACTACCGGCAGCAGCTTTGTCGCGTTTCATTTACTGCTCAAGAACCCGCGGCGGAAGGGGTTGGAAAAAATTTCAATGAATTTCTTTAGAGAGAAATTTCCCTTCACATTGGCGAAGTAGATATTGGGATTTTTTCCAAATTCGCCAATTACTTGCAGGCACATGCCGCAGGGAGGCCAAGGGTCGCGTGAATCAGTGACCACGAGGACGTCCGAAATTTCGAGAAAACCGACTTCGCTCACCGCTTTTACAATCGCCGTACGTTCCGCACAGATACAGCCCCCGTAAGAGGAGTTTTCGACGTTACATCCAGAAAAAATTTTCCCCGTGTTAGTGCGAATGGCGGCGCCGACTTTGTGGCCGCTGTAAATGCAGTGGGCTTTTTCCCGAGCAAGGACTGCATTTCTGAAAAGTTCTCGAACTTCTTCTGTTGATTCTGCGATATTCGAACTGATGGGTTTTGTGGTCATCTTAACCTTACTTTCTGGAAGCAGCGCCCGTTTAGACTTTATCTGGGGCCGACGTCTTATTGGACATATTAGCCGGCATTTTAGCCAATTGGGGAGCAGATTCGACCAGAATCCGTCTTAGTCTGTCTGCTCCGATCTTGGAGACCTCCAAGACTTCAGCGTGAGTGGGTACCGTTCGTGAAAGTCCCGCTGCGAAATTTGTAATGCAGCTGATTCCGAAAACCGGAATTCCAAAATGATTGGCAGCAATGGCCTCGGAAACAGTAGACATCCCGACTGCATCAGCTCCCAAGATTCTAAGCATTCGTACTTCGGCAGGTGTTTCATAGGTAGGGCCAATTAATCCGGCGTAGACCCCACTATGAATCGGCATATCGATTTGCGTGGCAGTCGCCTGCACGATTTTTCTCGCCTCCAGACTATAGGCTTCCGTCAAATCGGGAAAGCGTGGTCCTAGTTCGGATAAATTAGGGCCGATCAAAGGATTGCCGCCGGTCAAATTCAAGTGATCGTCGATTACCATCAAATCGCCGGGACGGAATCGTGTGTTAATTCCGCCGGCGGCATTTGTCAAAATGAGCGTTTTGATTCCGAGAGAACAGAGGACTCGGGTTGGAAAAATTACTTCTCTTTGGGAATAGCCTTCGTAGGCATGAAAGCGGCCAAGCATACAGATGGTAGGAACACCATTGAGTTTTCCGTACATAAGTTGGCCGGCATGACCCACGACGCTGGTGGGGTGGAAGTAGGGAATTTCAGAATAAGGAATGGTGACAGTCTCCGTGAGTTCTTGACAGACGCTGCCGAGCCCCGACCCAAGAATAATGCCCAGAGTCGGTCTCATTTGGACTCGGTTTCTTATGATCTGAACTGCCTCTTGAATGCGCTGGTAACTGTTTTTTTCACCATTTGCCATCTTGAAAGTCCTTTATCGGAGTTCGTTTCTAGCTCGGTCATTAAATTTGATCATTATGTCTGGTCATTACACCCGACCATTACATTTGGTCGAGTATGAGTTTTCCAACGGATTTTCTGGAACTACTCATTTCGATCGATTTCCAAAACTGGTTTTCTAAAGACGCGAGGTCCATGTCTTTTGGTGCGTAGACGGTGGCTACCGGTTCGCCTGCTAAAACTTCGTGCCCCAGTTTTTTGTGGAAAACCAAACCAACATTATAATTGATGAGGTCTGTCACTTTTTTTCTGCCACCACCGAGGTCTACCACAATTCGCCCGATATTCTCTGCGTTCATTTTGTTGAGATAGCCTTTGCGCTTTGCTTTCCAAACCACTCTTTGGGTCGATTGATTGCTAGGTTGCGGAGTCGACTCGAACAATCCAAGATGTTCGGGGTTTCCACCTTGCGCTTTGATCAGTTTTTTAAAAATTTCCCAGGCGCTACCGTCTTTGAGGCGGTCTTGAGCGATTTTTCTGCCTTCCAAAAGATTACGGGCAAGACCACCTAGCTCGAGCATATGGGCACAAAGGTGGATAGTGAGTTCTTTGAGATCAGTCGAGCAAAGGTCGTCTTCGGGTTTCTCGTTTTTGAGAACTTCTATGGCTTCTTTGACTTCCAAGGCGTTTCCGACAGAGTAACCCAGGGGCTGGTTCATATCTGAAAGGACAGCACGGCACGGGAGTTTCATTTTCTTTGCGACTCGGAGTAATGTCTTAGCGAGCTTTTGAGCATCCGCTTTAGTTCTCATGAAAGCACCGCTACCCACTTTCACATCCAGCACTAGCGCGTTGGTCCCTTCCGCTAGTTTCTTGGAAAGTATGGACGCAACAATCAGTGGAATGCACTCAACGGTTCCAGTGACATCACGTAAAGAGTAGAGTTTGCGATCGGCCGGGACCATTTTTTCTGATTGACCGATAATGGCACACCCGATGCGCGAAAGCGTGTTCTCAAATTCTTGTTTGCTCAAGTTGATGCGCATGCCTTTGATTGCTTCCAGCTTATCAAGAGTTCCGCCACTATGGCCGAGTCCACGGCCAGCCATCATAGGAACTTTTAGACCGCAAGCAGCTGCCAAGGGCGCTAAGATGATCGAAATTTTGTCGCCGACGCCCCCAGTGGAGTGTTTATCTGCTTTAAAGCCAGAGACGCCGGATAAATCGTAAATTTCTCCACTCTCGGTCATGGCTTCTGTCAGGTGAATGGTCTCGTTTAAACTGAGGCCTCTAAAAAAAATCGCCATGAGCAGGGCGCTCGCCTGGTAATCAGCCACCTCACCCGAAGTTAAACCGAAAATAAAATTTCGGATTTCCTGGCGAGTGAGTTCCCCACCGTCACGTTTTTTTTTGATAATCCAAACGGGATTCGAAATTGCTGTGACTGGAGTCATTGGATCAGCTCCGCAAGAAAGGATTTTCCGTCGAGAGACTTCGAAGCGGTCCCGGAAAGCGTTCCTATGAGAGCCTCGGTAACCGTTGCGCCGATATCAGAAAAACTTTCGCGTATGCCCAAGTCGACGGCACCATGAGATTTTTTTTGTCCCGGCGAATAGGCGAGGATCGGGGTGTACTCTCGGGTGTGATCCGTTCCAGGATAAGTAGGATCGTTTCCGTGGTCTGCTGAGATAACCAGAAGATCATTGGATTTGAGTTTTTGGACAATTTGGGCCAGGCCCTGGTCGAATTGTTCGAGAGCAGACCCGAATCCAACTACATCGCGACGATGTCCATAAAGCATATCAAAATCAATCAGGTTGCAATAAACTAGGCCAGCCTGAAACTGGTCCAATTGCTCCAAGACTACGGCGATACCGTCCGCGTTGCCATGAGTGTCGATATTCGATTGAATGCCGGCCGCAGCAAAGATATTGGAAATTTTTCCAACTCCCAGAGTTTCTATTCCAGCGGCACAGAGAACGTCCAAGTATGTCTCTCGAGGGGGTTTTTGAGAGTAGTCTTTTCTATTGTAGGTTCGCTGAAAGGGCTGTCCTTGCTTTGGATTGCCCACAAACGGGCGTGCGATGACGCGGCCAATTTTAAGTTCGTCGCAGATTTGCCGTGCCGACTCGCAGATTTTGTAGAGCCGCTGTAAGCCAAAACTTTCTTCGTGCGCCGCTACTTGCCAAACACTATCAGCACTGGTGTAGAGTATGGGTTTGCCGGTTCGCAAATGCTCGTCGCCGAGTTCAACAATAATCTCGGTTCCACTGGCGGTTTTGTTGCCCAGAATGCCGGGGAGTTGATTCTCTTTCACCCATCGATTGATCGCATCCTGTGGAAAACCCTTGGGGAAAACCTGAAATGGATCACTGACTGGTAGACCTACCATCTCCCAGTGCCCGGAAGTGGTATCTTTGCCTTCAGAAAGTTCGGCAGCTCGGCCGAAGGCTCCAAAACCTTGGCCGGGTTTAAGCGGTTGGGTTCCTAATACGGAGGTGAGATTTCCGATTCCCATTTGTGCCAGATTTGGAAGCTGAAGAGTACGTCCTGTTTTTTTCTGAAACTGATTCGATAGATTTCCCAATGTATTAGAACCTTGGTCTCCATATCGATCAGCATCGGGTAATTCGCCCGCTCCAACCCCATCTAGGACTATCCAGAACACGCGACTAACCGATTTCTTCATAGGTTTATCTCTTCTCTTCTTTTCTCTTCAGGTCTTTTCGACGGTACCCATAGGTGAAGTCAGTAGGCTGCTGTGGACGGTTTTGAGCCCGGCATTGAACCCATTTGGGGATTTTGCAATTCACCGATTATGTTGACACTTGCCGATGTGCCCAAGCGAGTTGCGCCGGCGTCCAGCATCTTTAAAGCGTCATTGAGAGTTCGAATTCCGCCTGAGGCCTTGACGCCCATTTCTGAACCCACGATTCGACGCATAAGTTCTACGTCGGCAACAGTTGCTCCGGATCCTGCAAATCCGGTCGAGGTCTTTACAAAAGCGGCGCCAGCTGCCTTGGATAGGGCACAACCGATGATCTTTTGGTCCTCGGTTAAACTTCCTGTTTCCAGAATTACTTTAACAGGATACGGACGACTTGCCACGACGACTTGCCGGATATCGTCATAGACGAATGAATAGTCTTTCTCTTTTAGTGCGGTTAGTTGAATCACCATATCAAGCTCTTGTGCGCCATCTTCAATGGCTTGTTTAACCTCAGCTACCTTAGAGATAGTGGGAAGTACCCCAGATGGAAAGCCAATTACTGTAATCGGTCGGACGGGAGACTTTTGCAGAAGCGACGCTGCTAATCGGACGTAGTTTGGATTGATGCAGACTGTGGCAAACTGGAACTGTAGGGCTTCAGCACAGAGCTTTTTGATATCCGCCTCAGTGGCTTCCGGCTTCAGAAGGGTATGGTCAATCTTTGAGGCTAGGTGCTTGCCGGTGATCGGTTCATTTGGCTTTTCGTTTAGGTTAAACTGGCGACGAGTAGGCTTATCCACACAGGTATCCTTAATAGGTTCAATCATTTCTTGCCCCCTAAAACAGTTCCTACTTTTTACTTGAAGTGTCAAGTCGGATTCGCTAACTTTGTCAACAGGAAGGTTTGCGCATAGCGAATCTTCATGATTAACTGAACCAGGTCGCATTTGCTAAAGTTTTTTGCTTTAGATATAAATGAATAAGACCTGTAGAATAGTTTGGAGTGGAGGAGAACTAATTTCCTCATCCCCTTTTGGATTAAGAAATTTGCAGGAATTCCCGGTGAAGTCTGGGAATACTCAAGAGGCCTTAAGGCTGCTGAAGAAGACTTTCAGCGCTACGCTTGACGCATACCAATTTGGGAGATTTTATTGCAATTAATGTTGAGACCATGGGCATCACGAAACCATGGGTAGGGTTTGTAGGAGCATCAAGTTGCCCTTAGAAAAATTTTTTACGCAAGCACGAAAAAAAATGTTTTTACAAACAGTTCGTTTAAGAAGTGAATCACCGTCGTTATCTTTTGGTGATTCTGACTTTCCATACCCTGTTTTCATTTGTATGCCTCTGGTCGACTGACGGGAGTGTCCATGTCGAATGAATTAATCATCAATGCATCTTTACCAGAAACAAGAATCGCTTTGATCGAAGATGGCCAGATACAAGAGCTACTCATCGAAAGAGCTTCAGAAAAAGGAATTGTAGGCAATATTTACAAAGGTCGTGTAACACGGGTTCTGCCCGGAATGCAGGCGGCTTTTGTGGATATCGGTCTTGAGAAGGCCGCGTTTTTATATGTAGACGATGTTTACGTCCATTCTGAAATTTGGGAAGAGGAGGAAGGCCAAGCTCAAGAGCATCCTTTAGCCGATGTCCATCCGGAAGGAGAAATTACGCCAGAAAGCGTAGAGGCAGGAGAAGTTTCTGCTCAACCATCCGAGACAGAAGGGCCCAGTTCAGAAGGGGGAGAGCCCACTTCTCAAATGAGGGAAATCGAACCAGATTCGAATCAAGAGGATGACCATGACGAGGAGGACGATGAGGATAAAAAGCCCGTAGAAATGGGCCCGGAACCTCAATCGCCTGGAAATAAAAAAGGTTCTGATTCTGATTCGGACTCCGAAGGCGAAGACCCAAATGATGGTGATGGTGATGGCGATGAAGACTCAGATAGTGAGGATGTCGAAGGCACTATTAGTCCGGACGGTGAATCGGAAAATGCGGGAGCAGCCGACTCGACGGGAAGTAAATTTTCACAGGCAAATTCTGGAAGACAAAGACGGCATCGTAGGGGACGAAGGGGCGGAAAATTTAAACGTCGCCCGCCAGCTAACGAGCCTCAGGTTCAAGTCCAATCCCAGCAAAATTATCCAGATCAATATCACGAACAAATGAACGATGAAGGTCCCGCCTCATTAAGCTCCAGCAATGGGGATCAGAATCGTGCATCCAGTACAACAACAGTTGTTGATCCAGAAGTGGGACGGCCTCAGGAAGTGCAGGGGGAAGGCGAGGCACGACGAAGTCAGCCAGTGTCCGGAGCGGATCGTTCAGAGTCTAGGCCAGAATTTCGTGCACAGCGATTTCGAGATCGACGGATTCGGCAAAAATCGAATTATCGGGCGATAAAGCCCCAGGCCAATATTCAAGATCTATTAAAAGAAGGGCAAGAAGTTCTGGTTCAAGTTGCAAAAGATCCAATTGCAACAAAGGGGGCTAGACTAACCTGCCATATAAGTTTACCGGGGCGACATTTAGTATGTATGCCGACTATCGATCATGTCGGTGTGTCTCGACGTATCGAAAGGGATGATGAGCGAAGGCGCTTAAGAGACTACGTTGAGAAGAATCGCCCAAAGAATCTGGGTTTTATTGTTCGTACCGCCAGCGGAAAGCAGCAGTCTGAAAAGAGGATTAAGCAGGACATCGATTACCTCACAAAACTCTGGACTGAGATTCGCGAGAAGGCGGGTACAGTGACCGCGCCCGCTTTGGTTTACGAAGATCTAAATGTCGTACTTCGAGCTGTAAGAGACTGGGTTACAGAAGAAATTGATAAGGTCATCGTTGATTCTCGATATCATTATAATGAGATGCAGCGGTTTGTTTCTCACTTCATGCCGGTACTTAAGCAAAAAGTAGAATTGTATCATGGAGATATTCCAATTTTTGACGCATACGGAATTTCTACTGAGCTCTCGCGTGCCTTAGAGCGAAAAGTTTGGCTAAAATCGGGTGGGTATATTGTCATCGACCAGGCAGAAGCTCTGGTTGCGATCGATGTAAACACCGGCCGCTATGTTGGGAAGAAAAATCTCGAGGACACAATTCTTAAAACAAACCTCGAGGCAGTCCAGGAAGTCGCTTATCAGCTGCGGCTTAGAAACTGTGGTGGGATTATCATTATCGATCTTATCGATATGGAAAAAGAAGAGAATCGCTACCGCGTCTACCGTGCTCTTGAGGAAGCATTGTCGAGGGATCGCGCACGTCCAACGATTATGAAAATTTCAGAGCTCGGACTGATAGAAATGACTCGTAAGAGAACGCGGGATACGATTGTGCGAGCTCTTTGCGAATCTTGTACGCACTGCGAAGGCAAAGGTTTTATTAAGAGTAAGCAGACGGTAGCCTATGAAGTGATGCGCGAAATCGAACGAGAGGGAATTGAGCGCGACGTGGGTAAGATTCTGGTTCAGGCGCATTCTGATGTTATCGATATATTGGCGATAGACGAACGTGAGACTTTGGATCAACTCGAAAAACGCTACAGAAAGATGATTTACTTGCAATCCGTTACCGATTTTCATCCTGAGCAATTTGAAGTAACGGCCGATAAACGCGAGCGTCCCGAACGTGGCCGAACTAACGAACGTTCTGCTGACTTTTCAGATCGAGATCGGAATAGAGGCCGAACAGACCGAGATAGGGGCGAGAAGGGTGATCGTGGCGAGCGGGCTGACCGAACAGATCGAACAGCCGATCGTGAACGTACCGAACGCTCTGATAAGGGCAGGGGGGGCCAACAAGAAAGCAAGAGTCAGGGTGAAGCCGGCATGGGGAGTACGGAGCGCGTGATTCTTCCTGTGGTGCCCAATCCTTTACCCGATTCGGTAGGTAATGTGACGCCATCTCAAATGGGGCAGGCCAATAGTACGACAAATCCAGTGGGTGCTCCAGCCAGTGGCAGTGATGAAGGTATGGACGAAGAAGATCGATTGGCTTTCTTAAGGGCTCAGGCGGCACAAGATGCTGCACTTGCTCGCTTAGGAAGTGGAAGTGGACATGGATCAAGTTCGCGAACTGGAGAATCTGGGCCACATCGCCAAGATCGAAATGCTTCGAGAAGAAACGCCCGTGGGGGACGCCGAGGTAGTAATAAATTTCGTCGCGGGAGTGGAGGGAGTGGAGGGGGTGGAAGCCATGATCGGAACAATCGAGGCGTGAAGGCGAACCCCGGTCATTATTCTTCTCCACAAAAATGGAGTGAACCGGCCGAAGAACAAAGTACTTATAACAAGAGCGATTTGAATAATTCGTCATCTGGTGGTCAGAATAGTGGCCAAGGCGGCGGCGATGGGTCGAGCGGAGGAGGCACTAATGGTGGAAAAGGGGAGGATTTTCTGCAGTCCCCAGTATGAGGAGAAAAAGTTCTGTGATAGGACCCAGCCAGTATCAAAATAGCGCCAAGAATAGTGTCACGATTAATGACGCGAATAGTTCATGATACTTATAGTGAAAGAGAAGAGTGAGGAGGGAAAATGGTTCCTGGGAGCTCTACAACAACTTATAAACTTGCAGTACTTGTTCCTCAAAAAGTTTCAATACCGGGACAGTTTGGAAAAAGCATCGACCGCCAGGCCTTTTACGAGTGGGTTTGGAATCGTTTTTCCAAATCAAGTTTACTGGGGGTACACGAAGGGACTGTTTTAAGCGATCAAGCGTCAGAAAATGGTTTTGAGACAGAGGCTTGGACACTGGACGCCGCAGAAGCGCCCAGCGAGAGAGATTGGATCGATCGGCAAGAGGAAATCAAGGCGGAGCTCTATTTTTCGGAGCATTCCCAGGCCTTGAGCGCTGCTTCGGTCCTCAAACAAATTCCCGAAATCACTGTGGGCAAAGTGGAAGAGCAGGAACCTCAGGATTGGGATGCCGAGTGGAAAGCCACATTCTTGAACTCAGGTGCGGGCATCGAGATTTCCCCATTTTGGCGTGTAGTTCCTCCCTGGGTCGAAATCGATCAATCGAAACAGACAAAGAAAAATATTAAACTCAATCCTGGCGCGGGTTTCGGCACTGGCACCCACGAGACCACTCAGCTTTGTTTAGAGGCAATAGGAAAACTCTCGGTCAAATATCCGCTCAAAGGAGTGCGAGCACTCGACTTTGGTAGCGGTTCTGGAATACTGGCCGTGGGAATGGCCCTCCTGGGGGCCGAAGTAGATGCGGTCGAAATCGATCCAATGGCCCTGTCTAATGGCAAAGAAAATGCGGGTCTGAATCAGGTTGATCAGAAAATTCATTTCTCACCCTATTTGTCCAAAGAACCGCGACTCTATCGATTTATCGTAGCTAATATTTTAAGGCCGATATTATTAGAATATTCTGAAAAACTAGTGCAACGACTGCATCCTGAAGGAATATTGATTTTGTCTGGTTTGGTTGAAAAGGACCTACAATTGATTTTCAATGAATACTGCCGTAGGTTAAAAAGACCAGAAGCGAGAGTTATGGAAAAGGACGAGTGGCGAGCTTTAGTCTTCGGTGGCTAGGGGGCGAAATGTCTTTTTGGCTGGATGCTTCGTCGCTGACCGCAGAGGGGATAAAATTTGGAATCCATTTGGCGTACATCGCTTTATGAAGCAAAAGACGTTCTCACAGAGTTTTTAGAGTCGCCGGCTACATTTTCGCAGTTGAATTCTATCTCGAAGCTGTTGATAGAAACTTTTCGCAATGGAGGACGCGTTTTTAGCTGCGGAAACGGTGGTTCCCACTGTGATGCGATGCACTTTGCCGAAGAACTAACCGGTCGCTATCGCAAAGATCGCCGGCCTTTGGGCGCACTTGCTCTCGGAGATCCGAGTCATCTGACTTGTGTTGCCAATGATTATGGGTTTGAATATGTTTTCTCACGACAGCTCTTGGGCCTTGCTCGAGCAGGAGATGCATTACTTGTTTTGTCAACGAGCGGTCATTCTCGTAATTTGATTTATGCGATTGAAGCGGCTCGTAAAATTGGAATGCCGGTAATCGGACTGCTAGGACGGACGGGGGGCGCGGTGAAGGATCTGTGCAGTTTGTCAATCGTGGCGCCCGGAAAAAGTTCTGACCGAATTCAGGAAATTCATATAAAGATCATACATACCCTTATTGAAGTGATCGAACGCAGCTTGTTTCCCGACCACTATGTGGATCAGGAGAGCGAGCGTATACAGACAAATCTCTAGCATTCATAGGAATTTTTGATAATAGTCTTTAGACAATCTAGTCTTGACCTGGTTTATTCTACCCGGGCTTTGAGTTCTGGGGCTTCTAACTGATAGGAGATGTGCGGCGCATGAACGGTATTTCTGGACTTAAAATTAAAATTTTTTCGGATGGTGCGGACCTAGCCTCGATGCTGGAAATGAATAAAAATCCCCAAATTACGGGATTGACCACGAATCCAAGTCTGATGAGAAAAGCTGGGGTTAAGGACTATCGGAACTATTGTAAAGAAGTCTTAAGTCAAATTAAGACCAAACCGATCTCATTTGAAGTATTTGCAGACGATTTTGTAGAAATGCGTCGACAGGCGCTGGAGATTACGACCTGGGGAAAAAATGTTTACGTGAAAATTCCTGTAACGAATTCCAAAGGGAGACCTTCGTACGAGCTGATTCGCGACCTCGCTGGTGAAGGCGTAAAACTCAACGTGACAGCCCTACTGACACTCGCTCAAGTCCATGAGTCCTGCCAGGCGTTAAAAGGTGGACCAGCTTCGATAGTTTCTGTTTTTGCGGGTCGAATTGCCGATACTGGTAGGGACCCGATGCCATTGATGAAAGCGGCTCTCGAGATCTGCAAAGCCTCTGATTCTAATATTGAACTACTCTGGGCTAGTACGCGAGAGATATTGAATATTTTTCAGGCAGACGAATGCGGTTGTCATATTATTACAGTGCCGTTCGATATTCTAAATAAGACATCACAGGTTGGTAAGGACTTGACCAAGGTAAGTCTGGAGACAGTCGAAACGTTTAAAAAAGATGCTGAGTCTGCCGGCTATCATCTTTAAAAAAAAATAGACATACGAGATGGAGCTCCGGAGAAATGCAACAGAATAATACTTCAGCAGAGTTAAGGGCAGAAATTCTCGAAAAGAGTAGAGCGTTTTATGAGATCTCTTATTCAAAAAGGGATTTCATTCCAGGTGAGACTTACATCCCCGCCACAGTAAAAGTAATGGATAGTCAGGACCTATCGTCTCTGATTGATGCATCGCTAGATATGTGGCTGACAGCTGGGCGCTATTCAAAAGATTTTGAAGCAAAACTGCCTAGGTTTTTTGGCAGAAAAGTACCAGCCCTTCTAGTCAATAGCGGGTCTAGTGCTAATTTGTTGGCCGTAAGCTGTTTGGGATCCAGTTTTCTTAAAAAAATGAAATTAAAACCACTGGAAAAAGGCGACGAAGTAATTACAGTTGCCGCGGGTTTTCCAACAACTGTCAATCCAATTATTCAAAACGGCTGGGTTCCTGTTTTTGTCGATGTCGATCTAAAGACTATCAACGCTTTGCCGGAAAAAGTGATGGAAGCAAAGACGTCGAAAACGCGAGCGGTTGTTTTGGCGCATACGCTAGGAAATCCCTATCGTTCGGATATTCTGGCGGATTGGTGCCGAAAAGAAGGCCTCTTTCTTATTGAAGACTGTTGTGATGCACTGGGATCTACTATTGGTGAATCGCCTGTGGGTTCATTCGGTGATTACGCCACTGTGAGTTTTTACCCGGCCCATCATATTACGATGGGTGAGGGCGGCGCAGTTATGAGTAAGTCCGCGCAGCTTAGAAGAATCGGTGAGAGCATTCGTGACTGGGGAAGAGACTGCTGGTGCGATCCTGGAAAAGATAATACTTGTGGCAAGCGATTTGGATGGCAGCTTGGAAGTCTCCCGTGCGGCTACGATCATAAATATACGTACTCGAATATTGGCTACAATCTCAAAGTTACCGATATGCAGGCCGCACTCGGCGTTTCTCAGCTTCAAAAAGTGGAAAAATTCGTAGCAACCCGTCGTTCTAACTGGAAGAAACTATCCAATTGGGTGAAATCGTCGCCGAAGTTGGAAGGTAAATTAATTCCGGTTGAACCGACCGAAGGAACGAATCCAAGTTGGTTTGGATTCCCCATCCACTGTGCGCCTGGGTTGAGTCGTGAATCAATTACGACTTTCTTGGAAGATAGCAAGGTGGGAACGCGTCTTCTCTTCGGAGGAAATTTAACGAAACAACCAGCTTACGAAAATATCGAATTCCGAGTTTGCGGTGAATTGACCGCAACAGATCAGATTATGCAACAAACGTTTTGGATTGGTGTCCATCCTGGTTTGGACGAAAAACGGATGGAGTATATGATTGATCAATTAGAAAAGGCTGTTGGACAAGCGTAATTTGAATAAGCAAAGTATGGGCTATATCATTTGGGCACCTGATTACGTTACGAATTCCGCTGGAGTAAAGTGTCTCTATATCCTTTGTGACTTGCTCAATCAAAACGGGTATTCCTCTTATATTGCAGGTTCTGAAAGAACGGATCCATCGCTCCAGGCACCTTTGATTTCGATGGATGAAGCTCGAAAAAAAGTCCGTCAAGAAGGATTTGTGGCCGTCTACGCCGAGACTGCACTTGGAAATCCACTTGGGGCAACCAAAGTAGCGCGTTGGGTTTTGAATAAGCCGGGATTGCTGGGTGGATCTTTTGTCTATGATAGTAAGGAGTGGGTTTTTACTTACTCTGACGTCTATAAAGAACATATAAAAAATAGCCTGGCTGGAAAACTCTATCTCCCAACTATAGATCAAGAACTGTTCTTTAACGATGGTAGGCCTCTTGAGGGACGGAATCTAGAGTGCTTCTACGTGGGCAAATCCACTTATAAAGAAGGGTATTTTAACAAAGAGGTTGTGTTTGAAATTACCCGTCAAACCCCACCCCGAAGGGAACTGGGAAAACTCTTTCGTGCTAGCCGAGTTCTCTATTGTTTTGATAATAGTAGCGTTTTAGCCTACGAAGCGATTATGTGCGGGTGTCCTGTGGTAGTGATTCCCGATGGAAGCCACGTCCGTTCGGATTATGAAAAACTCGAACTAGGGATGAATGGCCTAGCCTGGGGTTTAGGAAAATCCGGAGAAGAGTTGGAACGTGCGAAATCCACGGTTCATCTAATGCCAGCACACTACGAACAAGTGAAATCTGATTTTTCTAAGCAATTAGATCTGTTTTTGGAGATCTCCCAAGGAAAAAAGGTGGACCAAAATGGGCAAAAGTCGGTGCTCAAGTTAGGTGGCGCTCTCCCTAAGACCGCCTGTGAAAATTGTTTTATTTTACGGGATCAGAATGAAATTCTGAATAAACAACTTGATGCGGTCTATAATGAGTTGGATGCTATCAATAGATCAAAAACGCGTGTGATCTCAAAAAACGTGGATATCTACCTGCCGGGGTTGAAGAAGGTTTTACTTCCTCTGGGAGGCGGATTATATTACGGACTTCGATTCTTTCTCAGGTCCTACAAGTTTGTGATGCGAAGTTTTTCCGGATTACGATTCAAAGAGAAAAATCTAATGCTCTAAGTTCGTTGAGGATAGAATTATTTGCAGCGGCCAAGAATAATAAAAACTATAAAATTAATGTTCTTTTTGTTAGAAAAGTCCCTAGCAAAAAATGGGAAAACCTGACGATGCATGGGGAAAAAGAAATGAACGATATCGGGATAGTCTACAATGAATAAAAACCTTTTGCTGACGGTGCTGATTCCTACATACAATCGAGGGCGCTTCCTAGATACACTTTTAAAATCGCTAAGTGGCTCCAGCATTCTAAATGACCCCTCAAAAGTTGAGGTAGTAATTGCTAATAATCGGTCGCAGGACAATACAATTAGTGTTATCCAAAAATATGAAAACCGCATAAGCAATCTTCGTGCGATTAATTACGAAGAGCATGTCCGTACAGCTGAGGAAAATGTTTTTAGAAGTTTCAAAGAGTGTATGGGAGAATACACATGGATTTTAGGTGATGATGATCTCCCAGCCCTTGAGACGCTCGACAATGTACTAAAAGAATTAGAAAAAAATTGTCACGATTTTCTCATATTCAACTCACCCGTAATTGGTCCAAATTCGACAATTCCCAGCAATGTTACTCTTCGGATGCTAGGGGGGCAGCACAGCGCTGATATAGTCGAAATAGCGATTCACAACGGATATTGGTTTGTTTTGGCCGGGATGTCGAGCCAGATAATGAGAACCCGGTATATTAAGGCTTTTGATTTTCAGCCTATCACTAACATTAGTTTAATTTATAGCCACGTTACAGCTTATATCGAATGTTACCATGGAAAGGTAACGACTTGCTTTAACTATCCATTGGTTTGGTACAGACTCTCCTACCATGACGACCAACATTGGAAGAAAGCTTCAAAATTGCATGATGTTTTTGATGAGTATTTCTGGACGCTCGGGTTCATACGGCAGTTAAAATATCTCATCAGTAAAAATATATTTGATAAATATTCGTTGTTTTATATGTTGGACCAGAATGACTATGTTCGGTTCAGGTTGGTCTATCATGTTTGTGAGAAGCTCTTTCACCAGGTAAAAGCAAGCCGAAAAACTACGGATTCGCGACAAAAGATAGGTCGGGCAGAATTTTATGAAATGGTCGATTTTCTTATGGAAACCTCGAACTTATTACGAGAATTTCTGTGGGATCTGGAGACCTACTATGAGTTGCCTTTGATTCCAGAGGCCAAAGGTAAAAGCGCGCTGAAATGGCGTTTCGTTCGCGCAGCTAAAAAGAAGCAACGCGAGGAAGCGTTGAAAGTTGAATCTAATCTCGCCAAGAAGCTAGACGAGAATATCAAAAACTGCAGTTCAACAATTCTTTATGGGTTTTTTGTTCGTCGATACGGAAATTATTCGATCTATCGTATTGGAACAAGGTATTTCTGTGTTTATAACGGACAAGAAAAATATCTGGAATGGCAGTTGTGGTATGTCGACGTTGTCGAGTGTCCACCCTATTTTTATATTGCCCAGACTCTGGAAGGTGCACTTGAGCGGCTTCGAATCCTAGAGAGGACTTCAGATTTTGTTGACGAAGCGGGAAGTTATGCACTATTTATGGATTCTGAATGGAATAGGAAGCCCGATCCTGACGCTGACGCTGAAGACGAACGGAACCTGGAGGAGAAGGTAGAAGAATTGCTGATCATCGCGAATGAAAGCCGCGAGGCAGCTGCACTCCAAGGAAAGCGGCCAAAGAGTTTTGCCGAGCTGTCCTATATGATTTTAAGAAAATCTTATCTTATCGTGAGAGATCGGTACCGTGCTCATAATAAAGTGCCTGACCAGTTGAATGATAAACTGATTCGTCAAATGAAAAGACTTCCTGGCCAATTTCAGGGAAAAGAAAAATGGAATCAAAGAATTACCTATTAACTATTTTAATCCCCACTTACAATCGAGGGCACTATCTGAGGCAGTTGCTCCGCCTCTTTAAAGAGTCGGGGGTATTAGCGGAAGATCATAGAATTCAGCTTGTAATAGCAAATAATTGCTCGAAAGATTCTACTCTCCAAGTTGTAGCTGAATATTCAGACGTTTTTCCAAACTTCAAGCTATTAAATTATACCGAGCATGTCTCCTCTGCGGAAGAAAATGTCTTTCGGAGTTTCAAGAATTGCGATGGAGAATATACTTGGATTTTGGGCGATGACGATGTTCCATTTTTTGAAAATCTAGAAACGGTAGTTCGCGAGCTCGAGACGAATGTGCACGACTTCCTTCAACACAATATTGCTGTTGTAGGCCGAAAGGGAAAGATCACGAGCGAAGCTGTCCTCAGGATGCATAACGAAAAATGGACTGGGGATGTTCGGGATCTGGCCTTGCATAATGGCTGCTGGTACGTGATGGCGGGGATGTCTAACCAGATTTTGCGGACTTCTCTTGTAAGAGACTTTGATTTCCAAACTGTGACTAAGATTGGTCTGATCTATAGTCACGTGACGGCATATCTTCTCTGTTTTTCAGGAAGGGTAACGACCTGTTTTAACTATCCCATTGTTTGGTATAAAGTAATAGAAGGGGATAATGATCACTGGTCGAGAGCTGCCAAAAAACACAACGTTTTTACTGAGTACTTTTGGACTCTGGGATGGATTCGACAAATAAAGTTTCTTATCGGAAAAGGAATTTTGCAGAAGAGCGATCCACTTTATTTGTTGGAACACAATGATCGCAAAAAGTTCAGGATGCTTAATACCATGCATCAGAAACTTTTTGATCAAGTGAAACTGGGGCGAATTAGTAAAGATCCTAGAGAAAAAATGAGTGAGTCGGATTTCTACGAGATTTATAATTTTCTTCTTGAGACGAATATATTCTTTAGGGAAACTCTTTGGGATATCGAAAGATATTATAAACTATCAATGGAGAATAAAGGGCTCTTTTCTAGAAAAAGAGCTGAACAAGAATCTCTTCATATGGGAATTGATGATCGATTCAAGGTATTCAACTCTTCGCTTCTCTATGGTTTTTTTGTAAGGCGGTACAAGGGCTATTCGATCTATAAAATAGCTCGGCGTTATTATGGTATTCGGAGTGATCGTAAGGCGCTCTTAGAGAAAGAAATACAATTTGTTGATGTGGCGTCGCAACCGCCGTACCTGTTTACTTCAGAAAGCTTAGACCAAGTAATGAAATTGGTCGATCAAAATGGAGAAGATTCAAAACTTCAAGAATTGAAACCGCATACGGGTGATTTCGGTTACGATAGATTCTCAAGAGGAGACGTCTCTTTTAATAGATCTTTGCTTCCCGACGGGCAATTTATTCCAACTGAAGACGGTACGCTCATCGATTTAAATGGTAATCCCGTTATGGATGAAAATGGCGAACCCATTCAGCTTGAGAAAAAGAATCCCACCACCTACGCTGAATTATCATACCTTATAGCTCGGAAGGGATACTGGGTACTAAAGAGAATTTACCACGATCTCAAGAATGCTGTTGGAATTTGATAGCAGTAATCTTAAAGCACCACATTGAAATGTCGCCCCTTTGGGGGCGTACCAAACTGAAGGTGGCGAAAAAAGTCTGAAAAGCAATTTGAGACTAGGTCCGCAGTATCGGTACCACTGAATGGAGGGACTAGCTTGCTTAGATCCCTAGAGGGGGCTCGCGCCAGCCGGAGGCGTTCGCAGGGCGAAGCCCGAAGAGGCGCGCGCAGCCCATGGATGGACGTCCCCGATACGGGATCTAAGCAAGCTAGTCCCCTCTCACTCAGCGGTAACTACTACTACAACCCTCTCTCGTAAATTGCTCTTTTCAACTTTTCATTATTTGCGTAAGGGCTACCGATGTCATCTATTTTGATAGGTTCATCTTGCTTGACGGCGCGAAGTAATACTTCACCTCGCATAAATTCTCTGCAGGAGATTTGACCCTTCTGAAGCGGAATGGCCAGGTATACATCGGCTTCGGTGAGAACATGGCCTTCTGGCAAATCTCTTTTTGGATAGAGTCCTCGCACCAAGGAGTCCAGATACTTGATCTCCTTCTCCGGAGGTGTGCGTTTAGTTAGGCCTACAGGACCACACATTTCGACGGCTTTGTGCCAGGCTTTAAACCATGTGTCTACTTGCTCTGGGAGCGAATTATACTTAGCAGTAGGAATAACTCCATCATCAATATCGATATGTCTCTCGAAGGTCCGAGCACCCTTGGCATAGGCCATCATTACGGAAGAGCTCCAATCGTGATATTCGTGAGTCGAATATCCGATAGTATGATTAGGATAACGATTTCTTAGAAAGTCAATTTGGTTGATTTCGACTTCATTATCTTCGGACGGGTAGATAGAAACACAATGATTAATTGCGATCGGAATATGTCTCTTTTCGAAGAAGCTGACTAGATCGTCAATGTCTTTGAGTGAGGAGCCGCCGGTAGAAAAGATAACTGGCTTTCGTGTGCTAGCAATTTTTTCGATGAGGAACCAGTCGTTAATATCAGAACTTGCAATCTTGATAATCTCGATTCCTAGTTCTTCGCAAAGGTCAACCGAAACTTCGTCGAAGGGTGTGCACATGGGGATGCAGTTATTTTCCTTTATGCTCTTGACCATGGTTGCGTAGTCTTCGTTGGAAACCTTAGTGTCGATGGTTTTCTTAATATAACGAATGTCGGTTCGATTACGAAAGTCTTTATGAATAAAATTATCGACATCTCGGAATTGCAGTTTTATGGCGGCGCGTACGTTATTGAACCGAACGATTTTGCCGTAATCAGAAATGATTCGAAGACCTCGGCTCAGCTTTCCCCAATGATTATTGGCCAATTCTAAAACAAACAAACCATCAAAAATATCCCGATTCATGAGCAAGTACTCTCCCTGTTGTTATTATGACCAAGCTTATAGCATTTCTAAGAGATCCACTACACCATTAACCACAAAGTTAGGCTTTAATTCTAGAAGGGATGAACTCTCGTCATATCCTTGAAGTACTGCCACTGAGTGAATACCGACTTCTCGGGCAGCCAATAGATCACTTCTTGAATCTCCTACCATTATGACTTCGGGCAGGTGAAGTGACCATTTCCTAACTACTGTTTCTAACATTTGGGTTTTAGTTAAGCTTACGGATTTGCTACTGTCAAGGCAAACCACGTCTCGAAAGGGTCCAAGTTTTTTTATTTCGATTATTTTTCGTGTTGGGAATTCTCTCTTGTTTGTCGCGATGTAGGTGTAGATCCCTCGAGAATGAAGAGTCTCCAGAAGAGGAGATACACCTTCGAATACAGACGTCTTTGTGTAGTCGGAGTTGTCATACAAAGTCTTGAACTCCTTTGCAATTGCTACGATTTCTTGAGGGCTCAAAGAAGGATTGATAGAACTTATAATTTTATCAAGAGGGGGGCCTATGAATTTCTTCATTACATTCAAGTTTGCAGAAATAGGATTTCTGTGGCCGCTCAGTTCGAACGCTTTCCCAAGACAGGATAGAACTTCATCGGCAGAATCAATGAGAGTTCCATCTAAATCAAAAATAAAGTGGGAGTAGTATTCGAGCGTCATGTTTCCCATTTTGCCTGCAACTTTTGGTTTTCTTGGGTCATCGTCGATAGGTTTTTTAAACCTTCTAGTGTTTCGTCGGCAGTAGCGTGTCCTTGCTTTACTTCTCTGCCTGTAACATTTGCTATAACTCCAGAAATAACTGGGATCTTTTGAGGAATACCGCCGCTTACTATAATCTGCTTTAAGACATGGTCTGGATCGATTTTCTCTATAAGATCGCAATACTGGTAAGCGAGCGTTCTGATTAGCGATGCGAGATAATTTTTAAGCGAAAGAGAACCTTCCTGTATTTCTTGAATCGATCCACCGGAGGAGTAATTCCATCCACCAGGAAAAAAAGATAGATTCATCTTAAGAGTGGAATTAAGAATATCTTCCATACTAAGGGTAGTTAGAATGTCCCAAAACGAAAGGTTATTGACGCCGCAGGCTTTAGCAATGTCTTCCAGAAAGACCATACAAACGTTCAGAGCTCTGCCTGCTGGAATATGAGTGATGGTCGCAAGTCTCCGACCTTCAAAATAGGGACGATACTCTAGTATTTCAACTTTGTTGGGATAATCAATAATGGATACTTGTGAGCCGGTTCCGATATTAACAGAAATAGTTTTTGAAGGAAGATTTCCCGCGCCTAAGACTGCGCAAGGGTGATCTCCAACACCCAGATATACGGGAATTTGTTTTTGCCGGTATTTCATGGTCGCACTGGGTACGACCGCCTCAGTCACTTCATTAAAAGCCACTCTTTTGCCCGTACGTTCGAGAATATATTCTTGCAGTTGAGTCGAGGGACGATGTGTGTTCAGGTCATAGAATCCAAGACCAGCAGCCATTGTTTCGTGTGCAATATTCCTGTGCGCGTCGACGCAGATCGATAGCCATTCTGGTAGCGAAATAATTTTACATGGTTTTGGTAGATCCGCATTCTGCGCTAAGTGGTAGAAATTAGAAAAGGGAAGACTGGGACGCAGACGCATTCCCGTAATGCTCTTATAAAAACCAGAACAGTCTTTGCTAATTTGGGCGAAAGTGGATGTATCCCCACTGCCTTCGAGTGACCGTTGGTCTTTCCAACTGATATAGGGAGTAAGGGGTTTGTTATTCTCGTCGGTGACTATGAAGCCATGCATTTCACTGCAAATGAGAATTTTTTCAACAGAGAAATTAAGGTCTTGTATATAGGTTTTGCACAAACCTAAGAACGTGGACTTAATAGTATCCAAAGAAACTTCGTACTTCTGAGCTTTTTCGCTCAGCTGAGCTTGGACGAGATTGGGCGAAGTGGGCTGGCTCTGCGGATGGGAAAATTCTCCTGTCGATAAGTCCAAGAGAATAGACTTAATTCGTGAAGCACCGAAGTCTAGAAGCAAAGCATAGCGCTGAAGACTCAATGAAATACCTCTTGAATAATCGTTTTAATTTCAGAAGTAAGCTCATCGTTAAGAGGGAGCGACAAAAATTTCATCTGGCCGATCGAATGAAGGATCACGAAATTGACAGTATTTCCTGTCGTTTTCTTGTCTTTTTTCAAAAGACTTTTGAGTTTTTCGCTATCAACGTTGAGAATTCTCTTTTTTAAGTGAGCTGGAATCAGGTTTGATGCCATCCCTTTGATCAAGTCCGATTCTTTTCGGGGTAAGAGATTCCTTCGGACGCTTAACTCGTTGACAATGAGAACACCCATCGTAACTGCTATCCCATGTGGAATTTCATACTCGGAAATGACCTCAAGCGCGTGTCCGATCGTATGCCCGTAGTTCATACTTCTTCGGAGATCAAGCTCAAATTCATCTTCCTCGACTACCGCTTTTTTAACAGCAAGGGAGCCAAGGACTAGCGCTAATGCCTGTGCGTTAGTGAGAGTGTCCACCCCCTGAAAATTTCTTAGAAAATTCTCGACTCCAGGTTTTCCACCCGTAATATGTAGTTTTATAACCTCGCCTAGTCCCGATACAATTTCGTGTTGGCTCAGGGTTTTTAAAAAACCGCAATTAATTATAATCTGTGATGGAGCAGAAAAAAGGGCGATCTGGTTCTTTGTCTGCTTGTAGTTAAGCCCCGTTTTTCCGCCAATGCAACTATCACACTGAGATAAAAGCGTTGTTGGAAAATAGACCCAAGGAATGCCCCGCTTAAATGTTGCGGCCGCGTAGGCTCCTACGTCCTGAATGATTCCGCCGCCGACAACTACCAGCTTTTCTCCCTTGGTAAGTTTATTAAAATTCATGAAGTCAACCACAGAGAGCATGCCGTCAACCGTCTTAAAATCTTCGGTCGCTTTTGCCTTCAAAATTTTGTTACTTGGATGAGTGATGCAGTCGCCGTAAAGCTCCCAAACTCTTTCGTCGATTAGTAGAAGATAGTTTGGATCTTCCGAGAGGATTTGCTGGACAGTCTTTCCGGGTTTTTCGTTTGTGTCAAAAATAACAGAATAGGGTCTTGGAACAGATTTTACTTCAAATCGAATTTTGTCAGCGATGGGTGGTATCTCTAGAGAAAACTCCTTTTCTTGAATTTTAAATGTTGATGGATTCACTCCTGAAACCCTCCAATTGAATAGCCGCCGTCCGCAACAATGTCCTGTCCATGAATGAAGTTATTCTGCGAGGAACAAAGAAAATAGGCGATGTGAGCGATGTCTTCCGGTTGTCCGAGCTTATTTCCTAAAGGTATCTTTCTCTCCAGCGAGCGAATAGTATCGCTATCATTATTCTTGCGAGTCAATTTCGTATCAATAAACCCCGGGGAGATAGAATTGACTCGAATATTAAAAGGTCCCAATTCCAACGCTAAGGTTTTGACAACTCCGTTTAGGGCATGCTTGGCGGTGGAATAGGCTAGTCTACCAACGCGAGAAAAGGAGCCGTAGAGGGAGGAAATGGCTAATATGGATCCTGATTTTCTTTCTTTAAAAGACGGGATCAAAACCTGTGCCGTGTATAGGAATCCCAGGGTATTCACTGAAAGCGCTGTTTCGATGTCTTCCCGGGAAACGCTTTCTACCTTCTTTGGATTATTCCAGCCGGCACTTTGGACGAGTACATCATATTCTTTCGAATGAGTAGCAAAGTAACTATCTATTGCCTTTGGATTGGTGAGATCAAGATCCTGGCGGCCAAGGCTGGTCACTTGATCGCCAGCTTCACGAAATCGTTGGACGATTGCGCTTCCAATGTCTCCGTGCCCCCCTAGAACCAATACTCGACGAGTTATAGATGAATTTGCCACAAAGTTTTAGGTATCGTATAAATGCTAGGTTAGTCAACGTTCATCTGAAGCGATCTAGCGCAGCTGCTTGGGCAAAAAAAGGAATGCCGATTGCTATCTAGAATGGATATATCGAAAAATAAATTGTATTATAAGGAACTTAGGATTGTCTGCAATGTCATCAAAAAGCACTACTCTTAACACCCTTCTATTTGATCCTTTCTGCTTAAGAAAGAAATTTTTGGTTTTCAACCTTGTCAGTCGAAATCTGAAGATAAAGTACCGACGGTCGATTGTGGGAATATTTTGGACCCTTCTATCTCCCACTGCGATGGGATTTGTTTATTATTTTGTATTTAAAATTATTTTGAAAGTACAAATTCCCCACTATTTGGCGTTCGTACTCAGTGGTGTGATGCCTTGGGCTTTCTTCAACCAGACCGTGCTTGAAGGTATGGAGTCCATTGTTGGAAATTGGGGAATTGTTTCGAAAGTTCCGATTCCTATTCAAGTATTTTCCTATGTGAATGCTCTTACCAATTTAACAACCCTATTTTTAGCAATTCCTGTCTTGATAGGCGCGTCAGTTTTTACAGATGTTCCCCTTAGCCTCTCAGTGCTCTGTCTCCCGTTTTTACTACTTGCACTTTTTCTTATCGCCTATTTTGTCTCGCTTATCCTAAGCATTTTGTTCGTATTTTTTAGAGATTTAAGGCATTTAATGGGGATTATTCTTCAACTCTGGTTTTATGCTACACCAGTGATTTATGAAGAAGGAATGATCCCGAACAAACACCGCTGGATCATCGAGGTCAACCCTTTAGCGACGGTTTTTATAGCCATCCATAAAGTCATGGCGCAGGGAGTTTGGCCTACTCGAGTTGAACTACTTACTGTCGCCTTCTGGTGCGTATTTTTCTATTTGATTGGTAATTTGGTTTTAGTATTCGGCAGGCGTGAGATTGTGGAAAATATATGACGACCCCTGTAATTAGTATAAAAGACGTCAGGAAAGATTTTCGTTTCTGGGACGATCGTCCGACAAGCGTCAAGACGATGTTGGTGGACATTCTCAAAGGAAAACTTCGATTTGGCATTAAAGAAGAATTTACAGTCTTAGAAGATATCAGTTTTGACATTTACCCGGGGGAGTTTGTTGGAATCATGGGCCGAAATGGTGCCGGCAAAAGTACCCTCTTGAAACTCATTTGTGGAATTTATAGTCCTACGAGTGGAACCATTGAAGTTAATTCGCAAATCGCTCCTCTCATCGAATTAGGTGCTGGCTTTGCCGGAGACTTGTCGGGGTATGAAAATATATTTTTGAACGCTGCTATCTTGGGGCTTGGAAGGAAAGCAACAGAGAAAGCGATGGCAGGAATTTTAGAGTTCTCGGAGCTGGGCGAAATGATCCAAATGCCCGTGAAAAACTACTCGAGTGGAATGCTAGTTCGGTTGGGCTTCTCTATTGCCGCCCACTTGCCGTTCCCCATTCTTTTGATTGATGAAATTCTTGCTGTGGGCGATGCCGGATTTCAGATCAAATGCATTAATAAAGTAAGAGAAATGCATCAGGCAGGGCGAACTATAGTGCTCATTACCCACAGTCCGGAGGCGGTGAAACAAAACTGCCAGCGCTGCATTGTCATCGAACAGAAAAAGAAAGTTCATGATGGTTCAGTCGAAGAGGGTGTGAATCTCTATTTGCGATCGGTATGCCCTACGGTCTAACGGATCGTTGCTGTCGAATTAAAGAAGGAATTTCAAGTACTTTGCCAATCGCTCTGGAAAAACAGGCTCGAGCGATGGCAGGATCCTTTCTCAGATTTATTAGACCGAGTATCAAAAATCCTATTCCAAAATCCCACGGATAAATGAAAACTAAACGATCCAAAAAAGGAAGAGGGCCGTCGGTTTGCGAGACACTCAAAGCGAAGCTATACGATTTATTCCAGTTGGCTCGACATTTTTCTAGAATTCCGGGTGAGTTATTGGGGACATACAGAAGGCTTTTGAAGGGAGTTACTCCCAGTTCATTGTTTCCGTGCTGACGGTAGGCATAGAGGGCTTTTGGTATCGGAACAACTCTCCCGTAACGGGCGGCTAGATAAGGGTACCAGTGGTCATGATAATGAACACCGTCAGGGATAACAGGAAATCTTCTGGCTAGATTGGCATCAAAGAGCATCGAGCAACCGGCAACCATGTTGCGAACGATAAAGTGTCTAGGTCTTGAGTTCTTCACCCCCCGTTTTTCTAATTTCCATGCGGTTTCATAGCTGATTTTGTCTGCTATCAATAAATTCATATCCGAATGGACCAAACTTAAAGAGGGTAGTTCTTTATAAAAGTCTAAACATACTGCCAGTTTATTAGGAAACCAGATATCGTCTTGGTCTGCGCATGCAATAGCATCAACGTGGAGATCTAGGACTTTTTGAATCGCTTTTTCGAAGTTCTTTTTGGCACCAAGGCGAACTTCATTCTCAATCCATATGAATTTTGAATCGGTTAGAAAAGACTCTAACTTTGGCATTTTCCTGAGGTCTTTGACAGGCGAATCAAGAGTGACAATACAATTCCAATTTTGATACTCTTGATTGCGAATAGACAAGAGCTGCTCGTAAAAGTAGTCAGGGTGGGGTTTGTAGGCGGCTAACGCAATGCCAATCTTAGTCAAAGTTAATACGTTCCCTCTCTATTACCAGCGGTCGTTTCAGTACCTGTGTATGAATCGAGCCAATGTATTCACCTAAAATTCCAATAAAGAAGAGTTGTATAGAAGAGAACACGAAAACGCTAATCAATAATGGCGCTGTACCCATGACAAACTGTTGCCAATAAATTAATTTTAGGATCAAAAAAATGAAACCGATCATCAAACCAACGGCCGAAGCGGCAAAGCCAATCATGGTAGCAAGCCGGAGAGGAACTTTAGAATGGTTCGTAATTCCCAGCATCGCCATATCGTAGAGAGTGTAGAAGTTGTTTTTTGTAATCCCTCGCCGTCTGGCTTTTTGTAGGTAGGGAATTTGACATAGTGAAAAACCTAACTCCATTACCAAACCCCTAAAATAAGGGTAGGGGTCGTCGATTTGTCTAAGAGTATGAATGACTTTTTGGTCATACAGTCCAAAGCCTGTGAAATTTTTGACCAGTGGAGTATCAGAGAGCGTATTAATCAGATAATAGTAGAATTTGCGAATGGCATACATCAACAGGGATTCTTCGCTGCCTTTTTTGACACCAATGACGACTTGGCAACCTTCTTCCCATTTTTTTAGTAGTTCCGGAATCATGTCGGGCGGATCTTGAAAGTCGGCAACGAGGCTGATGACCGCCTGGCCACGGGCTTGCAATAGACCATGATAAGGTGAACGAATATGGCCAAAGTTTCGGGTATTTAAAATTACTTTTATATTTTTATCGCGGGCAGCAATAGCCTTCAATATCTGAGGTGTTTTATCTTTGGACCCGTTATCTATGAAAATATGCTCGTACTGGTACTGAGGCAGTTTCGCAAAAGTCCCTTTTACCGCTTCGGAAAGAGCTTCGACATTTTCTTCTTCATTATAACAAGCTGTTACGACAGAGATGAGTTTTGACATAATAGTTTTAATTTACCTACCTACATTCGAATGCTCACGCGTTCAGTTCATAATATTTCTAATTCCATCTTGCAAAGACCATTTGGCTTTCCAGCCAGGGAGTACAGGGCCGGCGTCCCACGGTTCCCGCATTTCTCTTGGTCGTTGTGGGAGTGCGTTCCATTGAATCTCGATATTTTTACCGGCGCCCTTTTGGAAAAGTTCGACGAGGTTTCTAATTTTTACAGGGTGTCCCGAGGTGAGACGATAAGATTGAAACGCTTCCGAAGACTCTCGGAGTATTTTCCAGGCTTGCGTGAAGCCTGCCACTGCATCTTCGACATGAATAAGATCTATCCAGTTTTCTCCGTCTGAAGTCTGGAACGGCTTTCCTGCCAGAGTGCACTCTCTCAGAATATTGAGCAGTTTTCTGCGTTGATCACCCGGACCATAAGTATCGGTGAGTTTGAGATTGAGCACACGGAGTGGGTGGAGTTCCGAATAGTATTTCAAAATGTCTTCAAAGGCTTGTTTCATGCCGGCGTATAAACAAACAGGCGAATATTCTTTTCCTTCGTAATTTTGCCAAACAGTCCCTGTATTTACAAGCAATGGGACGTTTGCTTGAACCAGGGCGTCTGCTAAGAGTGTCCCAAAGCGAATATTGCCGTCAATCATAGCAGGAATATCTTCGTAAGAGTGTTGAGCTTTAAAGTGAGTTGCCAGATGAAAGCAGCAATCGGGCTGAATCGACTTTATAAGGTCTCTCAGTTCTTCAAAAGCATTATCGATCCAGTGCATTTGGAAGGGATGCGTCTGAGTGTTTTTGCTTCGCCCTAATCCGTGAACATCGTGTCCCAGATTAGCCAAATATAAAGCTAATCGCGATCCGATAAATCCGGTTGCCCCAGTGATGAGAATTTTTGCTTTTGGTACCATTTGTGTTTTTCTGCTGGCGTGATTCTAGACCCTTAAAGCAGAATCGGCAAGATGTGAGAGAATTACCGAGAATCTCTGGGGTACCATGGTGCTTTTCCTGCGTCCCATAACTCTTGAAGGAACATCTTATCTCTCAGTGTATCCATCGGGCGCCAGAATCCACGATGCTCGTAAGTCATAAGCTGTCCGTCTTGTGCTAGTTGGAACAGGGGAGTTCGCTCAAGAATGCAGCTTTCATCAGTATCTAAGTAATCCCGAAATTTTGCATTAAAGATGAAGAATCCGCCGTTAATTAAACCTTGCTTATCTTCGGGCTTTTCAAGAAAGCCGGTGACTTTACCTCCGGATTGAACATCCAGTTCTCCAAAACGAGCCATTGCTGGAACTCCTAGGACGGTTCCAATTCGGCCGTGTCCTTGGTGGAATTCCATTTCGTTGATTAGATTGGCGTCGGTCAGGCCGTCTCCATAAGTCACTGCGAAGTGGGAGATCTTTTCCTCGCGACAAGTTTCGTCAAATGCGCGTGCGACTCTCGCTCCTGTCATCGTATTTTGCCCAGTATCAATGACTCGCACTCGCCATCGTTCCTGAGTATTATTCTCGCCGAAGGTCGAAAATTTTCGGTCGTTCGATTGTCGATTATCGATCATGATATGATTGAGGCGATAAACATAGTTCAAAAAGAATTGTTTGACCTCCCAAGACCGATAACCAGCGCAAATAATAAAATCGTCAAATCCAAAAGAATAGTACCACCGCATGATATGAAGCAGAATAGGTGTATCGCCAATTTCAATCATGGGTTTGGGCTTCAAGTGAGTTTCCTCAGAGAGCCTCGTGCCTAGACCGCCAGCCAAAATAAAAACAGGAATGTTTTGCATTTTTTTCATAGCTTGATTAAAACCTGTAACATGGTTCAAAATTTATCTCATCGTGCCTCAACTTCCTGGAAAGAGTCAAAGGTATTTATCACAGGCGCTACGGGTCTTCTCGGTTCGCATTTAACGCGCTTCCTCGTTGACAGTGGTGCTGAAGTTGTCGCTCTGGTACGTGACTCAGTGCCGCGTTCTCTTTTCTATGATGCTAGTCCGGAGTGGTCTCTTCACTCGAAGGTAGTCACTGTTCGCGGTGGGGTTGAAGATTTTTTTCTGATCGAACGCATCCTCAACGAATATGAAATTGATACTGTTTTTCATCTTGCGGCACAGACAATCGTAGGAACTGCGAATCGGAATCCCGTCGCGACCTTTAAAACAAATATTGAAGGCACCTGGAATATTCTGGAATCAGCTCGGATCCATCAAAAGAAAATAAAAAGAGTCGTAGTTGCTTCTTCTGACAAAGCCTATGGCAATTTAAAAGGCGAGTCATACAACGAGAGCTTTGCATTGGCTGGTGAGCATCCTTACGATGTATCGAAGAGCTGCGCGGATTTGATTACCCAGGCCTATGCGAAGAGTTATGGCGTTCCTGCAGCAATCACTCGGTGTGGAAATTTCTTTGGCGCTGGGGACTTGAACTATAGTCGTATTATCCCGGGAACGATTAGAGATGTTCTGCAGAATCGTTCGCCCGTGATTCGAAGCAACGGGAAGTTTATTCGGGATTATATTTATGCGGAAGATGGTGCAATGGCTTACCTGACGCTGGCTGAAGCCATGCTTGGATCGTCTGGGAGCACAAAATTTATTGGAGAGGCGTTTAACTTCTCGTATGGATTACGGTTAAACGTTATTGAAGTCGTCGATAAGATTCTTACGATGATGAATAGGACCGAATTGCAGCCGCGAATCCTAAACGAAGCTAATAACGAAATACCGGTTCAGTGTTTAGATAGCACCAAATCAAAGTCTCAGTTGGGGTGGCAACCTAAGTACGGTTTTGACGACGGACTGCGAAAGACGATCCAATGGTACCAACAACTAAACTAGAAGCTTTTTTTGCTCGTGATTTTGAGCGTGCGTGTTCCTCTGTGTCCGGTGGGGAAGCCGAGGAAGTGTGGAAGTCCCTGCAATTTGGCAAGGTCTTTCTTACCGGTGGGACCGGTTTTTTTGGATCCTGGCTTTTGCGCCTCTTTCAGTGGGCGAATCAACACCATAATGCGCAAATCGAAGTGACGGTCCTCAGCCGAAATCCAGCACAGTTTCAGCAGCGCAACCCGGATTTTGCGAGGCTTCCTTTTTTACGTTTTGTCAGCGGCGATGTGCGAAATTTTGAGTTTCCGAGTGGTCACTTTACTCACATTATTCATGCTGCCACTGAGGCGAGCGCAAAACTGAACGAAGGTGATCCTCTATTAATGCTGGATACGATTACTCAGGGTACGCGCCGAGTACTCGATTTTGCGAGAACTTGTAAGCAGGCAAGACTTTTATTTACCAGTTCAGGTGCAGTTTATGGGCGTCAACCGTCTGAGCTGACTCATATTCCAGAGATATATAGTGGTGGCCCAAATATTCTTGCAGCTACATCCGCTTACGGCGAAGGCAAAAGATACGCTGAGTTGCTCTGCGCAATTTACTACCGCACTCATGGCATTATTCCAATTATAGCGCGATGCTTCGCTTTTGCAGGACCGTACCTTCCCATGGATGCGCATTTCGCAATTGGAAATTTTGTGAAGGATGCTATAGACGGTCCAGTCATTCATGTTCAGGGAGATGGGACGCCATTTCGTTCTTATATGTATGGGGCAGACCTGGCATTTTGGTTGCTTCGCATTTTGTCTAATGGAAATCCCGGACATGCTTATCATGTCGGATCTGAAAATGATTATTCCATTGAAGATATAGCCCATATTGTTGCCGATGTGGCCGGGCATCTGAAAGGACATTCCGTCGCCGTAAAGATTGCTAAGCAACATAAACCCGGTCATCTTGCTGAGCGTTATGTTCCAAAGACGGAGAAGACCCGCAGCGAGTTAGGCCTGCGCGAAAACTTCAGCTTACAAGATTGCGTCGAAGCAATGTACCGATATTCGCAATTGTAAACATCCCAAAGGCAATTGCTATAAGCAGCTCGCTTTGCCTGCGATGCTCTTTGTTCATAAATGTAACAAACCGAGAAACAATGATAAAATGCTATTAAAGATGAATAGCCAATTCAGGGATTTCTACTTGCTTTTGTACGGAATTAGTATTCTATGTTTATTTATTTATGGTTCGACTGTTTTTATGCATATTCGAAGGCTGAAGTACTTTTCAGCAAAGCCCATGAAAAGCGATTCGAACTCTTGGGCAGGGCTTGCACTTCAGATTGCAGGATTTTTAACACTTTTTGTGTATTATAGAAAACCTTTCGGTCCCCTTATTTCTTCCGTCAGGTATTTGGAAATTGCAGGTGGGATGTTTGCGGCGTCGTTTTGTATCTTCTTTACATGGCTGGGAATCTACGCAATCAAAAATCTGGGAAAGCAGTGGACCTTTAGTGCACGCATTGTATCGGGACATGAGCTGGTCACCCTCGGTCCTTATCGTTGGGTCCGTCATCCGATTTATACTAGTTTACTGGGAACTACTATTACAACAGGATGTTTGTTTAGTTCGCCATTTGGACTTGTTTTAGGCACCAGCCTTTTTCTTACGGGTACTCTTTACAGCATCAAGTGCGAACAGCGATTGTTAAAGGAAGCGTTCCAGGAGAAGTTCGAGCAATATCGAATTTCCGTTCCCTCCCTCATTCCGAATTTCTTTAAAGAAGAGAAACTCCTCTAGGACAAAGCCTCAGCTACCGCATTGTAACCGCCCATGCCATGCACTCCAGGGCCGGGCGGTGTGGACGAAGAGCAGATAAAGAGTCTTGGGTTTGGTGTGGTGTAGGATTTGATTCGGACAACGGGCCGAAATACCTGTTGTATAAAATGGTTCATCCCGCCGGAAATATCACCACCGACTAAGTTTGGATTGCGTTTTTCTAAATCAGCGGGGGAGAGTTTACTCTTAGCGAGAATGCGGCTTTTAAATCCGGGCGCGAAGCGCTCAATTTGGTTTTCAATTCGATCTGTCATGTCTTCCGGCCAAGCATGTGGAACGTGGCAATAAGCCCAGGCAGTGTGTTTCCCACTAGGTGCACGAGTCGAGTCAAAGAGACTCGACTGGCAGAGCAGGACGTAAGGCTTTTCTGAGATTTTTCCCGAAACCACATTTTCTTCGGAATCAGTGAGTTCTTCGAGAGAGCATCCTAAGTGTACAGTAGCTGCTTTCGCGCACTCGCTGGAACTCCACGGAATTGGACCCGATAGCGCCCAATCCATTTTAAAGACGCCGGGGCCGTATTTGAATTTTCTGAGTTTGTCCAGATAGGACTGCGGAAGTTCGTCAGCGGCGATGGAAGCCACTTGTCTTGGAGTGAGGTCCATAAAGATCCAACGCGAGGGTGGCAGCTCTCGCAAAGATTCTACTTCCGTATTCAGAATGAGTTCCCCACCCAAGGCTTTGAGGTAAGCAACCATCGCATCCGCAAGTTTCTGTGAGCCACCGCGCGGAATAGGCCAGCCACCCGCGTGGGCCGCAGCCTGCAAAACCAGGCCTACCGCAGCGGAAGCGGGACTTCGAAGTGACGTAGATGAATGCGCTGCGATACCACCAAAAATCGCTCGCGCTTTTTCTGTCTGAAATTTTGAACGCGCAAGTCTATCAGCGCTCAAAATCGCTTTTAAACCGAACTTCGCTAACTTAATCGGATGCCGTGGAATATGCAGAATTGGGCCAAGAATTTCGGCTTTCAGAGCGTCCCAATCTTTCACCAGAGGATTCATCAACGAAATATACGCGCGTTCGTCTTTTCCCAGATGCGCGGCTGTTGCTTCTACAGAACGTTCCAGCCATACGGCCGTTCCGTCGTGCCAGGGGTGGGCGAGCGGATATTGCGAATGGATCCATTCGAGTCCATATTTTTTTAATTCTAGTCCTATAGTATAAAAAAATGGTGATGCAATCGCCATAGGATGTGCTGCTGAACAAACATCATGTAAAAAACCAGGTAAAGTCAGTTCCTCGGAACGCGTACCGCCGCCGGGATTTGCTGCTTTTTCATAAACAACGACGGAATGTCCAGCTCTTGCTAGTGTGATGGCGGCGGCTAGTCCGTTCGGTCCGGATCCGATAACAATGGCGTCTAGATCTTTCTTTTGCATCTTTGTAATGCGCTAACCCTGGCACAGGGTAGCTCCTCCCCGATATAAGAAATTTAGCATTAAATCACCTAAATACCTGTCTAGTTATTTTGAAGCCAACCCTGATCTTGCAAAATCGCTCTAAAATTAGCATTGCCGAGAGATAGTGGTGGTAAGTACGGTCCGACGCGCCTACGATTCCAGATGCGAGATTCTTTTTCACCCCAATCGGTAAAACGATATTCGTAAAGCTCCGCTCGAATAAATTTGGGGGGCTGATCCGGAAACGGATTATGTGCGATTAGATCCAAAATGGCCGAGTCATTTTGTAGGAGCTTTCCGACGAGATTGAGAGTCCAAGGGTAATAGCTGTAGTCGCCCATCGCGGCAAACCACATGAGCCAATCCAATCTCATATGATAAGGCGCCACCACTGGTGGACGTTTGGTTGGGTTGCCTGGTTTTCCTTTAAACTCGTATTCTTTCCACTGAGTCCCAGGGCCTGGTAGGGGATCGGTGGTTCCCTCTATGATAATTTCATTCCGAATACGGGTAACACTTCCGAAAGCACCGTAAGTATTTATCAAGTGCAACGGATCAAAACTCGTATTCATAATTTGTCGGCTGGAAACCAGGTTCATCACTGGTCGAATGCTCATGAGTAGGACAAACGCCGTCCATCCGTAAATCAATAGTGCCGGATGTCCTGTGACAGACGGACCTTGGTTAAGCCAATAAGCCCAAGTGAGCCACTGAGGCCAGTTTGTAAACCCAAGCTTTAGCCCAAGCCAGAGAAAGAGTGAGTCATCAAAGCAAGAGATCGTCAGAACGATAGTTAAATAGTTAAGCCAAGATAGATTTCCGCTCAGAATCAGTGTGCCCTGAAATAGGATCGTTAACAAGCCGGCAATGCCTCGAATCCATCTTGGCCCGAAGATAAAGAATGGCACAATGAGTTCAACAAAATGGGTAAATAAGACCGAGCCTTTTTGTATCCAGACAGGTAAATGATGAAAATACCAGCTCAGAGGATTGGGCATCGGCTGCGTTTCGTAATGATACTGCATGCACGTCAAGCTACGCCAACAATCATCACCACGAATTTTTATCAGCCCTGCCCCAAACATCAATCTGAACACTATCCATCTAAATAGCCAGATAATCAGAGTTGGGACCGGCGATCGCGTGGGGCCTAGAAAAATAGCCAAAAAACCAGATTCGAGTAGGAGCGACTCCCAACCAAAACTGTAGAAAGTTTGGCCTACATTTACAAACGAGAGATAAAGCAGCCAAAGACTGAACCATACCAAGACCGAGGTTGCTAAACCGAAAGCGTCCGAGAGACCCGATAGCGCAATCAGCGCCAAAATTAAACCTACCCAAGCGAGCACAAGCGCAAAGCCATCCGAGAAATGAGCAAAGAATACACTTGGGGAATCCCAAAACGTGATTCGTTTAAGAAAATGCTGAACAGGCAGGAGACCCCGTTCTCCACAAAGTCCTTTAAACTGATTAATCGTTGCTAGGAAGGCGATAAAGTAAATGAACGCAAGCGTTCGTTGGATAAAAAAGCGGGTGAAACTATAGTTTGACTCATCTAAGAACCCAGAAAGTTGCATCGAAATAGCCTACAGCAATTGAAGTGCCACGATAAGGGCATCCGCGATAAGGGTATCTGATGACTTTTTGATAGGCGCTGAGTCATTTTGATGTACCATTGCTCTGACGCGCTGAATATCGGGCTGCCGCCAGCGAAGCTGCTGCTAGCATAGGGAAGGAATCTCACAAAAAGGAATCTCAGTGAATTATCGGATACCTTTTCTTGCCCCGTTACCCCGCCTATTTTGCTATTTCTTTCATTCCAGGGTATGGATTTATCCCATGCAGCACACCCCGCCTGTCAATAAAGCTATTAGAATGCCTCAGGTGCCTTTGCCCAAGGCGTACGAGCCGGGGCAATTCGAGACCCAAATCTACCAATTCTGGGAAGCGAATGATTGCTTTCGAGCTTCCGATAAGAATGCCCAGGGCCAAAAGGCATATTCGATAATGATCCCGCCACCTAATGTGACAGGTGTTTTGCACATGGGGCATGCGTTTTTATACACAATTCAAGATATTCTGATTCGCTGGCGCCGGATGCATGGAGATAACGCGCTCTGGTTGCCAGGAAAAGATCACGCAGGTATTGCGACTCAAACCGTTGTAGAAAGAGCCATTGCCGAAGAAGGCCGGAAACAAACCGGAAAACCCAGGACCCGACACGATCTTGGTCGCGATAAATTTGTGGCTCGCGCTTGGAAATGGAAAGAGGATCACGGCAATCAAATTACTACTCAAATGCGACGTCTTGGAGCCTCACTCGATTGGAGCCGTGAGCGCTTCACTATGGACGAAGGTTTTAACACTGCCGTAAAAAAGGTCTTTTCAACCCTTTATCACGAAGGCCTGATCTACCGAGGCGAGAGAATTATTAATTGGTGCACCCGCTGCCATACGGCTCTTTCCGACCTCGAAGTAAATCCTACAGATCGCAAAGGATCCCTCTGGCATATTGCCTATCGTGTTGTAGACAATGCGGGAAAACCGGTCTTGAATAAAGATAAAACGCCCGCTCAATTAATTATTGCAACGACTCGACCTGAAACGTTCTTAGGAGATACGGCAGTAGCTGTTCATCCGGATGACGAGCGATATAAACATCTTCATGGTAAAAAGGCAGTTTTGCCCCTTATCGAAAGAGAAGTGCCGATTATTACCGATAGCTACGTCGATCTTGAGTTTGGAACTGGCGCTCTCAAGGTCACTCCCGCACACGACTTTAATGACTATGACTTGGGAACTAAACACGCGTTACCCACTCTTTCCGTGATGGGTAAGGACGGAAAGATCACATCCGAAGGCGGATCTTACGCGGGTTTGAGTTTTAAAGATGCCCGTGAAAGGATTATTGAAGACCTCAAAAACGCGGGCCTTTTAGTCAAAGTCGAAGAGCATCTGAACAAAGTCGGACTTTGCTCGAGATGTGAGACCGTAGCTGAGCCGATGATTTCCAAGCAGTGGTTTGTAAAGATTGAGCCTCTTGCGAAACCAGCTATTGAGGCCGTTGAAACAGGAAAAGTTAAATTCACGCCAAAGAACTGGGAGAAGACGTATTTCGAATGGATGGTTAATATTCGAGATTGGTGTATTTCTCGGCAACTTTGGTGGGGGCATCAGATCCCGGCTTGGTACTGCCAGCGCTGTAGTGAAGTAGTGGTCTCTGAAATTACGCCGCAAGAGTGCACGGGCTGTAAGGCTCCGCAGTCTGAGTTAAAACAGGATGAAGATGTTCTAGATACCTGGTTTAGTGCTGCTCTCTGGCCTTTTGCGACGCTTGGCTGGCCGGAAAATACGGCACCGCTAAAAACGTTCTATCCAAATTCCGTTATGGAAACGGGCTTCGACATTATCTTCTTTTGGGTGGCGAGAATGATGATGATGGGCATTCATTTTATGAAGGATGTGCCATTCCATAATATCTATTTAAATGCCATGGTTCGGGATGAAAAAGGCGATAAGATGACCAAGTCGAAAGGCAACGTCATCGATCCACTCAAAGCGATCGAGCAATACGGCGCCGATTCGCTCCGCTTCACGCTGACAATTATGGCCGGCCAGGGTCGAGACGTGAAGCTCTCTCTCGACCGCGTGGAGGGATATAAGGCGTTCTGTAATAAGTTCTGGAATGCGGTGAAGTTCTTTCACTTACACCACCAGTCCAATTCAGATTTACCCGAGCCTGCTGGTGGCTTAGAAAAATGGGTGACTGACAATCGCAAAGATCTATGGATTGTTCACCGGTGGATTTTGTCGCGGCTTCAAGATGTAACCGCAACGGTTGAAAAAGGGCTTGCGGAGTTTGAGCTCAATGTTGCAGTGCAGGCGCTCTACGATTTTATCTGGGGCGAGTTCTGCGATTGGTATATTGAATTTTCGAAGTTGCCGCTGCGCGAGGCCGGTTCCGAGCAGCAGCGTGAAGCGCTTACCGTTCTTCGATATATGATCGAGGTTTTATTGCGATTACTCCATCCGTTTGTTCCTTTCATGTCTGAGGAATTGTGGATGTCGCTGCCGTGGATTCAGCCAGCACAAACAAAAACTCGAAAAATGTTGGACAAAGATCCGATCTACTCTCTTATGCTCCAACCGTTTCCGAAGGTACAACCGAGTTTTAAAGATAAAGAGGCGGAGAGTGTTCTTGCTGATTTGAAGCAAGTGATTCAGGCGCTAAGAAATTTCAGAGGAGAAAATACGATTTCACCAAAAGTCGAGTTCGACGTGCTTTACAGTACCTCCGCAAAGAAAACGGAAGAGCTAGTGACGACGTATGGCGAGCTACTCAAGACTATGGCGAGGGTAAAACAGTTTCAAAAAGTCGAGCCTGCAAAAAATAGGGAGAAGCGAGTAGCTGTTATTCCGATTCCCGAGCTCAAATTAGAAATGTGTGTTTCGCTCGAAGGGCTGGTGAATCTGGACGAGGAAGTCAAACGTATCCAGAAAGAACTCGAGAAGATCGCGAGCGATATCAGTCATGTTGAAAACAAGCTCTCCCAGGAAACTTTTTTGAGTAAAGCTCCGAAGCAATTAGTCGAGAAGGAAACGAAACGTCGAGCGGAGTTGACCTCTAAGAAGGCAGAGCTAGAAAATTCATTAATGCGCCTAAAGGGCTGAGAGAAGGGCTAAAAACGGTGGACCTATGACAGGAAAGAAACGAGCCATCCTTCTTGGGCCGTCGGTTCAGTCACTCTCAAAGATCAAGCAGATTCTCCAAGACATCAAAATGGATCGAGACTGCGATATTATCGTCGGTATCGACGGCGGAGTCGACGTCTGGGATAAACTGGGCTACAAACCGCATTTTGGAGTAGGGGACTGGGATAGCCTAAAATCTAAGAAAAGGCTCTCGAGCCTCGCCCATATTACACTACAAAAAGATAAAGATCGAAGTGACCTATTCTTTTCTGCAGTGGCTGCTCTCAATTCGGGCGCAGACGAAATTGTGGCTTTAGGAGTCTCGGGAGGAAAACGAGCAGATCAGCATCTTGCGATGCTCTTAGATTGTTCTTTTATTTCTTCAGGAGACCTAGGGTTGGTGAAGAGCGTTCGAGTTCTTGGGGAAGATGCGGATTATTATTTTTTGTCTCCTCGAATCCCAAGGTGGGTAGGGAAGAATCTCAAAGGCAGAACAGCTTCTTTGTTTGCTATGACTGCGAAGGTTTCGGGTCTCACATTGAAAGGATTTCGTTATACCTTGAAAAATGGAATCCTAATTCCTTCGTCCCACGGAATGAGCAATGTGATTACTGAAACTTCTTGTGATGTCCACTTGCGTAATGGCCGCTTATTGGTAATAATGCCCAAAAATGGGTGAAACAAAATCCAGCCACCCGGCTATTCAATTTAAAACGATTCCTATTGTTCCGGGGCCCCTTTCGCGTTTGGAGCATATCCGCCCAAGTCTTTTGGAAGATGTGATTCGAAAGACAAAAGAAGAACTCTCTGGGACAGGTCTGGATCTGCTTTTAGGTGAAGCGCTTTATTCAGAACGCTCCAGACTCCGGTATAGTCGACCTACTATTTTTACACGTGAGCGGTATCAAGGGGATGCTGCACTCTGGAATTCCATTCAGGCGGGTCTAGTAAAATCGCATGCTGAAGTGGATCGTAAGCTACAGCTGGATCAAGTGATTCGTCACTATGCCGAAGAAATTGGTGGACATTTTGATCCACGAGTCTATCGAATTGCTGTTCGGTCTGTGCCATGGGGTTTTAATTGGCTATTGAATGCTGCTAGCGTGAGACGATTTGTACCGTGGGGACTGACAGAATCGCTTAGCTCGCGTCTTAATATCGTAGGTGAAGTACCTGCCCTTAAAAATTTGGCAGGAAAGGGGACAATTCTTCTTGTCCCTACTCATCAAAGCAATATAGACAGCGTATTGATTGGCTATGTGATTTATCTCATGTCATTGCCTCCATTCGCTTATGGTGCTGGGCTCAACCTTTTTTCTAATCCGGTGCTGAGTTTTTTTATGAGTCGTCTGGGTTCTTACACCGTCGATCGTAAAAAGAATAATTTGATCTATAAAACCACGCTCAAAAACTATAGTTCACGCATTCTATTAGAAGGGATTCACTCGATTTTCTTTCCTGGTGGAGGGAGGTCCCGCAGCGGAGCGATCGAATCCAAATTGAAACTAGGTTTATTAGGGACCGGACTGGCCGCACAAATCGAAGGTATGCAAGCCGGACGGGCTCACTCCAGAGTCTATATTGTTCCAATGGTCGTGAGTTACCATTTTGTTCTAGAGGCAAGTTCTCTGATAGAAGACTATTTGCAGGAATCAGGGAAGCATCAATACCTCATTAAGAAAGACGAGTTTTGGCAGGCACAAAAACTGTTTAATTTTTTCTGGAAATTCTTTTCTTCTCAATCAGATATTACGGTTAGAATTGGAAAACCTCTCGATATCTTCGGGAACTTCGTCGATGAAAATGGAGAATCCCTGGGTCCCAACGGTACTATGATTGATCCCGCGCGATGGTTGACAACCGATGGTGAATTAAAGAAACATACGCAACGAGACGTGGAGTATACGCGAGAGATGAGCATTAGGCTTACCGAGCGTTTTCATAAGGAAAATACTGTTCTCACCTCGCATCTAGTTGCATTTTCATTTTTCGAAGCCCTTCGTAACAAATACCGGGAATTTGACCTGTTTCGATTCTTGAGATTGTTGCCTGAGCAGAGGATTTTGTTATTCAAGGACTATCTTCCGATTGCAGAGATTTTTCACCGAAAAGTCACTCACCTAGCCCAACGAGGCCAGCTCTACCTATGTCCTGAGCTTCAAAACTTAGATACAGAGGCGTGGGTGAAAGACGGCATTAGGAAACTAGGTCCTTTTCATGATGCAGCTGTTGTCAAAGTTCAGGGGGAACTGATTTCTTCTGAGGATTTAAATCTGCTCTATTACTATAGGAATAGATTGGCAGGATTTGGGCTATCACTAACATTTGATGAGCGAATTTCGAGTTCGCATTTGGGTCAATATGATGCGCACGGATTTTTGGCGTAGTTCAAAAGTAGCAGTGGTCGGTGGCGGCAGCTGGGGTACCGTTCTAGCTCAGCTCGCGTCGCGGAACTGCCGTGAAGTTCGGCTCTGGGTGAGAGACGAAAATCTCGCGCGAACTATTAACTCGACTCGGGTCAATAAGACGTACATGCCCGAACTATATTTGAATGAGAATATTCACGCTTTCAGTGCACTGGACCGAGTCTTTCAGGATAACGTGAACGTGATTATCTGGGCGCTTCCGTCGGGTGTCACTCGGTCGCAGGCTCGTGCTTGTGCGGGGTTTCTGCGCGGGGATGAATTAATTTTGCATGCTACCAAGGGAATTGAAGCCGGAACCATGAAGCGAATCTCTGAAATTCTGGTCGATGAACTTCCGGCCCGCAGAGTTGGTATGGTGAGCGGACCCAACCTAGCCCACGAAATTGCAAAAGGACAGCCTGCCGCGACGACGGTCGCTTCGGCGTTTAACGAAGTATGTGAAGTTGGCCAGTGGCTGCTGACACAAGAGAATTTTAGAATTTACACGGCTAACGATATTGTCGGGGTCGAGTGGGCGGGAGCGCTGAAAAATATTTTGGCGATTGCATCGGGAGCTCTCGAGGGGATGAGTCTTGGATGGAATACACGAGCACTATTTATTACTCGAGGCCTCGTCGAAATGGTTCGGTTTGGCAATGCTATGGGTGCACAGGAGTCGACCTTCTTAACTCTCGCCGGAATTGGTGACCTATTGGCAACCTGTCTGAGTCCGCTCAGTAGAAATTACCGGGTTGGATTCCGAATCGCAGGTGGTGAAAAACTGGAAAAAATTCTGGAAGATCTAGGCAGCGTCGCTGAAGGCGTTCCGACGACTTACAGCGTCTGTGAATACGCCACGCTGCGAGGAATTCCCATGCCTATTACAGAAAGTGTGTATCAGCTACTGCGAGGCGAGGTGACTGCGTCAGAGGCGCTGAAGAAACTGATGACGCGGCCATCTGTGAGCTAAGTAATAGAACAGGGGAGTTAAACCATCAGACCAGATGTCGGGCGCGCGCATCCTGCGCTTGTGCGCGGGCGCCATCCATGGCGCGCACAAGCGCTCACTGGTCTGATGGTTTAACTCCGCTCCCCGTTCTACGTCGCGGTTGCTAGCGAGTTGCCTTCGGCAACTAAGGAAGTGTTAATAAGATAAAAAGGGTATTCCCGATTACTCGTTAGCTGTAATTAACGCATCGCCTATTGAGCTGCCGCTAGCATAAAGAAGGAATCCCAAAGAAGTCATCGGATACCGTTCAATCCGTTTGCTTTGTGGTTGTACGCTTAGGTCCTACCGACAGAAGAAGCCGTTTAATGTGAGAATCAAGCTCTTGAGGGGTGCAAGGTTTTTCGACTAAGCAATTTGACTTGAGTTTTAAAGCAGCGAGCATCGTTTCGCGGTCTTGTCGACCGGTGAGGAACAAAGATGGGAGATCTGGGACGATCGCTCTTAATTCTTTTAAGAGTTTGAAACCATCCATTCCGGGCATTGTGACGTCTAGGACTGCGACATCGACCGGGAATCGGCGCACCATTTCAAGGGCTTCCTCGCCGTTGCTCGCAATCACGGCACGATACCCCATGTCGTAGAATCTATGCTGCATCGAGTCTAATAATACCTGATCGTCATCAACGAAAAGAACTGTGACCGAGTCTTTAACCATTTTCTCATTCACCTTGTCCATACCACTCATTTTCATGCGCTATTCTCTTATTAGTCTACAAGACACTGACTGCTGATGTAAACCGGTGAAAAAGCATTCGTTCTTCCGCCCCTTTCTTGGCCCCCTTCCTCCCTTGAATAGTTGCCGCTAAGGAGTTAAATTCTCACTATGCGTAAATTTCATTTAGATAGAGAAAAATATATTACTCTTATGCAGGCTGAGGGGATCAATGTGGCCCTTACCCGACTGCATCAGGACTTAAACGAATGGGAATTTTTGACTTTCGAAGGTGAGGATGGCTATTCACCAGAGCTTTGGGAAGAGTTGAAACAAGTACGGGATTTCTCCCGGGAGTTATGGGAACTGTCTCTCAAGAACCAATCGTCAGTTGCAAGCTAAGTCCCAACTGAACGCCCCACTGATACATTGTGTCATACAAAATCCCAAATCGTGCCGACCATGCCCCGTCCTCCTGAAATCGTCGAAAACGAACCGAAAAAGCGGGATTAAAACGGACGTGTATTGCTTGACTTAGTGTTTCTGACGGACTTTTCTGAAAACGGTAACTCGGGGCGACCAGGTCGACGCCTAGACCTAGACCAAACGCATTCAGAAACCATAAAATCCCTTCTGCGCCAAACTGAAAATCTAATCTGCTAAAATCGCTTCCGCCGGCCCATAAAGAGCTCACTCTTGGTCCTACCCAAAAACTATGGCGTGAATTGATAGCAAATAAATAAGCTGCGCCCAACTCAGCTCCGTAGTTAGACGGATTTACGGATACAAAAGAGCCTCGCAAATCCAGAGAAGAAGCTTGGGCTTCGGGGTCTGCGACAGAAGCTGTGCCGGTATTGGCCGGTGATTCCGATCTAGCTACGGACGTTGCAGCCTGTGTGGTGGTTGAGCAAGAAAAACAATATAAGGTTAGGGCAAGTAATAAAGCCTTGGCCATGGCTACTCCCGCAGTTCCTCTGCGCTCTGCTGCTGAACCGCTTCATCGCTTTCAGTTTCCTTGTTTCGATAAACGCAGGCTGTTCCCGCAATCAGATCGTGCAGTCCTCTTTTTTCAGGGTGGAAAGCTACCATCAAGAATCCTGCGCTGAAAATGAAATAGGAAGGGATATAGGCAAGGCACCGAATCAGCGATTGTTTGAACGTGATCGGCCCACCTGTACTTTCCGAAATTATATAAACTTTGAAAATGCGTTTTCCAATGCTGGTTCCATAAATGGTACCGCCCCAAGTATAGTAGACTAGCGATAACCCACCTCGGAGGATAACAAGTAGAGCCTGCACGGAAAAAGAACTGAGAGCGCTGAGGAGGTTGAATCCATTTCCATCGGCGCCACGTATAAATATAATTTTGATCCAGTATAGTAGACCTAAGAAGATCAATCCGACGGCACAGCTTGCTATATCCAAGAGACAACTATCGACAAAATCCGCACAGACTCGAATCCAAAAACCTGCGTATTTTCTGTTCGCTTTCATCATATGTGCCCCTAGCGACCCTCTGTTACTTTAACTTCATCGATTACTGACACCCATCTGTCAACTCAATTTATTTCCGATTCCCGAATGAGCTGCGTCCAAAGGTGCCCAAAAATGGGGATAAAATAGGCACGGAGATTGCTGATATCGCACCAATAGGGGGCGAGATCGATGCAACTTTTTCATAAATCGACTCTCATTTTCGTTGCGCCATTCGTTGTGTTTCTTGCTGGAATCAGCATGACAAAGACTAGCATGGGATCGAACATGTCAGAAGAGGAATATCAAGAAGCCCTGCAAATTGCTGAAAGAAAAGTCGAAAAGAAGAAAAATCAGGAAATTCAAGCTAACCTGCTTCGCCAATCCGATTTGTCAGGTTCTTCCGGTTCCCCTTCGGTAAATGCCCTCTCTGCAGAAGCCGTGGCACGGGTATTTGGACGATTCTACCAACCAGGCGATGCTTGGGACGTTGCGGTTTGGCAGTATAAGAATGAGCATATTCCAGCCGGAAAATCGCTCGATCACCGCAATGATTCTTCTTATGCGAACGGAACAAATCTCAAAGTTCAATACCGCGGTCTATTTCATTATGAAATATTGAATGCACCACCGAACGCATCAACACACATACTCATAAAGATCAGTGAGGTACCTGATAACAAAATCAAATCTGTTGATCCGTCTGTTGCCTTTATAACGCTTACGCTCGACAACCAGTTTAAACAAATTAGGAAAGCATACACGTTCAAAGATTCTGCCCAAAGCGTCAGAGTCTTCCCCGACGGTATTAGATCCGGAATGACACCGTTGGAATTCTTGCCATTGGATGCACCTGATTTTATTTCAGCGGATAGCGAAAAACCATCTGCCTCAACTTTGCCGAAATTACCGTCTGCGATTACGAATTTTATGGATGAATTGGGAATTCGTCTAAGCCTCACAGACAGCACCTGGTATGAACAGGACGATTTTTTCGGACGACCCATACAGGCATTGTGGAAAAAATCTGAACCTTGGCCGGTACTAATAAAAAACTCATATGGAATTACTGTTCTTGTCCGTAAGAGATCTTTATGAAAACTAAATTTTGCCAACCCAAAACCTGGCTGCCCAAAGTCGTGCAAAAACAAAAATGTATATTGTTTTTATTTATTTTAATGGCAAGTTTTATTCTAGTTACCTGTGCGGAGCCTGAGCAGGAAAATACCGGTAATACTCCTTCGTCGGGTGAGGACTCGTACACCGCCAATCCAAAGCCTCCTAGAGACCCCTACCCAAGATTTCGTGGGCAGGACTATCGCGGAAATAAAAATTTCGCTTCGCTGATCAACAGTTTCAGAAAAGGTAGACTCGAAGTCACTCCATGGGCCGGCACTTTTTGGCCATATATTTTAAATGGAATTGCTATGCCAGTGATTCCTAATCTTACAATGACAGGATTAACTTCGGGACTAGTGCCGGAGTCCGGTACTAGTCCTGCTGGAAAGTATGACGCAGCTCGCGGCCGAAAAACAAGAGCACAAGACTGGGAGATTACTTATCACGGCAAAAAAGTCTCAGGCGTTGAAGGCTGGTGGGGCCATTGTAACGGTTGGGCGGCTGCCTCTGTTCTCTTTCCTGAGCCCAAAGAGCCGGTAAAAGTAAACGGAGTGGTTTTTGGTGTCGCTGATATTAAGGGTCTATTAACAGAAATAGGAATGTCAGTACTTGCAGATTTTTACGGTGAAAGAATGTATGATACTGATTCATATAGCTCACCTAAATATTTCGATACGGTGCCGGATCAGTACTTTCTTGTCCTTACAAATTATATGGGGAATCTCAAGAAACCCATTCTCGTCGATCGATTCACTGGTCCCCAAGTTTGGAATCAACCTCTCGTTGCCTATGAATTTCAATATCCAAAACCCGAGGACTATCTCGGGAATACTCTTCAGGCACCCAATGTCTATCGGATCCGAGTGACCTCCAAGATTTGGTGGGTTAATGATCTGGGTGTTCAACCGGATGCTATTACAGAGCCCTTTGATTTTTCGAACCCGGATGCCAATCCCTACGTTATGTCGCGAGACCTTTATATGGAGGTCTGGGTGGATGCTCCGATTAAATTCGATGCAACAGGAAAAATTACTTCTAGCGGCGATGTAATAGTGACGCGACAAGGAAGCACTTTAGTTGGTGGGGCATGGCACATGGATAACGTTGACGAGAATGAAAGATGGCCCGATTATATGTGGATTCCGTACGATATCACGGCACCGTCAGATCCCGAGCAGGAATATATTAATCCACAAGTCGACTACCAATGGGTGAAAAAGCATTTGCTGGTTCCGGGTGGGCAAGACGATCCAACTGCTGTGCCAAGCCCTGTGGCCTCAGCACCACCGGTAAGTCCCATTCCGCGGCCAACTATTATTTCGAGTAGTCCGGGAAATCCGGAAGGGCGGCCCGGACTACCCGGGAGTTCTGCCACCCCTGTGCCAGTTCCGACACCAACGTCGCAGCCGGGAAGTCCGATCCCTAATCCAACACCATTACCGAACCCTAATCCGTCGCCAAGGCCTATTATTTAGGAAGCAGAAGCTTTGATGAATTCTTCAAAATTTAGAATATTGTGGTATGGTGAGGTCGTTATTTTGTTTTATTGCTTCTTCTGAGTCTGCGGGCATAGTGCCCATATCCTCTGTAAGTTGCACCCAGGATCTAGGGAGATTATATGGGAAAGAAACTTTACGTAGGCAACCTACCTTTTTCAGCAACGGACCAAGCATTACAAGACATGTTCGCCCAGTGTGGAACGGTTGAATCAGTGAAAATTATTACAGACCGTGATTCTGGCAGAAGCAAAGGTTTTGGCTTTGTCGAAATGGCCTCAGACGCGGAAGCGCAAGAAGCTATCAATCGATTTAATGGTTCCGAATTCGAAGGCCGTCAGATGACCGTCAATGAAGCTAAACCAATGGCTCCAAGAACAGGTGGCGGTGGAGGCCGAGGCGGTTTTGGTGGTGGCGGCGGCGGCGGAGGTCGAGGCGGCTTTGGCGGTGGTGGTGGCGGCGGAGGCCGCGGTGGTCGTCGATACTAAAGATACTAAGTGTACGCCTCGCATCAGGCTATTTGACACCCGAATTTCAGACCTGTATAACCATTCCTACATATGTTTGGAATTTCGGGTGAACACCTACTTATTTTGGGAATAGTCCTTCTAATCTTTGGCCCTAGGCGGTTGCCGGAACTAGGTAACACAATGGGAAAAGCAATTAGGAATTTCAAAGACGCTCTCTCTGGAGTTGAAGAAGCGAAATTTCGAAAATTAGAGGAAGAGAAGGAAGAAGCGAAGCGATTAGCAGCGATGGACTCGGCAGGTGTAGCAGCCGCGGCCACCCAGTCTCAGACTGTCTCTGCTAAGGTAAATAGTAGTCCAAATCAGCACCAAAGTTAGAATAGACCGGATTATGGCTCCCCCTATGATGGATGAAAGAAATTTTACTAAATATTTGAATCGGCACGAAATAGACGCTCTCGTAATCAGAGTGGCAGAGGCGATCAATAACGACTACAAAGATAAGAAGGTAGTGTTGGTTGCCGTACTTAAAGGCGCCATTTTATTCCTAGCAGATTTGGTTCGCCATCTAGATTTAGATCTTGAAATCGAATTTGTACGACTCTCGAGCTACGGCAAGGCTAGGGCTTCGAGCGGAACGGTAACACTTCTTAAAGATATTCAAAGCGACATTCGCGGAAAGCACGTTTTGATTGTCGAGGAAATTATCGATAGTGGTCGTACTCTGAAATTTCTCTACGATCGACTAAAAGCTTCCAATCCAGCCTCCGTTGAAATCGTCACTTTACTCGACAAGGCTTCTAAAAGAATGGTCGACGTACCGGTGAAATACGTAGGCAAACTGGTGGAAGATCAGTTCTTGATCGGATATGGCCTAGACCTCGAGGAGCACTGTCGCAATCTTTCCGAGATATACTATTTGAAATACCCGAATTAGGGTTTCGTAGGTAATCCAATTGACCTTCGCTCGACTCTTGGTTAAGGTGCACTTCCAATCTTTTTTTCTCTGACGGGGCGTAGCGCAGCCTGGCTAGCGCACTTGCTTTGGGAGCAAGGGGTCGTGGGTTCGAATCCCGCCGCCCCGATCAACCCGCCGCAGGCGGTTGATCGGTATGTAATATTAAAAAATCAAAGATTTTTTGTACCCGATTTTCCACCTTGACGGGGTCAGTAGTGCTTTAGACTTAACTTGAATAGTTAGCTAAATTCTTTATATTAGCGCAGTGAGTCATGCACTAAAATATATCGTTTCATTCAATATACTTATAATTATTTCAGTAGCCTTTCCTGCCCACGCTTCTGATACCACGCCTCGCGAAACCACTAAGTACTTAGAAGAAAATAAAGTATCGGAATGCATAGAGGATCAATTAATGGAAGCGCTTGCGAAAAGCGATGTTCCAAGAGTCATTCGCCTTTTGAATCCGCCTACAAGCTGTAATCAAGAACGAGCTTCCTCTCACCGACGCCGAGAAATCGATTGGCAAAAGGGTGTCTCAGGGCATGAGAAGGTTTTGGAGGACCTTGTGATCGCAACAGAAGAACCAGAAATAGTTGAGGAAGTACTGAAACACGAGCCCAAGCTAAAAGGATATCATTTCAGATACCAAACGGTAAGAAGACTAGCTGAAGTCCTACATGCCTACTACAGGACGGGATCTAATAAGAAAGAGTTAGCAAAACGCATCCTAAAACTTGAAAAGATTTTTGAGATGTTGGTAAGGCAACCTGGCTATTTTGCTCTTCCTATAAATGTCGACCGTCTAAAAGATATGCCAGCTGGAGTAAAAGCGAGATATTATGATCGATTTTTGCTGAACAATTTGCCAACTCTGTATCGCGCATTATTAGAGCAATTTTGGAGCGAGCTCGGCAATGTTTTTTCCGACGACGTTCCTCGTACACTAAATAAAAAACATTATCTAAAACTTGTTGTTTCTAACTCCGAAATCGAAACAGGGATAAGAAGGAGCCTCTCAGATCAAAGAATGAGTCCGGAAACTCGACAGCAAGAAATTGAAGATTTGCTCGAAAAAGTGCCCCCTGGGCTTACCCCCAGTCAGAGGTTACTTGTATTTAATTCGATCGACCCGGAGACCGGTTTAAGCCCTTTAGAATTAACAGCAAGCAGAGGAGATTTCACTACCGTCTTTCAACTATTAGATGTTGTTCCTTTTCCATCTTCGAAGCTATCTCAGAAAGAAAAGCTTCAATTTCTTTTAGAAGAAATGAGAAGAGACTCCAGACTTCATTTTCATCGTAAAGACTTGATTTCAGGTATACGGACTTTTATAAAAAGCCTTGATACGACGGAAGAAGACAAAAGTGAGGCCAAAGTACCCAAATTAAGCGAATTACCTAAAGCCGATAACAAAGAGGAGAGTTCAGCGATTACTAGAGAAGCTCTCAGGGAATTTCCTAGAGCATTTAAAGATTTTGTCCCTTTTCTTTACACGCATAGCGAACTCTGCTCAAGTATTGAACAATCGATCTCGAACGATCAGGTAGAAGTTTTTAAATATTTATCAAATATAGAAGATTCTGGCTTGAGATATCAAGACTGGGTGGATATGAATGGAATATTAATACCCGAGGCACTCAGAAGTGATTATGATTCAAACTATGCTCAAAGACTCCCATTTGCTGTTAGAGAAAATCTCTTCAAACGACTTGAGAAAGCCCTAAAAGACAATGCGCTCAACATCCTGAACGCTATTGCAAAGATTCCGAACATTAGGAGAACTCTTGCTCCATCTAATGCAAAGGATACTCGAGGAAGCGATCTGGCAAAGATATTTGTGAGTAGGATTAATCCAGCCGACGATCGCCAGCTCAAAGCGGCTGTCACCGTTGTAAGAGTGGGGATTTTAACGCCGAAAGATTTTTTTTATATATTGCATGAAGGAGGAGGAGAAAAAGTCTTCCAATCTCTCCTAGCGCTGAAATATCTGGGCACCGGTAGTTTTACCGAGGGGCTAAGTTTGGCTGATTTTCAACAAGCCGCGAAGACTCATTCTTATCATTCTATCGAAGAATTTGAACCGTTAAAAGATAAACTGACTGGAAGATCCATATTAACATTTTTGTTGGATTTATTTTTTTCTAGCGAAGGAGAAAAGGCCGCTGAATTGGGAAGAGACATTGTGACGGCCTTCACATCAGGCGAAGTCCTGTCAGTTGAAAATTTAAGACTGATTAGGAGTTATAAAGATTCACAAATTTCAAAAAAGCTCGGTTTTGATCAAGTTTATAGGGTCGCTATGATTCAGGTTGCCTCGAGAGCTTTGAGTCGAGGAGAGACGGAAGAAGTATTGCAGGTCTTTGACGATTTTGGCTTCACTCCGGTCAGAGCAGAAGATTATCAGATGGTAGAAAAGACCAGTCCAGAATATTTGGAGCCTCTTTTAGGGGAGCTCTTACGTAGTCAAAAAGTGAGATCCGTAGACGCAAAGCCGTGGAGCCAGCTTGTGATTAAGAAGAATCTTCGAAAGGTCGCGGAACCTCTTTTGCTTTTCATCCTTAAAAGCATAAAATCTACAGCACCAGATCCTATGCTGCCGGATCAGACATCGGAACTATGTGCTACTGCAATTCGTCTTTTGAAATTTCATGGCCCGGTAGGAGATTCCGTAATGGAAATTCTGATGAGGCACAAAGAGTCCCCGGAGTTTGCCGAAATCTACGTGCTTGCGATGGTGAAAGCTCTACAAAAGGCTGCCCACAATGGGGATTCTGAAGTTGTTTTAAGAATCATGGGGGAGCTGGACAAACCCGAACTGATTTCTTCACTTGAGAAAGTCCCTGCAAAAACGGTTGAAACTGTCTTTAATGAACTCGTTTCAATGAATAAGATTCGACCCGAAGATGTAAAACTATGGGCACGGTTAGCCATTCAAAAAGGCCTTAGAAACGTAGCCCGTGGACTTGAGCAAAGGTTTTCGGCCATTACAGATGCGATTGGAAAAGGAGATGGAGATACTGCAACGGTGCTCTTGGAGCTTCACGGTCCGGTGGAGCCGCATTCTCTCCCACCGAAAGAGCTGCGAGACACTATCCTCAAGACAAGAAAACAGGACAATCCAAATTTGTCAGGAGTGTATGAGGTCGCGGTACGCAATGGGATTTTAAAAGATGAAAGCAAAGCCATGGGCCAAGAGGCGAAAAGTGAGATGGACCTTGAAGCGGTTGCCAGGGGCTTGGTTGTTAATCGCGAAATTCATGCTTTCACAAAAATATCTCCAAAGGAATTAAAAAAAGAACAAGAAGAGTTTTTGAAACGCCCGGAAATTCAAAAATTGAAGTGTTCGACTTTAGCTGCGTACTTTGACCAACTTTTCAAACCTGGCGAAGTTGTAAACCAGACGCTAGTGGCCGCTTTACCTAGGAATGATCCAAATTATCTTGATCCTGCGAGTTTCAAGGATTTTACCTCTAATCCACCGACAACTCTGAGTATAGAAAATGCCAGAAAAGGGATCCAGACGGTGATTGGCCTCTGCGATGAGGAGTCAAAAACACCAGGCGACGTCGCTCTGCACGCGCAATATGTGACTAAGAAAGCGATTGAAAAAATCGAGAAGATGAAAGAGGCCGAGGATGGTGTAGTCCAAAAATTGATGGCAGCAAAGGAAATGAAAGAGGATCTGACGGAAAGATTTGCTGAGTTGACCAGACAGAGGACTCATTTACAACGTACTAGAGCGGATGCCATTCACAATTCTCTCGTTATTGTGGCGTCTGCGGGACAGCATTGCTCAACGGGTCAGCAGTCGGGTTTGGTCACTATCGAGGGAGTGTTAAAAATTGGTGCTACCCAAAAAACACCAGCAAGTCTGAGGGAACATCTTCTACAGGCGCTCGATCGGAAACGAGAAGAAATCTATCTAAAAGTAATTGAATTTCTCGATGATCAAGAAACTGGTGCAACGAATTTTATGGGAAGAGATCTTCTGTGGAAGGATCTTGGTATTCTGAGTCCTCCTCCTACCGGTTTCCCACAGTATTACTATCGAAGTCCTGACTATCAAGCTTGGGGTCCGAATAAGGTCGCTCATAAAAAAGTGTTCAAACCCTTATCCCCATCCGCATTTAAATCCTTAGTCGAACGTCGTTTTTTTTACGGAAAAATTGGCTATAAAAGGTTACCCGATTGGGGTTTTAGATATACGAGAAATGAAAAAGATGAGCTGGCAAGATCGCATCCAGGTTATACGGTAGAAATGATTGCGAAAACTGTTTTAGATGCTCTTGCTAAAGACCCGACATACAATGAAGATTTAATCGAAGTGATGCGCTCGGCAGTCCCCTATAAAGACGTTTGGGAATGGGCAAAAGGAAATGTTGCACTCTATCGAAGATTCAATTTTGAGGAGCCAACTTTTAAACGAGGGCCCGGGGATGAGGTGACCTCTGAAATTGACTGGGAAAAGGATTTAAACACTGAAGAGAGAGAAAGACTTTCTGAGGTTTTGACTGAGGAATATATTAAATACAAACAATACGTCGTATTGAAGGAGAACGAAAAAAAATCAAATGTATTTGTACTTAACCCATCCAGCGAAGAAGCTCTTAGAGTTCTACTTAAAGGATTGGGCGTGGTCATTAGTTCGGAATTATGACGCTATTTGATCATACTGCCCCGATCCTGCGAGCGAAGGTAGGATGATCGGTTATTTCTTTGTATTCCCGATACCTTATTTCGTACTGTGTCGATTTTGACTCATCTATATTTTATGCGGGCATACCTATAAAATATTTAAATATGGGTAATAGATACAATTTGGTTCTTTCGTTCATTGTAGCGACATCGTGGATTTCTTCCAGTGCTGCTTTGGCTGGTGATAATAATAAGAATGATATCAGTATATTTACTGGCGAAAAAATTGAAAGAATTAGAACTAGCATTGATGAAGACGACTCTGTGCCCGCATGTATCAAGCACCAGGGCATGACTACACTAGACGCTGTTCATAAACATATTAAAGGCGTGTCGGCTGAGGAAGCATCCGAAACGGGTGTGCTCTTCGATTTCGATGGAGTAATAAGTAATAATCAAGGTGGATCCAGTGTAATTGATGACATTAAAACAATACCGCGTCGGGAAACTAGTGGATTGACTGGTCCTGACGTATTTAATCAAAGTTTAGAGAAAGGCATGACAACGGTAATTGCCTCGGCAGCTCGGAACTTTTATCATACGGCACAAAAACTTGAAGACGTAGGACTTTTCGAGAACGCTGGATTAGATAAGAATAACTTTGAAGTTAATAAAAAGACTGGACGAATTGTTGGCTTTTCGAAAGCCTTTTTAGAAAAGGCTTGCACTTCTTTGGAGGAGGGACGGACGGTTATGCCTGTTCCAAAAGAAGCGGATGCTGTAAAGGTGAAAGGTACTAAAGAAAGCTTCCAGGTAAGACCCCAAGGTGAATGCCCACAAGGCAAATATTTTGGCTTCGTTCAGGGAAAAGTCGCATCGCTGCGTTCTCATAAGGGGATTGCTCCAAAAGGTGCTCAGCTTACTGGTGAAGCGGTTTATACAAACAAAGCTGCTGCATTCAAGGCTGTCGACGACAGCGAAAGATTGAGAAATAGGAATAGAAAACCGCTAAAAAAATTTATAATTGTCGAAGATAATATTGAGCGTATTAAGGAATTTGAAAAAGAAATAAGGGCAGCTTATGGTCCAGATGTGGAAGTCGAATGTTTCCATTTGGTACCTCCGGTGAACTCTAAAGAGACAGCAGCAGAGCAGACCGCTTCGCCCGAGAGTCGCAATAGTCGCGGTCGGAGTGAGGCAGTATACGAACCACCGAAAGATCTAGCAGATTGCAATACTATAGAAAACTCTAACATCACCTTTCTCCAGAAGGCACGCAGAGCTATCAGAAACGTTTTCGGCTTTTCTCTCAGGGGAAATTAGGTCGTCACTTTTTCTTAGGATCGGATTTACTTTTCGGCTGTGGCGCGTGCCGAGTTATCTCAGAACGAAATCATAATGTAATCAGAGTCAGCGTTCTGATCATTAGCGTCGTCTACTGGTTGAATCGATTTAGGAGCTGGCTCTACCATTTCAGGGCTACCATAATGCTCTAACTGAGGATTATTAATCTGTTCTGCAAACACATGGGAGTTTTCTAAGGCGGTCCCTGAGGTTGCTATTTCGGGAATTTGCGGCAGTTGATTTCTTTTATTCTTCATGAGTTTTGAATACGCTTTAGTTCTAGCCCGTGAAGCTCTCAGTTCTTCCATATATTGTCTTGCTGCTTCCTCGATACTCGGTACCGGAAAAAGTACGTCAGGATCAAGCTCCGCAACTTCTGTACGGTCTTGATTTTGTATTTCTTGTTGAGGTTCTTCTGTCCTTTTCAAAACGTTCTGCAACGTAATGAGAACTTCTGTTGGAGCCGGGGTAGGCAGAGTGGGTCTTCCAGCAATGACGTCACTACAAATAGATGCGTCGGAATTTCGAGGTGTACTGACAGAAGGGCTCATGTTTGTGCCTATACCAGAGTCACTATTCACACTTGCACTCATACTAGTATCACTATTTATATTGGAATCCGCGTCACTATCCGTGTTTGAACTGAGCAAAGGTTCTTTAGTCTCGATGGGTAGTCCACTCTCGATATCGTTCGGATCGGGAAGCGGAAATATCCTTTCTAGGTTTTGCCTAGCTTTTGACTGTCTTGTTCCTTTGAAGCACTTTCGGAATCCCTCTTCATAAACAAAATGTGCTGAAGCCGTAAGGCCGCTATAGAGCCAAGTAAAAAATCCTCTAGAATTGTTTGTGGAACGGTTGTCGTTTGAATGAATTGTAATGGAATAATCGGCGGCAAAACTAGTAGATGCGTGCGATATACCTGCAATGATTAAGCTCAACAGCAAAGCTTGCGAAAATCTAAATTTCATATTTGATCCATTTCAATACGACGATTCAAAATCCAAAAAAGGAAATAATAACTAGGGAGCCAATACAGTAGAGGAGCTCGAGATAATAAGATAATGGAACATTGAAGTAAATAGTGTTCTGAATAGGCTAGCTAATTCCTTGCGCTATTCAAGCGTTACTAATAGAGACCTAATAAATTTGATCAACATGAATCAAAACAGTTTATTTTTGAATCAGTGACGGTTTTACATTTTTCTTGCCTGTATTCCATGGGACTGAATATGATGCAGCAACTGAGATACACGCCTAGTGAAATTGTCTATTTTGAGAGTTTAAGGCACGAGGATGAAGGAAAAGAAAAAAGTCCTAGTCTGTGATGACGATCTCATTTTTCAAGTTGGAATAAGTGAAACTCTAAAGACTCACTTCCAGGTTTTTCGCGCCCATCATGGAGATGAGGCGCTAGAAGTTTTAAAAAATGAATCTATAGAACTACTCCTGCTGGATATCAACTTACGCAGATGCGATGAGGGGCTAGAATACATTCCAAAATTTTTCGAAATTGATAACGACCTTTCCGTAGTTGTTGTGAGTTTTAGGTCCGATTTTAGTTCGGTGAGACAAGCTATGAGGCTCGGAGCGATCGATTATTTGACAAAAGATTTCCAGCCGGATGAACTGATTCATATTCTCAATCTCGCTCTACAACGTCAACAACTGATAAAGAGAAATCAGCAACAGAATTTTGAAGCACTAGCTATTCAAAGACAACATGTTCTGGTGGGTGAGAGTTCTTGCATAATTAAACTTCGCAGAAATATCGAAAAAATAAAAAATAGTACTTCCAACGTAATCATTACAGGCGAGACCGGTACAGGAAAAGAACTGGTTGCGAGGCAGTTGAGGGCCACTCGACAAAACGGAACGCTGGAGCCGTTCTTGGCAATTGATTCTTCGACTATTCAGAGCGCCACGGCAGTAAGTTCACTCTTCGGTCACGAAAAAGGTGCGTTTACGGGCGCGGATAAGATGAGTAAAGGGATATTCGAGGAGGCCAACGGAGGGACCGTCTACTTTGACGAGATTTCCAATATGCCGTTAGAGATACAATCCAAACTCCTTAGAGTCCTTCAAGAGAAGGAAATAGTGAGATTAGGGTCGTCGAAAACCATCGGCCTAGAGTTTCGGGTAATCTGTGCCACGAATCAGGACGTGGAGCAATTAGTCAAACAGGGGAGTTTTAAGTACGATCTCTATCAAAGGCTCAACGTCCTACCCATTTGTGTGCCTCCTTTGCGGGAGCGACGCGACGATATTCCGCTTCTAGTTGAGTATTTCGCCGCTCGAGAGAGTCTTAAAGGCAGGAACATCAGGTTTACTGAAACGGCTATTGGGGCATTGCAGCTTTACTCTTGGCCGGGGAATGTCCGCGAACTGAGTAATTTGGTATCTTTTCTAAGTACCATGACAGAAACTGGGACTGTTGGGATACATGACTTGCCGGATCGATTCTTGAACGCACTGCCCGCAGAGAAAGTCGAAGGCAACCGGGGTATTGGTTTAGCTTTTGAGTCAGATGCCGAAGCCCGAAGAAGTAGTACAAAAGTGTTTTATGAGAGAGTCCGGGAGTTCGAAAGAAATTTCTTATCTCTTGAATTTCAAAAGTCCAATGGCAATATTACTCAGCTTGCATTTAACCTGGGAATGGATCGATCCTATCTTTACACGAAACTAAAGGAATATGGAATCTATGTGGCGACACGGAAGGAAAGACGGGCCGACGAGGAAGTTGATCTTTAAACAATTTCTTTTCTTTCTGATGGCTGCGGTTCTACTATTTCAGGCATTCCAGGTAAATGCCGATACAAAAGCTGGATCCTTCGGAAACAAAGACTCTTCCGAAAATGCTGGACATATTGAACTACACGCTCATCTTTTCATGAAGGAAGGAATGGGATGGACTTTTCGCGGGCATTTTGATGAGCCTTTGGAAGCGAAGTCGTGGCGAGATGGATTCTCATCCCAGGCTAACCCCGAAACTTTAAATAAATCAAATTTAGATATTACTGTTGTATCATTATATGCACATCCGTTATTTATAAGATCTTTGCGTGGATCTATTCGCGAACAAATTGCTCTTACAAAAAAATTTGTTACCGAGCATCCGCAATGGGCCATCGCAACGGACCCAAAGATGGCGAGAAAAAACCTGAACGAAGGAAAGCACGTCCTTATTCTTTCTCTGGAAGGCGCATCCGGAATTTTGGAGAATGACGAAGATTTAGAAGAGTTTATAGATCGGGGTGGAATTCGGATTGTGAATTTACTCCATCTTACTGACGATCAGTTTGGTGGCGTCGCTTTTTTAGGGGGGTTCAAGAATTTGGCTTCGCCCATAGCTTTGTTTAGGAGTTTTTTCGTACGGACTTTTGGTGATGAATCCGGAAAAAGAATCAGGCTGAATTCGCATGGCTTGACCGAAGAAGGTAAAGTGATGGCGCAAAAGCTGATTCAAAGGAAAGTTTGGTTGGATCTTGCTCATGCTTCTGATGCGTCTCAGGCTGATCTCAACTCATTGTTGAATGCTGCAGGTCAGCGGCCTCTCTATACACATACCACTCTTCGAAAATATTATGGTGCGGAACGAGGCATTTCGTCAAAGCAGTTGGAAGAGGTAGCAAAGTACCGAGGCATTGTAGGGCTTATGCCAAGTGAGCTCATGCTGGAAGGAACTCCGAGTCTAGTTTCTAATTGCCGAGGAAGCATCGAAGCGTTCGCCACACAATATAAAGAAGTAGCTGCGGTAATCGGCCAAAATGCGACAGTAATGGGTAGCGATATCAACGGTGGCATTCCACATTTAAAGCCTGCATGTTTGGAAGGCACTTCTCTGAAAAAAGAAGGACTCTGGAATATTGGCCAGACTCCCTACCTATGGAAGGCTTTGTATCTATTGGGTGTAGCGACCGATTCTGATGCAATGAGGCGAGCGCAGGTCGATCGCTTTCTTGATGCGTGGGCGGGCGGGCGTTAAATCAGAAGGTCAGACCGATGATCATACCCCCAAGCAATATGCCCACCACAAGTAGAGAAAGCATCACGAAAATATAGTCTTTTTGAATTAGAAAAAGGACACCCATCAGCAGAACTCGAGCAAAAGGAAGAAAGATCAGAGTAATCAGGCCAAGGTAAAGGACTGATCTAGATTCTAGTTTTGATAATCCTTCTAAAAATTCGGAAATTTTAAAGAATGACTCAAAGGTTTCGCGATGGAGAAAACTCACACCGAGTATTTTAGATTCGAATACGGTCTCTTTAATCAGGCCAATTCCTAAAAGAATGGCCGATAGAACTACGCCGGCTCTCAAGAGGTAACTGATATAGGTTTCCGCAGAAAGCAGTTTTTCGTGAGAATAGGTATTAAGAGGTATTTTACTATTGTCCACTGGTAAATCCTTTGATGGCCATTTGTACCGATATAATCAATAGCACTATAACAAAAAGTCTTCGGATCGTTTGCGCAGGGAGGTAAAGCATAAGCTTCGATCCTAGTGTAGCTCCGCCTAAAACGCCCAGTGCAACCGGAGCTGCAATTTCTGGAACTACGTCTCCTCGTATGAAATACGCAGTTGCGCCGGCAGAGGCGGTAACGCCAATCATGAAGTTCGACGTTGCCGAAGAAACTTTTATCGGGAGTTTCATGGCACGATCCATCGCAAGTACTTTTAGAATACCGCTGCCAATCCCGAGCAGTCCGGACAGAATGCCCGCCCAGAGCATTACAAAGAAACCAAAAGGGACTTGATGGACGGTATAAGATACTGTCTGATTCATAGAAGGGTCTATAAATTGGGAATTTAGAGACAACTTTTTTGCTAAAGGATGGCCCTCGCCTGAGGAGTCTTTAACGGTCTCTCGGTGTCGGCCCATTTGGTAGGCTGAGTGACCAAGAACAAATGCAAAGAGAAGATATAAATACTTGGGATTAACAACGGAATTTAAGAGCGCTCCGCAGACGCCGCCAAGTGATGTAGCAATTTCCAGCAATATGGCTAAACGAATATTTGTTACACGATCTCGAACGTAAGCCACGGCTGCTGCCGATGAAGTCGCTAATATTGTAATCATACTAGCACCTATCGCATATCGAATCGGGAGTCCGAAACCCAGCGTCAAGACCGGAGTTATGATGAGTCCCCCGCCAACACCCAGTATAGATCCGAGGCAACCTGCGGCAAACGCGATTGGAAAAAGAATAAATATGAGTGACACCGTTTGTCCTTTTGTTTTCTCTCTGCCTCGACTGTCCACGTTCGAACTGCGTCGTTGCCGGACGTGCCGGGCCAGGAATGGATACCGTATCTAATTCTGAACTTTAGTGAAAGACGAAACCTAGTACACTATTTTTGATTACAGGACAGAGTGTAGGGTGGAGCCCACACATTGTTGGTTGGGTTGTAGGCAATTGCCAACGTTTTTTTAAAATCTTCCATTTCTTGATCCATCAAAGTCGGAATTTTGTATGACGAAACGCTGATTTTTCGCAATTTCAGTTGTTGGTCCATAAATTGCTTTGACGCACCGGATTGAGGTTATTATGGAAATTACAAAAGATATAAAATCACTTTTTGATGTTGCTTGTCAGACTTCCAGTACGGTCCTGATTACAGGCGAAACTGGCACTGGTAAAAGCTATTTGGCGAGAGAAATTCACCAAAATAGTTCTCGAAGTCAAAAAACATTCGTTTCTGTAAATTTGGCCAGTTTGCATGAAGGAACTTTAGAATCCGAACTGTTCGGCCATGAGAGAGGCGCCTTTACGGGTGCAGATCAAAAACGTATTGGAAAACTGGAACTGGCGCAGGGAGGTACCGTCTTTCTTGATGAGATCGGAGAGCTCCCACCAAAACTTCAGGCGCGATTGCTAGAATTTTTGCAGTCGTGCACGATTTCGCCGATTGGAAGTAATCGTGAAATAGAGCTCGACGTGCGTGTAATCGCTGCGACTCATCACAATCTTGAGCGAAGCATCGCAAAGCGGGAGTTTAGAATGGATCTCTATCATCGATTGCGAGTGATCTATTTCAATCTCAAATCACTCAGAACTCGACGTGAGGAGTTAGATTCTCTCATTCAGGAGTGCCTCGAACAAGCGTTGCGCAAACATGGATCGGCAAAGATTGAAATTACACCGAAAGCATTAGAAAAACTGGAACGCTATTCTTGGCCGGGAAATATTCGAGAACTAAAGAATGCCCTCGAATATGCCAGCTTAGTAGCGCTAGGAAAGAACATCGATGTGCAACATCTGCCAGCATGGATGTTTGAAGAAAAGGCGTATTACGAAAATGAGGCTGCTCGAGCGTTCGCTGTTCTAGGGGTCGCTGAAGTGCCTCTGACACTCGACTATCGGGCCACATTTGCACATTTTGAAAAGGAATACATTTTGCGTGCGTTAAGTAGATACGGAGGCAAGATTAATCGCACCGCAAGACAGATAGGGTTGAACAAGACAACGTTGATTCGAAGGTTGCGAGCTTACGGAATCCACCCAGGGCATCGTGAGCCGGCAGAACAACCTGAACCAGTGGGTTCGGAAACCTAGCAGTCCGGAGAAACGGTGGAATCTTGCGGCTTTGAGGTGTCCCGAGATGCCCTCTGGGAGGCCATTGGCAAGAGGGGCTAAGAAAAAGTTAAAATTTTTTAAAAAATCTGTTGCAACCCGATATGGTCTTGGCTATTAAGTCTACCTCACCGCGACTGATTGGTTGTTTGAAAGACTGATATGAGCGGTTGATCTTTGACAATTAGGATGAATTTTTTGAAAGAGAAAGTGGGGGCAAGTAGGCCAGGCAGCCCTAGCACTCCTCCGGCGTAAGTTGGAGAGAACTGCAGGGTGATGTCGGTCGAATGCCTCGATCAATTTTCCAATGATATTGAGATAAATTGAGTGAGGACAAATTCGAATCAAGTTGAAAGATTATTTAAAGCGGCCTGAAAAGGCTGCTAAGAACAAGTTCAACATGAGAGTTTGATCCTGGCTCAGAGCGAACGCTGGCGGCGTGCCTAACACATGCAAGTCGAACGTGAATGGGAGCAATCCCTAGTAAAGTGGCGTACGGGTGAGTAACACGTAGGTAATCTACCCTAGAGTCTGGAATAACCTGCCGAAAGGCGGGCTAATACTGGATAGAGCGATGGAATCCGTAATTGGGTTTTTCGGGAAAGGGCGGTCGTAAGACCACTCGCTTTAGGATGAGCCTGCGTCCCATTAGCTAGTTGGTGGGGTAAAAGCCTACCAAGGCAGTGATGGGTAGCTGGTCTGAGAGGATGATCAGCCACACTGGAACTGAAACACGGTCCAGACTCCTACGGGAGGCAGCAGTGGGGAATCTTGCGCAATGGACGAAAGTCTGACGCAGCCACGCCGCGTGAGTGAAGAAGGCCTTCGGGTTGTAAAGCTCTGTCGCCCGGGACGAAAACTCTTGAGGTTAATAGCCTCAGGAATTGACGGTACCGGGAAAGGAAGCACCGGCTAACTCCGTGCCAGCAGCCGCGGTAATACGGAGGGTGCAAGCGTTGCTCGGAATTATTGGGCGTAAAGGGTAGGTAGGTGGTCTCATTTGTCTGTGGTGAAAGCCTTGAGCTTAACTCAAGAAGTGCCTCAGAAACGGTGAGACTAGAGTTCTGGAGAGGGTCGTGGAATTCCCGGTGTAGCGGTGAAATGCGTAGAGATCGGGAGGAACACCAGAGGCGAAGGCGGCGACCTGGACAGATACTGACACTCAACTACGAAAGCGTGGGGAGCAAACAGGATTAGATACCCTGGTAGTCCACGCTGTAAACGATGGATACTAGATTTGGTGGGTCTTGACCCCCGCCGAATCGGAGCTAACGCATTAAGTATCCCGCCTGGGAAGTACGGTCGCAAGACTAAAACTCAAAGGAATTGACGGGGGCCCGCACAAGCGGTGGATCATGTGGTTTAATTCGAAGCAACGCGAAGAACCTTACCTGGGTTTGACATCCGTTGACAACCGTAGAGATACGGCTTTCCGAGAAATCGGACAACGAGACAGGTGCTGCATGGCTGTCGTCAGCTCGTGGGGTGACCTGTTGGGTTAAGTCCCGCAACGAGCGCAACCCTTGTCCTTAGTTGCCAGCATTCAGTTGGGCTCTCTAAGGAGACTGCCGTGGTTAACACGGAGGAAGGTGGGGATGACGTCAAGTCCTCATGGCCTTTATATCCAGGGCGACACACGTGATACAATGGACGGTACAAAGGGATGCCAAGGGGCAACCCGGAGCTAATCTCAAAAAACCGTTCTCAGTTCGGATTGGAGTCTGCAACTCGACTCCATGAAGTTGGAATCGCTAGTAATCGCGGATCAGCACGCCGCGGTGAATACGTTCCCGGGCCTTGTACACACCGCCCGTCACACCATGGGAGCTGACTCAACCAGAAGACGGCCAGACGAACCGTAAGGACGTCTCCGGCGAAGGTGGGGTTGGTGACTGGGGTGAAGTCGTAACAAGGTAGCCGTAGGGGAACCTGCGGCTGGATCACCTCCTTTCTAAGGAGATCACTCCCGGAGCAATCCGTTTGGAGTCATCTTTTAGGTCATAGTCTCTGTTGAGGTCCTGAGGGATTTATCTCTCAGACGATTTCCAGAGTAATTAGCCTACTTTGCAAACTTCCCCGCTTTCTCTCTCAAGGGATTCATCCTACTCTCTTTTTGTCTTCGCGCTTGGGCTTGTAGCTCAGTTGGTTAGAGCACACGCTTGATAAGCGTGGGGTCGGAAGTTCAAGTCTTCCCAGGCCCACCATTTTGTAAAATTACAGAATGTTAGGTTATAGGTAGCAACTGCGATTTTGTTAACGGGTAAAAGCTGATGCTTTATCAGGTTAAGTCGAAGCAGTGAATGGGTCCGAAGAAAAGAGAAAACAAAAAAATTTGTTGCTCAGGAAATCTTGAGCACTTGTTCTTTGAAAATTGAATAGAAAGTATAAAGTAAAGTTATGATTTTTGAGATTTTTAAAAAAATCTCGATCTCATCACTTGCTGAGGAAAAATAGAAGAATAATGTTAACGATCACTGATTTTAAGAATCAGGAACACGTTAAATGAGTCTATAACTACTGGAACTCCTAAGTGCGGGTTCTTAGTAGAAGTAGGCTCAGAGATCTGCGAATAGGCGAAGAGTCAAAGAGACTCTAAAAGAAAATCTGAGAAATCAGCTAAATGATAAGCGACTCAGGGCACGAGAGGGATGCCTTGGGACATGCTGGCGAAGAAGGACGGTTGAGGCTACGAAAAAGTACGGTGAGCTGCCAACAGAGCGTTGACCCGTATGTGTCCGAATGGGGAAACCCCTTAGGAGCAATCCTAAGATTCTCATCTGAGTGAAGTAGGGTGAGAAGGCAGACGGAGGGAATTGAAACATCTTAGTACCTCCAGGAATAGAAATCAAATCCGAGATACCCTAAGTAGCGGCGAGCGAAACGGGTATAGCCTAAACCAAGGGAGTTCGCTCCTTTGGAGTTGCGGGACTCCGCTGTGAGACTTTTGACCATAGACGAAGGCTCTGGGAAGGGCCGTCAAAGAGGGTGATAGCCCCGTAGTCGAAATGGAAAAAAGCTCTAGGAGTATCCCAAGTACCATAGGGCTCGAGTAACCCTGTGGGAATCCGGGTGGACCATCATCCAAGGCTAAATACAAGCATGTCACCGATAGCGCATAGTACCGTGAGGGAAAGGTGAAAAGAACCCCGTTCAGGGGAGTGAAACAGAATCTGAAATCCCGTGCCTACAAGCTGTGGGAGGGCTATGTCCGTAAAAGGAAAATGCC
>JABDFB010000003.1 GCA_013286765.1 Deltaproteobacteria bacterium
CGAAGAAGGGATGAGTCCTGAACATTTAGCGCTATACCAAACTCACCCGGTTGCTAGTGCGAATATCCTAAAAGGAATTTACGGTATCAACGAAACCACCCTTCAGATTATTGAACAACACCATATGAGAAAGGGTCAGTACGGATTCCCTAAAGGAAAGGCTTCTCGAAACCTTCTGCAAATGTCAGAAGTCGTCGGCTTTAGTGAAAACTTTTGTCGACTCATTGGTCAAATGGCAAAGACATCTGACAAAAAGCCCTTAACGCAGTTTCTGAAGGCATTGCCAAGTTATTTTTCGGAACCTATTGTATCTAGCGTAAGAAGACTATTTAAGACACATTAGGTTTCGAAAATCGTTTGGCGACTCCGCTGCGCAATTCCCCTGGTCAGTTCGAGTCTTTTGGGTGAAAAGTGAGTAAATTCGAGATGTTATACTATGTATGTTAAAGAAAAAGAATCTGATTCGGAGCGATGAGCCCTAAGAATCTTCAGAAATACGCTAAACTGCCCGATACGCACTTTGGTGGGCATACGAAGTCAAATTAAGAAGCAAGAAGTAATTGCACGGGCGAATATCGTCGTTGTGGGTTTTGATCAACGCATGAGGGTGGAGATTGCTTCCATTTTTAAGAAGTTAAAATGGAATAATGTTAAATACGTTAATGGGCCCGCTGCTTTTTTTCAGCTTGATGGTTCCGTGCCCTTCGATCTTGTCTTAGTAGATGAAAAACTATCAGAGGGTGGCGCTGTAGAGTTCGCCAAGACGCTTGATAGGCTGCATGGAATGCCGATTGGACTGATCGGAAACATCGATAACATAGTCGATACTTCCGTAGGATATCATCCTGATGAGCAATTTTTCGCCTTTTCATTGCCGCCTGCAGCCATTTCCGATGAAATTGCCGATCTTGTCGCCGCGATTATGCTACCAGATAAGCTTACCGATCCGACGGGAGACTTGGCGTACTGCAAAGTCCATATTGATGATTTCATTTCAGGGAGACAGGCCAGATTTCCTCTATATGTTCGTCTGGCTCGTGGTAAATACATCAAAATTGCGCATTCTGGTGACCCTATCGATTTGGCCCGGCTCGACTCCTTCCGGAAGAAAAATGTCCGTTACCTTTACATGAAGAAAATGGATTTTTCCAAGTACGTAGGGTTCGCGATGCAACTTGCCACAGGAGTATCTGCGAGTACCAAAATCCCTCAGAAGAAAAAAGTGTCTTTCATGCGACACTTAGGCGAGGCTCTAGTCGAATCTTGCTATTTTGAAGGGGTCAAAGAAAACTTCTTCCAAGAATCTGCTATCTATGTCGAGTCGATTACTAGTGTTCTTATCGACTCGGACGATGTTTTCAAAATTCTGAATTCCCTCAGAGAAGCGAGTGATAGAGTTTTTGTTCATAGCGCGGCAGTGAGCCTCTATTCCGTAGTAATCGCAAAGCATCTCGGCTGGGATTCACCAAACGTGCTATTTAAAATTGGAACGGCAGGCTTGCTTCACGACATTGGGAAAAAAGATTTCGCACGAGAGATTTTAAATAAAGATCCGAATGATTTAACTCATGAAGAACGCCAAGTCTATGAGACGCACACGACGCGAGGAATGCAAGAACTTAGTCGCCTCCATAATGTTCCGGCGGAGATCGTGCAGGTTGTTCTAGAGCATCATGAAAATTGTCTAGGACAGGGGTTTCCTCAAGGATTGAAAAGAGATCGAATTCATCCGATGGCCCGTCTTATTGCTGTTGCGGATGAGTTTTGCCAGGCTGTAATGAACCAAAAACCCCATGAAAAACACACAGCGGTCGAAGTGATTGATAGACTTTACAAAACAAATCTTGTTTTATTTGACCCAGCCTATTTCGCGGTCTTGATGGCCGTTTTCAAGATGGAAGTTCCGCTCAAACTTAAACTTCATTACGAAAAAGGCGGACTCCGCGGGCGAAAAACTGCAGCTTAAGGGCGAAGCGTAATTGTTCATGATTAAATGGTAAGGCCAAATTTGAATATTACCGAAGATGCTGCTCTGGCAGAAGAAAATGAAGGTTCAAATTCCGGAGAAAATGCTATAAAAGATTCTTAATGCTATGCCCAGCTGAAGACCAGGCGCGAATTCTGAAAACGGAGAGCATAATTGGTAAGATTTGCTCGCGATGTGGTGCCTCATTTTCTTGCGGCTGTCAAAGTACCAGCTGTTGGTGCGAGGGTGTTTTTCTTTCTCAACAAGCAACTCAAACGCTGAAAGCGAATTTCCGAGATTGTCTTTGTTCTTCCTGTCTCAAAGGTTTTGAGTCAGGTGAACTGAAATGAGCAAGTCCCGATATGACTCCGGATAATCCATTAGTAGAGGGAGTAGACTATTACATCGACGAGAATGGAATGTTCGTATTCACAGAGGCTTATCATCTCAAACGGGGGTACTGCTGCAAGGAAGGGTGTAAGCATTGCCCTTATGGAAATGCGCCGGATTCAGTCGCGGACCCCGATGAACAATAGAAAGCTATTCTTGGACGGGTTTGTGATCAGCAGGCACGCACATGGACGTCCAATCCTTTTCTTCTAAGTGGGCGTAGCCGTAAAACCATTCAATCTGAGTTTCTTCCCCGGTGAGCTGATATTGATTGGCATAAATCCCCGGGAGTTTACCATCGATACGATAGCACCATCCATAGGCGTTCATCTGCGTGTCTGACAGAACCTCTAGAGCGCTTCCGAGTCCATTGATAGATAATACCCCGGAATCAGAGCCCTGATATTGTTGGACGTATCCTTGGGCCAAGCTTCGCACCAGAATAGCGTGCGTGATTGCACCAACAGATCCAGGTGAAAGTTCCGAACGTTGTTCCATTAAAACTTGCCCCTGAATTCCAAGAACCCGAAAATGGGTTTCTTGGGCCCATGCAATCGTTGCTGTACACTGAACAAGAACGGCAAAGAAAAACAGTTTTCTTAGAATCATGTAAAAGTTCCCCCCTCGAATCCACTACACTACGTCTTTAACGTAGTCTCCATGATTGCGATAGAGAATAACTTTGAGATTATCAGTTCTAGTTCATTTTCCGTAAAGCGCTCGAATATTTTACGATCGGACTACCCTGTGGACCCAATTGAATTGTCTCTTCAAAGGTAAAACTGATTTCATTCACAGAATCTAGTTTCATATTATATTGGCCGACATTCGATGCCCCACCGTCTTTCGAACTAAAAATTATGGAGTTCGTCGATAGGTCTGGAGTGCCGGTTGCAGCGACGTGATATCCGTCGGACGAACTATACCATTGCAAGATCTGTGAAGTGTTTTGGACTAGCGATAAGAATCCGCTTTCGACGTAATCGGTTCCGTTTGTAAAAGTGAGGGTTCTTGTATAGGCCAACTTAGAAGGCTCTTGGTTCCTGCCACCGATTCTTTTGAATCTAATAACTTCGAAATAATAATCCTGTACGTCGAGATACCTATTCTCAAAAGTTTTCGTTCTTTGTCCTTGGCCCTGCCATTCTCCGACAAGCGGTAACAAAACGGAAGCAGCCGGATCCTGAGTGTCAGGGTTTGCTATGGAAGCTTCATCTACGGGTGTACCGGGGTTTGCTGTGGGAATATTTAAGGTCGCTGAAACGAAATCCAAAACGGAAGTGACTGGATTTTGGTCAGGTGCGGGAAAGGCTGGAACTGGGATAAACTGTAATGGGAATTCAGATTCAAAATGAGGCAAAGCTGGGTAAAATGTCTCCGCAAAAGCTGTTGTGTGCGAAAGTATAGTCAGAATAGCTGCGCTTATAACCACAAGATTTGGATTTTTTCTCTGATACAGCATAGAAGGTGCCTTTCTTTTAAGAATGTTAGACTAATTGATACAGCGACCTAACACGGTGCGAAACGTCGGTCAATAAGGATAACGAAAAAAGTTATTTCAGTTTGACTAGTACAAGTGGATTAGTTTGATCAGACTAATAAGAATAGTAACTGTAATTGAGTTGTTTTATTCGGATGCAGCAAGTCTGGAATTAAATTTATTTATTCCGACGTAAGTGATTTTTAAGGAGGGCATCAGGGAATGGTTAGGATTTACTATCAGATTCATTTCCTCTGGAATAACGACAGACGGAACTGCAATTGCGAGTCGATCTGATTCAAATAGGTTTTTGGTAGCAAAATCTCGTGAAATATTAGAATCGGGAATTCGGTCCCAGCCGTTTGGCAGTTGCTGAGAGCGAAATATTGCGATTTCAGAATCAGGAATGTCGATCGAGAATTTTACCCAATCAGTGCCGATCACCTTAACGCCTTGGTGAGAAAGCCATTCTAGCGCTGCCAAAGAAATGGAAGAGGAGCAATAGACGACTTTGACGCCTTTGTGGTTCCAGCGCCCACTAGCGTAAAGCCCTCCGTCACCGTTGAAAGCCTTGTTTTTATATTGTTTTTTTGTAATTCGATACCAAAGTCCCATTAACCATAAAGTCCATGTTCTATTCGCAAGAGCAAATTCTCAACCTCTCTCGCTCCAGGTTCCGTATCTAATAAACTCAGTGGCGTTTCCCCAGCTAAGGCAGGATTTGCCGACTTAAGCCAGTCAACTGCCAGATCAGGATTTCCCAGAGTGTCCTCAGCAAGTTTGTAAATCCTCATCAGGCGCACCAGTTTGTTGGCAGTCTCTTCCTTGAAGCTTGATTGATTTTTCAATCGCGAATAAAAAGTCGAAGATTTTAGCCGGGTTGCCTGCAATACATCTCTTTGCGAAAGACCTGAATGACGAATAAATCTAGCTACTCTTCGAGCTGGCAGGCCATTGCGAATAAGCGTCATTGCAAGATGGTCATCTGTTAGTCCTTCAAAAGGATTTCCCTTAGACTTTGCAGCGGCACACATTCGAAATCTCCTTAAGCTTTAGTGTACTCTATTTTAGGAGTTTTATCAATCCAGATTTGGAGTAGCTCTCTGCGGGAGATTTGAAGCACTGTTAGGGCGTTTGATGAGCTTTTCATCCTCTCAAATCTCCAATTGCACACTGTAGAGCCAGGCATAGATGCCCCCTAGTGCCATCAATTCGTCGTGAGTTCCTTGTTCGCCAATTCCACTCTCGGTAACCACTACAATTCTCGAGGCGTTCCTCACTGTTGACAGGCGATGGGCAATCACAAGGGTTGTGCGATTGTGTGTCAGTTTTTCCAATGAATCCTGGACCGCTTTTTCGCTTTCATTATCCAGCGCACTGGTCGCTTCATCAAAAATAATTACTGGTGGGTCTTTTAAAAAAACGCGCGCTATGCTGAGGCGTTGTTTTTGTCCGCCGGATAATTTAACACCGCGCTGGCCAATATCTGTTTCATATCCGTTTGGTAGTTTCAGAATAAAATTATGCGCATTTGCTTTTTTTGCGGCCTCGGTGATTTCATCCCGGCTCGCATCTAACTTTCCGTAACGAATATTTTCAGCGACTGTGCCTGCAAACAAATAGATATCTTGTTGAACGATGCCGATATTTCGCCTGAGTGCCTGAAGGCTAATCTCTCTGACGTCTCTGCCGTCGAGCAGTATTTTTCCTTCATTTACTTCATAAAATCGGGGGATCAAAGAGCATAGTGTTGTTTTTCCCACGCCTGAAGCTCCCACCAAAGCAACATAGTCGCCGACTTTTAAATCCAGAGAGATGTTCTTGAGAACGTAGTCATGGTCCTCATGGTACTTGAAACCTACATTTCTAAATTCTATATTTCCCTGCGCATTTCCTATTTCTACCGCGTCTTTCCGGTCCTGGATATCGGGTTCAACTTCCAGAATCTCCATGAATCGCTCGAAACCGGTGATTCCTTCCTGGTAGAGTCGTGCAAAATTGCTGAATCTATTAATGGGTTCGACAAGAATTCCAACACACAATAGGAATGTAATTAAATCTGGTAGATCTAGAGATGCATGAAGCATTTTTATGCCGCCAATGACAAGGACGGCAATAGACATAAGTTGGGTGAAGCCACTTATTCCACTGAAGAAATACGCTTCATTTTTGTAGCCATCGCATCGACTTTCAGCGAACCGATTATTTTCAAAAGCGAACTTCATTCTTTCAATTTCATCGTTCGTGAAAGACTTAACTACACGGATTCCTGCCAGAGTATCCTCAACTTGGGCGTTGATATCCTCGATTCTATCTTTGCTTCTTCTCAGGGCGATGGTCATCTTGTTATTAAAATAGAACGCATAAACCGCCATAATAACAAAAAAGAAAACAACGATCAGAGCTAGCTGAAAATCGAGGTAACTCATAATGAGAAAAGCACCCAGAAAATTCAATAAGGAGACAAGTATGTCTTCTGGGCCGTGATGATAGAGCTCGGCGAGGCCTAGCGTATCGTTCGTAATGCGTGTCATCAACTGACCCGTTCGATGATTATCGTAAAAGCTGAATGACAGTTTTTGATAGTGTTCAAATAGTTCACGTCGCATATCGCTTTCCATCAGAGCACCCATTCTATGCCCCTGGTAGTCAACGAACATTTTACACGCGATATGAATGACTAGTAACACCAGCATTACCGCGCCCATTAGATAAAGTTTTTCAAACGTGTTGGATAAATTCCCTTCCGAGAGCCTCTTAGTGATGAATCTCGTACACAACGGAAATGCCAGCATCGTTGCCGATACAATCGATGCACAGACCATGTCAGCGATAAATAGCCCTAGATACGGTTTGTAATAGGATAGGAATTTTCTAGTCCGAGAATTCATAACGTTGTGCCTTTTGTATTGCTATATGCTTATAAAGTAGAATTGCCCAAAAACAACCGTCACGAGTCCCAAAAGAAAAATCACGAATAGAAAAGGCGTTTGGAATATTCTAAAATTTATTTTACGAAACGACCCGACTTCTTAGTTATTACTAACTTCATAACGTGGGACTAATATAGCAGTACGGGATACGCGTCAATGACAATATGCCACATGCTCTCCCGATCCGCGAGACACACAGCTGGTGGTTCTCTCGTTCGACGCAAAGCCTAATACTTGCATTAGACTGAATCAAGGAGATGCACTATGGGACTTATCAGTTTCTTAAAAAATACGCGTTTCACCCTGCCCGGAAAAAAGGCCAAAGAGGCGAGCACTCCAGATTTCACAAATGAGTATGTCGTTCAGTCGGGCGATACTCTCTCGGGAATTGCCAAGCGCTACTATGGGGATACAAGCAAGTATACGCTCATTTTTCAGGAAAACCGTGACGTCATCAAAGACCCAAATAGGATTTTCCCGGGACAGAAATTAAGAATTCCTTCGGTTGAAAAAACTCGCCGAGTAGCTTGAACACCGTAATCTGTCCCGGCCTTCTTATTGGCTTGGGTTTTGCTGTTATTGTTGTTTATGAAAGTAACCTGGTTTTGGTTTACTGTTTGTCTTGGATTCACTCAGCTTACGCAAGCTGTTCTTGCGGCTCCCATTGAGCTTCATGTGAATACCAAGCAGTCAACTATTTTGGCGATAACGGGGCGCACTGGGCCTCTGACTCTGCTTGGTCATGACCATGCTATTTTGGCCGAGGAGTGGTCATCTCAGGTATTTTTTGACGAAGATAATCCAAGTGGCTCTTCGTTAAGAGTCACTCTAAACTCGAAATCCCTGGTAATAGATTCTGAAAGAGCGCGAAGACTTGCTCATTTAGGCGGCTCTGGGCCAAAGGCTTCGGATCGAGCAATGATTCAAGAGAAGATGTTAGGCCCGAAGTTTTTAGACGCTGCAAGATTTCCGGAAATAGTTCTGACTTCGACGCAGATTCGGGTAGAGAGTCCAAATCAGTTGCAGCTTTTCGGAACTCTGGCCTTGCGCGATAGGGAGAACCCCATCGCTTCTCCCATATTAGTTCAGAAAATCGACGGCCAGCACTACTCTTTTTCAGGGGCTTTTACTACTAAGCAAACGGAATATGGAATTAAACCCGAATCGGTTTTAGGTGGATTACTTAAGGTAAAAAATGAGGTGATAATTCGTTTCCAAATTTTGGCGTCGACGACTCCAGATGCCGATGCACCGGGTCTCTAGTAAGTGAATTCTAAAGATGAGCCATGAATGCGGGAATTATTCAGATCTTCTGACATTCAGTAGCGAAACAATAGCATGCGTAACTTCGGATTTTTTGTATTTACGCCACGGACAGGACCTGAAATGCCATTGCGAATTTCCTCGTCTATCTCTTGCCATCGAGACAGGTTGTCCCTATCGAATATAAGGGCCTTAATCACTTCGTACCGGGAATCCTCTACGGGGTCGAACGCACTCTTGCCATCTTTATCCAGATGATTAAGTCTTGCACCCGCGTTAGCCAAAAGGCTTACGACTGAAGCAGTTCCTACCCGCGCGGCATTTTGGAGCGGGCTTTGCTCCTGTCGATCACACTGATTGACATCAGCTTTTGAATCGACCAAAAACCTAGCTGTTTCAGGGTGGGAATGAGCACTGAAAAGAGGAAACGATCCGTCCCGATCCGCATGATCAACCTTCATACCAAATTCCGTGACGAGAGTCCGAACTAAGTCCAAATTACCCGCTCGACTTGCCCTGCCAAGGATATTTTCCCAGGCACCGAATAATTTGAAGTTTACTCCTTCGGCGTCGGCATATGCCTTTTGTTTCTTCAGGATTGCGACATTATTGCTATCTACGGCATCTAGAAATGTGTCCTCATCAAAATTTAATGCTTTACGGGTTAATAAACTTTCAAAAACCGTGTCTTTATTTTGTTGCGCTAACTCTAGTAAGCGAGAGGGATCAAAATGAAACGGAACCTTTCTAGACACATATTTTCTAGAGTCAAGTCTTTCAAACAAGAGTTCAAAGATTGCATTGTGGCGTGCCTGGCTGTAGCGGCCAGAGCGGCTCGGGTAGCTGCCCGTATTATATGCGGCGCGAATAGCACCCTCAAGAGTTTGGGCTGATGGATTCTTCTTCCATGCGTCTTTAGACCGCTCGGCCAGATCGGTTAGAGGCTTTCGGTGTCTATCCAATAATTCGAACAGCTTCTGATCTGCCTTAGCAATTCCCTGATTGGCTAACCCGGTAATAATGTGATCGTCGACGGCTCGGGGATTACCATTCTGATCGAATAGAAGGATTTCAATTGCAGCATAATCATGGACGGTGCTACTTGCTCCCATTTTAAGTTCATGCGGAGTTGGGTTCGCCCAACGGCAATAAGCCGATAAAAAAGCACTACAATCCCCACTAAATCCTGATAGTTGATTAATGTTTGCTTTCCCTTCGTTGATCAAATAGCTTAATTTCGCATGTTCCCCATTCCTTGCGGCGAGCACAAGCGGAGGTTCGCGCCAATAGTTTTCCAGATTCACATCAGCTTTTAAGTCGACTAGGCATTTCACTAAATCTATATTAGATGCATTGTTAAGTAGTGAAAAATTTCCACTCCTATAATTAACGTCCATACCCAAATCTTTAACCAGGGTTTTTACTAGCCTCAAATCACCAAGAGGGGCGGCCATCTCAAGGGCTATGCTTTTAGAAGAGGCTAGGTTGACTTTCTCTTTTCGTCCAAAGTGTAATTGTTCGTTCAAGGCCTCTTGGGCGAGAACTAATTGATATTCTTGATCTGGTAGCCTATCAAATGCCTGTGTGACTTTTTCAATATAATAATCCGAACAATTATTCTGAGCAAGGGCATTTATAAAAGCAGTTCGGTCATCGGGATTGTCGGGAAGCCTATCGTAACTACGAAGTGCGGCTTTTGCTTCTTCAATAGTCTTGTGAGATTGTTTAACATCTTGCAGAGTCTTGCGAAGCATCCCGATGGAGTCTTCCAATTTTGTTACATCAAATTTGCGGCCCAAGTACTCATCTAATATTTCCTTCAGATCAGGATCGCCTGTGTTTGCGTGTTGCACAAAACGCGTGAAATCAACTTTAAATTCGAATTTTCCATATGGTGGCAAAAGCTTCCGAATGACGTCGTAGCGGGTAGGCGGGAGCAGTGTTTGATAGGCGGCAAAAATAGCGTCGTTTAGAGAAGCGGAGGAAGGGGCCTCCATCCACTTCACAAGCTTCTTTGCAAAACCAAGGTTCTTCTCTTGCGCCGCCAACTTCATTTCCATTGCTACTTTGTTTGAATCTCCCATGCGCAAGTATTGGAGTAGTCTGATAGGATCAAATTTTTCAACTGGTTGGCTCGGCCTTTTAAGATCATCGCCGCCGACTAAAGAGGCACTGGCCGAAGGTGTAGTAGAAGCAGAGTTAGAAGATGCGGTGCTCTCTGAACTGTTTTTCTCCTCCTGGGCACTCTCCCAGGTTTTTATAGCTGCCAAGAAAACAGAGAGATCAAGACCACCACGACTGATTTGAGATTTTAGTTGTGATTTTCTATCAAGCAATATTTCTTTTAGGACATCATATTTTTTGGCATTCAGGGCGGCGTTGAGCACATCAGAAAGAGTAACGAACGATTTGTTTTTCGACCATGCTACCAGTTTCATTGCCAGATTGTGCAACTCCTTGTTGCCGTTGCTTTTGAAAACTACATTTCTATCTCCGGATTCCAACTTTCGTAGAAACAGAACGGGTTCATGGACTTCACCAGGGAGATCGCCAGCAAAACTACTGGGTGAGAGAAATGTCGAGAGACATATTAAGAAAAGCGGGCCCAATAAAGCAAATGAAGTTTTAGCTATTTTTGAATTCATGGCATTTACATTTAGCATAGGAAATATCTCCAGATTTGGGCGAAACTATATCATATTGCATGTAGTTGTACTCATCGTATTTACAGTTCAATAATTTATAGTTCAATAATAATAAATTAATATACTTTACTGCCTACAGTAAAGTAAGCGCACCTCTTGATTTATTATTAACTAACTTCTATTACTCTAATTTCAGTAGTGAATAGTTAGATTTAATGATTATTTAGTACATAATAAATGTTGTTTATTTAAATTGACCCAAATATTGCGAAATGTTATTTAAGACCGATTCTTGAAAGTAGTGATTGATATGAAACGATTGTCCTTTTTACTTTGTCTCGTTCTCTCTGGGTGCGGTTCTGAATCCACACCTCAAGCCTACCCAAACCCACAGTCTATTGAAAATAAGGACGTTACTGAAAGCAAAGGCGTCGAAAATACGAAGGTCGAAAACACGAAGCCTGCTGTGACTTCATCCCCATCTACGGGTAGTACAGGTCCGTCTCAAACTATAAAGCACGCCGAAATTGGGACGGGTACCGGTGTGACGTCCTCTGGCAGGGGAATGACCACTGAAGAGAATCCTTCGGTAAACCCAATTCGAACAACGAACTTTCTTTCTTCTTCAGATAGCCACACATTGGAAGTATATAATGGTAAAGTCTATTCTTGGGGTAATGATGGTCTGTGGCTTGGACGAAAAGGCAAAAACTCTGTTCCTAAGACTGAGACTGCTTATTCCAATATGAATTTTGTTGCAACTTCAGAAAAGCAAAGCTTTGCTGTGAACACAGACGGTGAATTGCTGGTTTGGCCCCTTTTTGATAGCCTGCGCCGCCTTTCTATTTCCTATCCCACGGTCCATGCGAAAACTAGCCATCTGAAGATCGCTTCGGTAGCTCTGGGTCCCGACTTCAGCGCAGTTATCACAACCGGTGGTGACCTCTATACTTGGGGCAAAGGCCAATACGGCAAATTGGGACACTTGTATGATTCCGATTGGAAGCAGCTTTCGGTTCGAGAATTGGAAGATATTTTTTATACTGGTGAAATGGATAGAGATAAGCCGACTTGTGTTCAATATTTAAAAAATAAGGATATTAAGGTCGCTTCGGTAGAACTAGGAGCACACCACGCAGCTGCCGTATCAACAGATGGTCGTCTTTTCACTTGGGGAGATGGCAGGAATGGAAAGCTTGGACATGGGAATAATCAGAGCCAACCCGTTCCAAAAGAAGTAGAGTATTTTACGAAAATAAAAAAGGCGGATGGTCGAATAGTATCTGCCGTATCATTAGGTGCTGAAATGGCAGCCGCTGTGATTTCTGATGGTGGACTTTACATTTGGGGTACACAATTCGAAACACCACCGGAGGGTGGACATGAGCGACCGGTGAAAAAGTGGATGACGCCTCAATTCATTTCTTATTTTGGTAACAACGTGGCTTCTGTAACACTCAAGGGTCGCTTTGCTGCTGTAATTACGAATGATAGAAAGCTCTACACTCGGAGTTGGACTGCAGACTTTCATGGACTTCTGGGTCGCAGCAAGTCCAAACAGGACGAATCGGGATGGGGTTTGGTAGAGTTTCCGGATAAGGCAATCAGAATTGAGGCTATTTCGATTGGATCTGATTACGTAATTGCTCGTAGTGAAGACGGGCGAATCTATGCTTGGGGTAAGGGAAGTGATCGATTGGGTCTTGGCCCAGATGTTGTTGATATCGATACACCTAGGCAGTTGACCAGAGAATGAGAGTTGTCAGCTACTTCGAATAGTAACTTGTCATCAGATTCTGATAGGTCGGCAAATGTTTAGAAAGTAGCTTTCCGAAGCCGTCGACGTCCTCTCTCCAATTTCGTCTGAGTTCACTGGCTGCGCAGAACCAAGACATAGATGGCTGCTTAGCTAGTCTAGGAATTGCACCTCGTTGATTCAGTATGAAATCGCTTACAGACTTGAGAGAGGAAACTACTAGCATTGGGCTTGTCGCCCGAGCGTGTGAGCTTTACGCCACACGGCCCGTTCTCGGCTCCCGCGACTTTGAGATCGTCCGTGATCCCCAAAGCGGGGAGCGAATTCGTCGCTATCTTCCGAGCTTTTCCGCAATTACTTTTTCAGCGATGTGGGAACGCATTGTCGCGCTTGCAAGCGGGTTTAAACATTCTGGGATGATAAACCCCGGAGACTTCGTGGGATTGATTGGTTTCGCAAGTCCGGATTTTGCCATTGCTGATTTCGCTTCCTTGCATCGGGCTGCAATTTCCATCCCGTTGCAGGGGAATCTTCCAAAAGGCAGTCTTCAGCACATTATTCATGAAGCCAATATTAGCAGTTTAATTTGTTCACTCGAAGAGCTCGAGTCATTCTCCGAATTAATGCCACTTGCATTATCTATAAAGAATTTAGTGGTGATGGACTTCTGTGACCAAGATGATCGACAGCTGAATCTACTGGCCAGGATCAGAAAGCAGCTTGTAGAAAAGATCCCTCAACTCAGAATAAATACAATTCAAGAGGTTGAAAAACTGGGCAGAAAAATGGGTGCTGTACCTTGGGTGGCCCCTCCTCAGGGAGCGGAAACTTTGGTAACCATTTGCTACACTTCTGGCAGTACTGGGACTCCAAAGGGGGCCATGTTTCCTGAGAGGCTCTGGCTTACCTATTTAAAGAGCGGTAGTTGGCTTCCCGAGGAAGCTTCTCAAATTCCCCGTATTATGGTGAGTTATGCGCCGCTCAGTCATATGATGGGGCGGTTGGGGGTGCTGACTGCTATTCTTTATGGGGGCGCCAACTACTTTACACTAAAAAGCGATATATCCACCCTCTTTGAAGACATCCGCTTGGTCCGGCCAACGATCATGGTCTTTGTCCCCCGTATTTCCGAAATGACTTATCAGCATTTTCAAACTGAAGTTCTTCGCCGCGGCGGAGGTATTTCCGAAGAGGAAGAAATCAAAAGCGAAATGCGGCGCACTTTCTTAGGCGATCGCATTAGCTTGATCAATACAGGAAGTGCCCCTACCTCGCCGGAGGTCTCGAATTTTCTGAGGGAGTGTTTTCAAATTCCGGTCATCGATAGCTACGGATTAACGGAATGCGGATCTGTCAGTTTCGACGACAGAGTGAACCGCAATGTGATCTCTGATTATAAACTAATTGACGCTCCAGAGCTGGGGTATCGCACCTCGGATGCCCCTTTTCCGAGGGGAGAACTGGCGGTGAAGTCTATTCTTTCGATTCCCGGATATTTCAAAAACCCTGGAGCCACCCAGAATCTTTTCGATGAACAAGGTTATTTAAAAACGGGAGACATTGTTGAACAAAGAGGACCGGATCACGTAGTTTGGATTGATCGGAAGAATAATGTAATGAAGTTATCCCAGGGGGAATTTGTGGCACTCTGGCAAATCGAGTCTCTATTTGAAAGCGCCAGCCCGTTTATTCAACATATTTATTTGTATGCGAATCCCCACCGGGAGTTTCTGGTTGCCGTTGTGGTGCCCGATGAACAGGCTCTGCGCGCCCGATTTATTGAATTTCATCCAAATGAAGTGAAACAACTTCTTAGGTCCGAAATCGACCGAATTGCCAAAGAATCCGAGCTACGTGCCTTCGAAATTCCGAGGCAATTCTTAATTGAATGGGAGCCATTTACCCAGAAGAACGGCCTGCTTAATGTCCTTAACAAACTGGCACGCCCAAAACTCAAAGAAAAATATGGCGAAAGGCTGGAGCAGCTCTATTTGGATTCGGAGCAACGCCGCTTTGAAAGTATCGCTGAATTAGCCCAAATGGACCGCGGACTTTCTATTCAAGAGAAGGTTAAAAAAGCGGTCCAAGCCACGCTGGGACTTTCCGATTTGGATTGGGATCCGTCACAAAGTTTCAGAAGTTTGGGTGGGGATTCCCTTGCTGCTGCGACTTTGGCGATACATCTGGAAGAGATTGGAATTTCGTTGCCTGCCTCTGCGATCCTAAATCCCGCCGCAAGTATTGCGGACATCATTAAGTCGCCGACGGGGGTGAGTTTCGAATCCATTCATGGAGTGAATCCTCAGCGAATTCGAGCAACGGATCTCGGCTTGGAAAAATTTTTTAAGGCGAATGAACTTGAAGTGGGCCACCCTGTTTCATTGCTTCATTCAGAGGTAAAAGTTACTTTGCTCACCGGAGCTAACGGTTTTCTAGGAAGATTTCTATGTCTGGAGCTTTTGGCTCAAGCAGAAAAAACCGGCGGCAAAGTCTATTGCATCATACGGGGCAAAGACGATCGTGCTGCTTTTGAGCGACTCCGGGACGTTTATAAAACAGATCCCGCACTCGAAAAGCACTTTTCTCAACTCGCAGAAAAACGTTTAGTGGTTCTTGCTGGGGATCTAGCTCGGCCGCAGCTGGGGTTATCGAACGCGAATTACGATCGTCTTGCTCGCGAAGTGGATACTGTGTTGCACGCAGGGGCTTTGGTGAATCATGCTTTAACTTATCGACATTTGTTTGAACCCAACGTTTTTGGAACCGTCGAAATTCTACGACTGGCATTGAAACATCGGCCGAAAAGAGTGAATTACATTTCTACGATAGGAATTATGGACGCTTCCAATCCAATCGAGGGACTCCTCGAGACAGAAGATGTCCGAACTCTATGGCCCGAACGAGAGCTTAGCACGGACTATGCGTCGGGCTATGGCAACAGCAAGTGGGCCAGCGAAGTACTGATCCGGAATTTCTACGATCAGTATCATTTTCCTGTAAACGTTTTCCGCCCGGATATGATTATGCCATCCGAGGTCTTTCGAAGTCAGATCAACGTTCCAGATCTTTTAACCCGTCTCTTATGTAGTGTTATCTATACTGGAATCGTTCCGCAGTCTTTCTATGAGGCCAATGGGCAAGGTTCGGGTGATTCTCTAAAGCCCCATTTCGATGGTATGCCCGTCGGCTTTATTGCCAGCGCAATCACTCGAATCTGCTGTGATGTCGGTCAACAGAAATATTCTACATATAATATTAGCAATCCTCATTGGAATGACGGAATTTCGTTGGATCGGATTATGGATTGGGTGGAGTCGGGAGGTTATCCTCTCAAGCGAATGAATAACTATTACGAATGGTATATTCAAATCAGAGAAAAGCTCAAAGTTCTTAGCACAAAAGACGAGAAAAGGAGCCAGTATTCCTCTCTTCCTATTTTGAATCAGTGGGAAAAGCCCTTACCTTTTTCAGATGGTAGAGAAGTAGATGCAACCGAGTTTCGAAAAAAAGTCCGCCAGCTCAAGCCCGCAGGCGTCACGGATATTCCTTATTTAACTGAGAACTTTATTCATAAGTATCTTGCAGATATGGTTGATCTTGAGCTGATCGGTCCTCCTCCTCACAGGAAACAGAGAACACGTTATGCAGCTTGAGCTGACACGAGATCTGGAATATCGAATTCATCGCTCTGGGCCCATTTGAAGCGATTGACAGATTCAGGGTGGGTGGACAAAGAACTCGCGAAAAAGGAGGGAAAAGGCCAAGCTTGTAACCGCTATCGCCTCAATAAGTCAGTTTGGGGACCGTTGTTTCCTGATAAGCGAAAACTTACGCTGAAATCCGAAGTTACTTTGAATTCCAAAGGTACTCAGGATTCTTGTACTCAAGACACTCAGGAATCAAGAGGTTCAACTTACTATTCTATTAGAAACTCCAAGAATCAGACTTTTCCTATCTACAAAATAGATAAATGTCACAAATTTTCAATAAATGAACCTGAAGCCGATTCACTTGTTAGAGTTCTTGATGTTTTAAGGGCTCTCTCGGGTGTTCTTCGCTAGGCTATAAAGTTGGACAGGCCTTCTTAAAGGCTTAGTCTTTCGTAGCAGGCAAATTGAGGGGCTAGGCCTTCTATATAATGGATGGTTTTTTGGCAGATTAGCTGTTCTTCAAATCGCTCAAAGACTGTCTTTCCATGCCTGGGTGTTCCTGTCTCTGGATTTTGAAAACTGACTTTAAACAAAATGGCATTCATAGAGTCAAATGTTGACTTTGCGTTAATATGAGTCATTTTCTGAAAGCAAGCGTAGCTATAGACTCGATCAGGCCCGGGTGGGGCAGACTTTCTACAGAAAAGACCGGGGATGCCTTTTTGAAATCGAACGACTCCTATCAGAGGAAGGCCGGTTTCAGGATAAATGTACTGAAATGATTCTTCGGGTACGTTCAATGCTAAGTAAAGGGCTTCATCAAGTGGTTCGGTCAATGTAGCCGAGGAAGTGGCTACATTGGATAATAATAATGTTGCTAAAATGAATGATGTCTTCATAAGGGCCTCTTACGCTTGGCAATTGCAAATGCAAGACCACGGACCTTCAATAATTACTATTCGCAAGTGTTGAAGGAAGTTCAGTATTATGAGGCTGTTCCCTTCGTTCAAAAAAGCTGGAAATTACAGCGATGTGATATACGGATTTACGTGGACGGCGTTTCTTATATTCAAGACCTGCGATTCAGCGGTACCGCTTTCTTCGTGCTTGCGATCGCCCATACTTTTCTTGTCTCCAGATTCAGAAGGGGTGCCAACAGATTTCCTGCTGGTTCCATTCGTGAAACTCTCTTTCACTTCCTTGGAGAAGTGGAGGTTGGCTTTGGCCTCTGGGCAACAATCTTTGTGCTTTGGATTTTTATTGCCAAGGGGGTAGCTACCACCGAGAGCTACCTGAGTACGCGTAGCTTTAAGGAAGCAATCTTCGTCTTCATGATTATGTCCGTGTGTTCCACAAAGCCAGTTTTAAACTCGGTTGCAGCCTTACTGCAGCTGAGCTCCAAATTCGTGCCCCTGCCACAGACTGTTTCATCCTACATCGTTTTGCTATCGATTGGTCCTCTGTTGGGAAGCCTAATTACAGAGTCGGCAGCCATGACTGTTGTTGCGCTACTTCTCGGTGAGAAATTTTTGAGGCACTCAAATAGCGAGCGCTTTAAGTACGCAACGATCGCTCTGTTATTCGTGAATGTATCCATAGGAGGTACACTCACACCCTACGCCGCTCCGCCTGTACTTATGGTGGCGAAACGCTGGGAGTGGGATTTATTATTCATGCTACGGTATTTCGGCACTAGCGCTATTGCCGCAGTTTGCTTTTCAACTTGTTTGTCTGCTTGGTGGTTCAGAAAAGAGTTACTTGCAATTCCGTCTAACCGGGGTCACCAAAAGTCACCAGCTGACAGACAGGTTCCGCTGTGGGTCTCGGTTCTGCACTTGATTTTCCTCGGGGTTCTCGTCCTTGTTCACTCCAAACCAATGATTTTAGCGGGGGTCTTCTTACTTTTCCTGGCCATATTCTTCGTTACTCGAAAGTTTCAAGATAAGCTCCGATTACGCGAGGGCCTGATGGTGGGATTCTTTCTGTCAGGGATCATTGTGTTGGGAGAGCCACAACGATGGTGGATTGAACCGATCTTGACAAGTCTTTCCGCCTCCCAGCTATATTTTGCTGCAATCGGACTTACTGCCATTACCGATAATGCAGCTCTAACCTACCTGGGGTCACAAGTACCGTCTCTTTCGGAATCGGCAAAGTATGTTCTTCTCTCAGGCAGTGTTGTGGGAGGCGGCCTCACGGTGATTGCCAACGCACCGAATCCGGTGGGAATCAGCCTGTTGGACCGATATTTTGGCAAACAAGGTGTTTCACCGGGAAGGCTGGCGCTCTGGGCTTTACCATTTACTCTCATTGCCGCGATCTCGTTCTGGTGGATCTTTCCCGTTGGATAGCGTCCACCGGTTATCAAAAGAGGGGACAATAAACACTTCCTATAAATGCTTGTGGTTAAACCAATGACTATCTGAGAAACTTCATTTCTAAATGGAGGAGACGCCGTGAAAAAAATCATTTTAGCATTTTTGTTTGTGGTCGCCATTACAGCAGGAGTGCAGGCTCTCGCTTGGGATGCTAGTTCTTACAAAAAAATGAACCCAACGCAGCTCAAAAAAAAGCTGACCAGTGAGCAGTATGAAGTCACTCAAAACGCGGGAACCGAACCAGCTGGCCAAAATGCATATTGGGACAACCATGCCGACGGAATCTATGTTGATATTGTTTCTGGTGAACCTCTTTTTAGCTCACGTGACAAATACGATTCTGGAACGGGATGGCCTAGTTTTAGCAAACCGCTCGTCAAAGAAAATCTTGTTGAAAAGAAAGATACTTCATTGGGCGTAGAACGAACCGAGATTCGTTCAAAACATGCTGATTCGCACCTCGGGCATGTTTTTAATGACGGTCCACCTCCTACAGGGCTCCGATACTGTATGAACTCTGCATCCCTCCGATTTATTCCTGCCGCAGACTTAAGAAAGGAAGGCTACGGTGAGTATGCGACGCATTTCAAAAAAGCAGACTCAATGATGATGATGAAAAAGACGGGGAAATAGGGATTGAGGTAAATATGCTGATCTTCATTCTATCCTATTTTGGCGGAGTTTTGACAATATTGAGTCCTTGCGTACTTCCGGTCATCCCGTTTATTTTCTCCAGATCTGATCAGCCCTTTCGACAATCAGGCCTCCCTATGCTACTCGGTATGGGCTTTAGTTTTGCTTTCTTTGCTGTGCTCTCGGTCGTAGGTGGAAGCTGGGTTGTTCACGCTAATCAAATCGGAAGAAGTCTTGCTCTTCTAGTTTTTTCAGTTCTTGGGCTCAGCTTGATTTTGCCTAGACTTGCTGAACAACTGACCCGGCCTTTTGTGCAACTGGGGGGCATTCTGCAGAAAAGAGCGGATGCAAAAACGGGTCTGGCCTCATCACTCTTGCTCGGTGTATCGGTAGGGCTTCTCTGGGCCCCTTGTGCTGGCCCTATTTTAGGGCTTGTTCTTGCGGGAGCCGCTTTGGGCGGATCAAATCAGAAAACGTTCGGGCTACTTTTAGTGTTTGCGATGGGGGCAGCTACTTCGCTCGGCTTAGCTATTTTTGCGGGTGGCAAAGTTTTTGGAGCTCTGAAAAAAAGCCTAGGTGCCGAGGAGTGGATCAGACGTGGCATCGGAGCTGCAGTCCTCGTCGCAGTGGTTGCGATCTCGCTGGGGCTAGATACACAGCTCCTCGCGAACCTTTCTTTCATAAATACGGGAAGAATTGAACAGACTTTGTTAGACAACACTTCGCTGGGTCAAAAGCAGGACCTAAAGTCCTCTGTTCTTGCAGATGAAGGGCCAATGCCGGCACTCGATGGCGCCACGCAATGGCTGAATTCTGAACCGCTGAGCGCGCCTACATTGCAAGGGAAGGTAGTCCTGATCGACTTTTGGACTTATTCTTGTATTAATTGCCTTCGTACACTGCCTTACTTAAAAGCGTGGGCGGTTAAGTATCGGGATCAGGGTCTGGTGGTGATTGGAGTTCACACTCCGGAGTTTGCCTTTGAAAAATCCATCGACAATGTCAAAAAAGCAGTTACTGATCTAAATATCCAGTATCCTGTCGCTGTTGATAGCAATCAGGTAATCTGGCAAGCATTCAAAAATCAATATTGGCCCGCTCACTATTTTGTGGACGTTAAGGGACGCATTCGATTCCACCACTTTGGAGAGGGAAATTACGAAGAATCCGAAAAATTGATTCAAGAACTCCTAGCGGAGGCTGGAGGATATCAAGAAAATCTTAAGACAAAATCGGCAACTTCTGTTGTTCCTACTCAGGGATCAGGCGTTGAAGCTCCTCCAAGCGGAAGTGAAATGGCTTCGCCTGAGACTTATTTAAGTTACTCACGCCAAGAAGGCTTTGTCTCAATGCCCGATATTCAAAAAGATGCTGTAGTCACCTACAAGACGCCCGCGCGGCTGTCTCTCAATCAATGGGGATTCTCCGGCTCTTGGAAAATAGAAGCAGAAAAGGCCGAGCTCAAATCATCTCGTGGAAAGCTGACATTCCGTTTTCGTGCTCGGGATCTTCACTTAGTGATTGGAGCTCGGGAGGGACGAGACATTCCCTTCCGAGTTACCATCGATGGAAGACCACCCAAAGAAGACTACGGTCAAGACGTGAATGCGAATGGATTCGGAAAGGTAAACTCGCATCGACTCTACCAGCTGATTCGGCAACACGTTCAACCAGGGGAATCTGCCGTAGATCATACTTTTCAAATTGAATTTTTAGAGCCCGGCGCGGAAGTATTCGCGTTCACGTTTGGTTGAGTGCCGAAGACTTGAGCCGCTAGGATGGCTGCCCTTCCAATCACACCTTTTGACTCTAATGTGTCTCGGGCATCAGAAACTAAAAAAGGCCCGATCCTATCGGATCGAGCCTTTTCTAAAATTTCCTTTGATTCTCGCAATTTACCCGTCAGTTAAACTGATGAGCCATGATGGATTCGAACCATCGACCCTCACATTAAAAGAGGGATTGGCTGCTTGTGGTGTAACTAGCGAAAAACAAAGCGAAATTGAAGAAAATAGTCTAGAGAAAATTGTTCAAAACTCTCTGAAAGTTTCTGAAAAAATCTCAATGATTCCGCAACCCGCTGTTGGGTCGTGTGTCTCTAATGTGTCTCGCCCGGATGAACTCGTCGAAAGTTCCCCGCAAAACGTTGACGAATTCAATTCTGATAAGGGGGAGCATTCAATGGAACCAACATAAAAGCAAAAAGCCCAAGGTCTCCCTTGGGCTTCTTCTGAAATTTATCTGTCAGCTTCTATCTTTTCCCGGATTCGAGCTGACCATCCTGTAACCGAAATTGCTTTCGCAATTTCTGGGCTCTGCTTCTCCAAGCTTTAAGGAGGGCGGGCCTTTAAGTCAATGGAGAAATTTATGAGTTTTTTTGAAAATAGAATCATTGCCGTCACCAATCAAAAAGGCGGAGTCGGAAAAACAACAACAGCAGTCAATTTGGCCCAGGCCTGCGCATTGGGCGGCGAAAAAGTTTTGGTCCTTGATTGTGAGCCCCAAGGAAATGCTACGCAGGGTCTTGGAATACACCTCGAATCGGTTCGGGCGTCCATGTCCGATTTACTTCGAGATAAGAACTTCCCGACTCGCTCGGCAATCTATCGTGGGAATAGCTTCGATATTATCCCTGGTACCCCTCTCCTAGCTTCCGTTGAAAGAGAAATGGTGGGATCCACTAATAGTGAATTGCGCCTTGCTCGCCACATTCAAACCATAAAGTCTGATTACTCCATTGTGATTATAGATACGCCGCCAGCATTTGGCCCTTTCGGTATTGAACACAATTTGATCCGACACCACCAATGATTAGCTCTGCTCAAATCGTATGATCTGAAATAATGTTTCATTCTTTCCGGTAAAATATGTGGGTCGCGTTTTCGATTTATTTCGTATTGGGGTCAATCGGTACTACGGCTAAGATGCCTTCTTGTCCAAGGCCCCGACCAATTGGATGAGTCGCGCTCGGACCGCATATAGTTCATCGAGCAAGTGTAAAATAATTGGCATCGCCTCGTCGTTAACACCAAAGTCGTTTCTAAGTTCAAGGATCAATCTGGCACGGGCAACGTCTTCTTCATCGAGATCCCAGTTCACAGGCACATCTATGGGTGTTGTCGACCACCGATCCAGATCAGTGAGTGGGGTGATCCAATGTTTTCGGATTAAATCCACCAGAAAAGAGTACTCAATGCCGGTTTCAGCCGAAATTTGCTCCAACTTCTGTCGTTTCCTATGTGGCACGGTGGGCCTCTCTTTCCAAATCGCGCCAAAGGGAAGTGCGGGGATCGTAAGGATGCTTTTTGCTCCATCGCTCAGCCATTTCCTTAAGTTCCGGATCTATCTTTTGAGGCATAACGATCTTCAATTCCACTATCTGATCGCCTGATTTTGCCCCGACCCGCGAGGTTACGCCTTTTCCGCGAAGCCTCAGCCTTGATCCCGTGCTTACACCCGGTGGGATCTTGAGTATTACATCTCCATCAATTACGGGAACTCTCACTTCTCCTCCCAATACCGCTTCAGAAAACGAAATAGGGAGCTCAATTTCCAAGTTATTTCCGGAACGCTTAAAGATTGAGGAAGGGCGGACTTGGATTTCAATCAAGACTTCCCGCTCCTGACTACCTCGTCCGAGGCGGAGCTTTGTACCTGAGTCCACACCTGGGGGAATTTTGATAGTGAAGTGACGACCATCAGGGAGCGTGACTTCCCGCTCTGCTCCGAGCACGGCATCCTTGAAATCAACTTCTATTTGATAGGCTTGGCCGGGGGCTGCACCAAACTCTCCGAAGATATCAGAGCGTCCGCCGCCGGATTGGGCCCGATTTCCCATTCTGTTGAAAATGGAACCAAAGATATCCTCAAACCCGCTGCCCTCAAATGAGAAGGAACGAGAATATCGACCAGGCTCCTGAGTTTCATAGTAAAATGGACCGCGCTGACCTGGACCGCCAGGGCCACCGAATGCAGCTTCACCGAGGCGATCAAATTCTTCGCGTTTCTTAGGATCGCTCAAAAGGGTATAGGCCTCGTTAACTTCCTTGAATTGTTGTTCGGCCTGTTTATTGCCAGGATTCAGGTCAGGATGGAGTTTCTTAGCCAGCTCCCGATAAGCAGCCTTGATTTCATCCTGCGTTGCAGATTTCTTTACTCCAAGTGAAGCATAGGGATCTTTTACCATGTTCGTTTTTGAACCGTCCGTTCGATTATCTGCAATTTTTATGCAGCGGCTTCCGGGTGAGATTACGATGGTTAAGCATTTGCACCTTCTGATCTTAGTTCACAAAGAGTGCATTAGACTTTAGGAGTGCCCCAGTTATGCAACCGGCAAAGCAACAAAGCGAGCCAATCCAATCAACAGACCTTGAGACTCAAGTCAAGACGCTTGAAGATCAGCTCTCTGAAACTAAGAATGAATACTTGTATCTTTATTCCGATTTTGAAAATTTCAAAAAACGAGTCATCCGTGAACGTACAGAACTCATAAGATTCGGCTGGGAGCCACTCGCTCAGGATTTTCTACTGATCATCGATAACATGGAACGTGCTCTGGCCCATATGCCTCCGGACACCGATAAGACCTTAGTCGATGGCCTCCAAATGATTTTGAACCAATTTAAGGCTGTTTTGGACAAACAGGGTATTCGGCACATTGACGCGCTGGAAAAGCAATTTAACCCTGAATTCCATGAAGTGATTGGACATGAGCCGTCCGAAAAAACCAAAGGTACCATTTTGAAGGAGGAATCTCGTGGTTACACGCTACACGGACGTTTACTGCGCCCAGCGCGAGTGATTGTCAGTAGCGGGCTTAAGACCGAAGATCACGAAATTCAGAAACAGGAGGAGTCTTATGGCAAGAACAATCGGCATTGACTTAGGGACAACCAATTCATGTGTAGCCACCCTGGAGGGCGGAGAACCCAAAGTGATTCCAAACGCCGAGGGTTCTAACACCACTCCGTCTGTTGTTGCCTTTACAGAAAAAGGTGAAAAGCTCGTAGGACAATCTGCCAAGAGACAAGCGATCTCTAATCCAGAGCGCACGGTTTACGAAGTGAAGCGCCTTATGGGACGTAAATTCCAGTCTAAGGAAGTTCAAGAGTTTATAAAGGTTGCACCCTTTAAAATTGTGGAAGCCAAAAATGGGGACGCTTGGATCAAGATCGGAGATCGTGAGTATTCTCCTCCTGAGATTTCAGCCTTGATCCTCCAGAAAATGAAAAAAACGGCTGATGACTATTTCGGGGAATCGATCAATGAAGCTGTTGTGACTGTCCCGGCCTATTTCAACGACGCCCAGAGGCAGGCTACTAAGGATGCTGGCCGGATAGCAGGATTAGATGTCAAGCGCATTATCAACGAGCCTACGGCAGCGGCCCTGGCCTATGGGCTGGATAAAAAGGGTAAGGAACTCACCGTCGCCGTCTTTGATCTAGGCGGCGGAACCTTTGATATTTCCATTCTTGAGCTGGGACGAGGCGTCTTTGAGGTGAAGGCCACCAACGGTGACACCTTCCTCGGTGGTGGAAACTTCGATCAGCGAATTATCGATTGGCTATCCGATGAATTTAGGAAGGAAACGGGAATCGATGTCCGCAAGGATAGAATGGCTCTTCAACGCTTGAAGGATGCGGCTGAGAAAGCGAAGATCGAACTCTCAAGTACTTTAGAGACCGACATCAACTTGCCCTTTCTGACGGCTGACCAAACGGGGCCCAAGCACCTGAACATGAAACTCACTCGCTCAAAGATGGAGTCGTTAGTGGGTGATTTGATCGATCGAGTGGCTGGCCCCTGCGAAACCTGCCTCAAAGATGCAAAAAAACAGAAAAAGGATATTGATGAGGTGATTTTGGTAGGTGGTATGACCCGTATGCCAAAGGTTCAGGAAAAAGTGAGAACGATTTTTGGAAAAGAACCCCAAAAGGGGGTGAATCCTGACGAAGTAGTGGCCGTTGGGGCAGCCATTCAAGGAGGCGTTTTGCGAGGCGAGGTCAAAGATGTGCTTCTTCTCGATGTTACTCCACTGTCGCTAGGCATCGAAACTCTAGGAGGCGTTTTCACAAAGCTGATTGATAAAAATACAACCATCCCTGTTAAAAAATCCCAGGTCTTTTCAACCGCTCAGGACAATCAAGGCGCTGTCACCATTCATGTCCTCCAAGGTGAGCGAGATTTTGCGGAATATAACAAGTCTTTGGGACGGTTTGATCTGGTAGGAATTCCTCCAGCCCCGCGAGGAATCCCGCAAATTGAAGTATCCTTTGATATCGATGCTAACGGGCTTGTGCATGTGAGCGCGAAGGACCTTGGAACGGGAAAAGAACAATCGATTCAGATCACGCCTTCCAGTGGTTTGAATGAGACGGAGATTCAGAGAATGCAAAGAGAGGCCGAAGCGCATCGTGCTGAGGATGAAAGACGAAAGGAAGTCGTCACTGCGAGGAATCAGTTGGATGGTCTGATTTATACGATTGAAAAAACTGTTAAAGACAATGCTAATAAGGTGAGCGCGGACACTCGAAGGCTTGTCGATGATGCAGTAGCGGAAGCACGAAAGCATCTTGAGAGCCAAGATTTGGATGAACTCAAAAAGGCCACGGAACAACTTACCCAGGCTTCGAACAAAATGGCTGAGGAACTTTACAAAACGTCGGGACCGCAGCAGCCTGGCGCAGGAAAACCGGGAGAGCCTGGCAAAGAGAAACGAGATGAAGACATCATCGACGCTGAATATAAGAAAGCGGGGTAAAGGTGGAGTTGGTTGTAAGTCTAGGCAGCTCTGCCTTCGACCCGAGAAGTCTGATGTTCTGGAATTCCTTTTTGTCGGCTTCTTACCGCCAAGGCAAAAGCAATCGAGGCTACACCATAAAAGATCATGTCAACGCCCAGGAAAACACCGGGTACAAAAATCGAAGCTTCTGGAAAAATCATCAGTAAATAGACTCCAAGGCCAAAGGAAATCAAGGAGCTTAAAAGCAGCCAGCCCCATCCATTTTGGGGTCTGAGGTCTCTTGCTAGCATGAACTTTCCAACCGCCGAGACAAACAGAAAAAATGTAAGGGTCACTGTGAGACCCGCTGCCCCTGCAATTGGATTTCGAATAGCGATGACTCCACCTATGAAAGAAAAGACGCTAATAAGGCCTTGAGCAATCCGGCCTTTTCTGGGAGCGAGATCATAGCCCAGATAAACGAGCTGTGCGATTCCTGAGAGTAGAAGAACCACACCGAAGAGTACAGCTGCTGCCATGGATGTTGCTACTGGATAGAACAAAGCCAACATGCCAAGAACGATCAGGGAGATTCCTAACAGTAGAAAGGGTTTCCACATTACAGGACGTAGATTAAACTTTATATCTGTTGTCGACTGCTCGGTCATCGATAGAGTTGTCATTCAAAACTCCTCTCTTTTGGCCTCTAGTCTTGCAAGACTAGCACCTAGTCCTAGCAGCAGCCCCGTCACTAACGAAAAGGTCACAAAAAATGGCTGTCACGGCTTCAAGTCGGCGATTTTTTCGGGAGTGATCGGCAATTCTCGGATACGTACTCCGGTAGCATGAAAAACGGCATTGGCGACCGCAGCAGCCATACCAGTAATCCCAATTTCTCCAAGGCCCCGGCATCCTTGGGAGTTAAAGTTCAAGTCTGGCTTATCAATCCAGCTGACATCGATTTCGGGAACATCCGCCGATACTGGAATAAGATAACTGGCCAAATCAGAGCTTGCTAGCAACCCAGAGGCGGGGTCATAAGTCAGTTCCTCCACAAGAGCGGCCCCTATCCCAAATACAATGCCTCCTATAAATTGACTGCGTGCCCCTTTTGGGTTCAGAACACGTCCTACATCGAAGACGCTCACCACCCGGGAAACCCGGATCTGTCCAATTTGGGGTCGAACCTGCACTTCAACAAAGTGGGCTCCAAAGGACTGGAAACAATACCGATCGTTTTCCATGTCCAAGGCTTTTGTAGTCGCTTCAGACGCTACAGCATGGAGTTTGCTGCGGAGAAAGAGTTCCGCGGTTGTCGTGTTCGCCCGAATAGTACGAACAGTACGGCCCGATAGAAGTTTTTGGCGGATTTTGTGGCAAGCTTCCTGGACGCCTGGAGCAGTGCTGGCAGTCAGATTGGAGCCCGCAGCGCATGAACAGTAGGGTAGATCTGAGTCTCCCAATTCGACGCTCACATTTTCAACAGGAAGTCCCAATGCTTCTGCGGCGGTTAGCGCTAACATTGTGTACATCCCCATGCCAACGTCTACGCCAGCTGTTGAGACGGTCGCACGAACTGCACCGTCATCCCGAAGCAGTCGTACCCGCACTGTCGCTCCCCAAGCCGTCGCGGAATAAGTAGCTGTCGCCGTCCCCCATCCGACCAAGAGATCCCCATCACGAGTTTGACCGGGCCGCGGATTTCGCTGCTCCCATCCAAACTTCTTTGCTCCACGGTCGTAACACTCGAGCAAGTGTTTGCTGGAGTAGAATTTGCGGCGCTGCGGATGGATGTCGGTGTGATTTTTCCTCCGAAGCTCGAGAGGATCCATTTTGAGCGCATATGCCAGCTCGTCAATTGCACTTTCCAGGGCCCACTGCCCCGTAGACTCTCCAGGAGCACGCATCCATCTGGGCTTTGCGACATTCAGTCGGATCGCCTCGTGGCTTGCTTTGAAATTCGGACAGGAATAAAGTTGGCGCGTGGTCAGGCTAGTGGGTTCGTGAAACTCATCAGGGTCGTGTGTCTCAACTACTGCCGCGTGGGTTTGAGTCTCATGCCGTATGGCCATCAATGTTCCGTCAGAGAGCGCACCCAGCTCAAGGCTTTGAACAGTTTCGGTTCGATGGCCCACGTTAGTGAGCACTTGCTGCCGAGTCAATACCGCTTTAACAGGTCGACCTAATCGCTTTGAGGCAAGAGCTGCCAAGATTGTGTGAGGGCCTGTGGCAAACTTGGATCCAAACATGCCTCCCACGAATGGAGCGAGGACTTGAACATTTTCCCACGGCAGTTCAAACGCTTCTGCAAGCACTCTCCGATCGCCCAACACCCATTGCGTCGAGTTGTAGACCGTCAATTTAGAATTTGATTCGGACCAAAGGGCCACGGTTGCGTGCGGCTCCATGGCGCAAGGATGCTCATTTGGAGTTCGGTAGGTGGCTTTCAGGCGAATCTCGGAGCGGCCCAAAGCTTCCTCTACATCTCCTCGTTGAACTTGAAGATCTTCATCCAAACATTGGTCTGGGTAGCAGCGCTCGACTCGAAGTTGCCCCAACCCATCCAACGACCCGTCCAAGGTCACAGCAAATTCGGCGGGCTCGTATAAGACTCGCAATCGAGATGCGGCATGGCGCGCTTGCTCGAAAGTTTCGGCGACCACCATAGCCACGAACTGGCCATAATAATGAATTCGGGTGTTTTCCAGAGGGGGACGGGGCTCGGTCGTCGCGCCATACTTTCCCTGGGGAAGCTTTCCTAGGTGGCCCCGGTTTTCATGGGTCAGAATCAGAAGAGAACCAGGCGAAGCTTCAGCTCCCGCTGTATCGATTCGGAGAATCCGGCCACTCGCCACCGTGCTGCCGACCATTTCCGCATAAACCATTTCGGGAAAAACTCGATCGGCCGCATAACGAGCTTCCCCTCTTACTTTTTGATAACCATCGATTCGGTTCACATTTCTCATGCGATCGCCCTCTCCGCAGGCAAAGAGCGAATTCTTTCAACCACCTCACCAAGACACGTAATCAAGGTATGTTTGGCTAATTCTATTTTGAATTTATTGCCCTTTTGTGGGTTTGCACCGGCGAGAGCAAGTTCTGCTGTGGTGTTAAATGATTCTTGTGTAGGAGCACGACCGCTAAGTTCATTTTCAGCATCAAAGCATCGCCATGGTTTCGTGGCCACCCCTCCCAAAGCAATCCGAGCAGACCGAATCGTATTTCCATCCAGGTCAATTGCCACCGCTGCAGAGGCAAGCGCAAATTCATAGCTGGCACGATCCCGAACTTTTAGGTAGTGCGAGTTTCGCGCAAACGGAGAGTGAGGCAGGTCCACATGAGTGATCAATTCTCCATGTTTAAGAACAGTTTCGCGATTCGGCGTATCACCTGGTAACAAGTGAAAATCATTAAGGGGAATGCGCCGGATCGACCCATCTCTCTTTTGAATCCGCACGTTGGCATCGAAAATAACAAGAGCGGTGCACATATCAGAGGGATACATCGCAATACAGGATTTGCTGGTGCCCAGAATAGCGTGTCCTCGGTTGATACCATTGATCGCCGAGCAGCCCGAGCCAGGATCTCTCTTATTACAACTTGAATACACATCTCTAAAATAGGAGCATCGAGTCCGTTGCATGATATTGCCTGCCGCAGTAGCCATGTTTCGGAGCTGAGTTGTAGCCCCAGATAAAATGGCCTCCGACAGAGCTGGGTACCTTTGGCAAATCAAAGGGTCCCAAGCAAGTTGGCTATTACTTACATTCGCCCCTATGTGAACTCCTTTCTCATCCATTTGAATATCCAGAAAAGGCAGCTTGCGAATATCGACCAAAGTTTGGGGCGTCATGACATCAAGTTTCATCAGATCAATCAACGTTGTTCCTCCGGCAAAAAAAATAGCGCCAGGAGTAGACTCGACCGCATGAACGGCCTGCCGGGTGGTATCGCATTTTACGTATCGAATTGGTCTCATCGCGATCTCGCAGCGGCCACAAAGCCCCGAATGGCGTCCACAATGTTTGGGTATGCACCGCACCGGCAGAGATTTCCGCTCATTCGTTCTCGAATTTCATCATCGCTCAGCTCGGACAACCGCGGAGGTGAAGCAACATTCCACGTCGCATAGCTGGGGATCGCGATGGACGCTTCCTTAATCAAACAGAGAGCTGACATAATTTGACCGGGTGTACAAAATCCACATTGAAGTGCATCGCATTCAATGAATGCAGACTGTATCGGATTCAACCGAGCGCCATCAGCTATTCCCTCGATCGTTTTAATTTCGTCATTTTCGTGCGCGATGGCAAGCGAGAGACAAGATAGTACTCTTCTCCCATTGATATGGACGGTGCAGGCACCACATTGGCCGAGGTCGCAGCCCTTCTTTGTTCCAGTCAAGCCGAGATGCTCTCGGAGAGCATCCAGCAGTGTAGTGCGCGGGTCAACCCGCAGAGTTAAATATTTTCCGTTGATATGCAACTCGAATTCGACCTGACCTGGACCAACGAGCCCCTGTGAAACTGAAACGCCAGCCATTTTCCACCTTCTTTCTTCTCTCTCATCTGCAATCTAACAGCCAGAGCTTCGCGGCATGGGGTTTGAAGTCAATTGGAAGAAAGAGGTATCTTTATGACTCTGCTTAAAAACGGGACAAAGGCTCCAGATTTTACTCTTCTATCCACGCCGGACCAATCCGTATCTCTCTCTGAATTTCGCGGCAAAAACTTGATATTGGCGTTCTACCCGGCTGATTGGAGTCCGGTTTGTGGTGATCAATTGTCAGTATATAATGAATTGTTGCAAATGTTTCGAAAGCACGGAGCCGAAATCCTTGGAATCTCCGTGGACAATACGTGGTGTCACCTTGCCTATGCAAACGCCCGAAAACTTCACTTTCAACTTTTATCAGACTTTGAACCCAAGGGAGCCGTTGCAAGAAGTTACGGTGCTTACCGGAACCAGGATGGCATCTGTGAACGAGCCCTCTTTGTACTCGACAAAGAAGGCGTGGTTCGCTGGAGTTACCAGTCGCCCATTGGTGTCAACCCGGGTGCTGATGGCATTCTGGATGCCCTCGAATCTTTGTCAATATCGAAACCAGAGGCCAAAGCAGGCAAAAAAGAGGAGGCAGCATGAATTCAACCCCTAGATTACGTATCCCTGTCTCGGACGAAGATCACTCGATAGGCCCAAAAAACGCGCCACTCGAGTTGGTTGAGTACGGAGACTATGAATGTCCATTTTGCCGTCGGGCTCGGGGAGTCACCCAACAGTTGACCGAGGAATTAGGAGACGATCTGCTCTACGTTTTCCGAAACTTCCCGTTGGCAGAGATCCATCCCCACGCCATGAACGCCGCTAAAGCCGCGGAAGCAGCTGGACTCCAGGGTCAGTTTTGGGAAATGCATGACATGCTTTTCGAAAACCAGGAGAATCTTGACGATGAAAGCTTGCTTTCATACGCGACTGCCCACGGGCTGGATCCAAGACAATTTGTACGAGATATGAATAATTCTAAAGTTGAAAAGCGGATCCTGTCTGACTTCCAAGGTGGCGCTAGAAGTGGTGTAAATGGAACACCGGCCTTCTTCATCAATGGATTTCGTTATGATGGTGATTGGTCGTACGATTCTCTCTCATCAGTTTTAACCAGGTTGTTGAGAAAATCGGCATGATCGGTGGCACATGTTATGAATTCTACAGTGTCGATGCACCCAAAACAGGACGAGCCTAGCACCGTACAGCCCAGCAGTGAGGAGCAGCAGCGAAAAGCCCTTGCGGATATGATCGAGCGGAACGCCGCCGCTATTGAATCCCGCTGGTTGGAGTTGGCTATTGCTGATGTCGCGTTGAGCCCCGATGTCAGTATGACAGATTTTCGGAATGCTGTTAGAGATTATTTGGTTCAGTTGGCCAAAGCCATTCGCCAGGGTGACGAATTCAAAGATACTGCGCGAGGCGGGTCCCTCTGGGTAGAAGTAGCGAAAGAGCATTCAATCACTCGAGTCCGCTTGGGATTTGATATTGAGCAATTGGTGCATGAATTCACTCTGCTCCGGCGGGTATTAGTAGATTTTGCACGTCGGGAAGGGCTCCTCTCTGACAGCCATCAGGTAGATCGAATGGCAGACTATATTGAGGCAGCGATTGCGGTAGCTGTCAAAAGCTATGTCACTTTTCGAGATTATGAGATCCGAAAAAAAGAGGCCGAGCATGTTGGATTTATCACCCACGAGCTTCGAAATCCGCTGACTGTCGCCACAATTAATCTAACTGAGCTGAGTCGTCGTTTGCCGCCTTCTGAAGATTTGGAGAAATCGTGCAATCGACTGAAGAATAGTCTTCAGCGACTCAAAGAGCTCATCGACACAGTTCTTGTAACTGAAGAGCTCGAAGCGGGTCTTCTCCAAGTACGACCCAAGGAGACAAATTTAGGTGCCGTTGTTGAAGAGTCTACCCGGGCCGCTACTGCTGCCGCGAAAGACAAGGGTCTTCATCTCCAACTCGAATATGACGCCACAGTCCCTCTTAATGTAGATCCGACCCTCACCATCTCGGCGCTTTCAAACTTAGTCGATAACGCTGTTAAGTACACGGACTCGGGATCAATCGGTGTTCAAATAGAAAATAAACAGAAGGAAATCGTCGTTCATGTCCGAGATACATGCGACGGAATCTCGGATGAAGAATTAAAGACGATCTTTGAACCCTTCCGTCGAGGTCATTCCCACACAACTAAACCAGGTTCCGGTCTTGGGCTTTCGATCGCCAAACGCGCAGTAGAAGCCCAGGGCGGTCAATTGCATGCCGAGTCGTCGACTGAGGAAGGCTGTCACTTCTGGTTTACTCTACCCAAGGTGATACGAAAAGCCGGGTGAATGAGCCCGACATCGGATACCGCTACGCCCTTCGCCTTTGCACCTTTAGCATTCTGGAAAACGCGAAGAACACCACAGCCCCCAAGCCTACCATGGCGGCCTTTTTCGCCAGCCCTTTGCGGTTGTACTTTAACTCGGAGCCGAGGCCCATTTCGTCCGGGATGTTCGGTATCCGCAGATGCGCGAGATCGATGATCAATTCCTCGACCATATCCACCCGATCGGCGGCCATTAACAAAAGCCAGTGCGAAAGCCTTCCTTCGCTGAAGTTGTAAGCGAAGTCCCTAATGAGACCGCTTACTCCCCGAGGTGGACACGCGTTGCCAAAGACCGGCGTCAACTTGCCATGCTCGGTGGATTTATGGACCCTGCCGTGAGGTGTCTGTTGTTCGAAGACGGGGTAGAGTTGTTCCACGCCGATGCCCGGGGCCTTGTCCATCGGGACCCCTGGCCTCGTAGCCGGGTTCAGATCCGAGCCCCAGCCCCGGATGGTGCTCGATAGGTCCACCGATTGTCTTTCTGATGTATTCAGGGCTCGCCCGCCACGAATCGGTTTTGAAAGTACGTCTTCTGATGATTTGCTTAGTGCTTGTCTCATTTGATTCTCTCTTTCACGCCGCGCGCGGCGGGATCACCATGGGTTTGATGCATTCATCGAGCTTGCTCGAAAACACGTGGTACGCCTCGTTGATCTCCTCCAGCGGGAAGCGATGGCTGATCACGTCCTTGGGATTAATATGCGCCTGTTCGATATGGAAAAAGCAGCGGCCGATGTTCCGTTTCACGCTCGCCTGATTCATTCTCATATTGATGCCCTTGTTCATAGCGTCTCCGATCTTGACGATATTGGGCACCGGGCCATACACACCGATGATAGAAACATTGCCACCTTTCCGGACAGAGTCGATGGCCCAGTTGAGAGGCGTGGCAGAGCCCCCTTGCAACTTTAAAGTCATTCCAAGCGCTCTTTGCGCAAAATTGCCGCGGGATTCACAACCTACGGCATCGATGGCGCAGTCCCAGCCGAGCCAGTCGGACTCCTTCTTTAGATGCCAGACCATATCGGATACCTCTCGGAAGTTGAGTGTCTCGCACTGGGCAAACTTCTTGGCGAACTCGAGGCGATAGTCATACTCATCGACAATGAGCACGCGTCCCGCGCCCATGAACCAAGCGCATCGGGCAGCAAAAAGTCCGATCGGACCAGCCCCGAAGACAACCACTGAGTCTCCCTTTTTAATGTTCGCCATTTCCGCGGCCTGGTACCCGGTTGGATAGGCGTCCGCACATAAAACGGCGTTGTCATCGTCGATTCCGTCGGGCACATGGATCAATCCCACGTCCGCGAAAGGCGTGCGCACGTACTCCGCCTGTCCGCCGTTATATCCGCCGGTAAGATGTGAATAGCCGTAAAAGCCTCCGGACACTGTCGCAAAAGGGTTTGTGTTGTGGCAGTTGCTGTAAAGTCCCTTCTGGCAGAAGAAGCATTCACCGCAGGAGATACTGAATGGCACGACCACCCGGTCACCTACCTTGATTTTGTGCACGTCGGAGCCGATCTCTTCCACAATGCCGACCATCTCGTGGCCAAAAGTTTGTCCGATCCGCGTATCAGGTACGAGACCATGATAGAGATGAAGGTCTGAGCCACAGATGCAGGCCCTCGTCACCCGAACAATTGCGTCCCGAGGGTGCTCGATTTCGGGCATGGGCTTGTCTACTGCTTTGACCCGGTAGGGCCCTTTGTACGTCGCTGCTAGCATAAGATCCTCTCCCTTCGCGCTGTTTTCACGCTTGTTTGATATTTAAAGGCCAATTGTGAACGACCTTATTTTTAGCAAAGCGTGATCCAGCGCGGCGGCCGGCGACGATCAATCCTCCCACCAACAGACCGAGCGCGAATCCGCGGAACGTAGATCCCAAAGACAGGCGTCATTGCGCAAAGCGAAGGTCAGAATATTTCAGAAAGTTCTAGAACGCTGCAGACCAGTTCGACATTGTCGTCAAAAAACGGCAATTTGAGTGTCTCTAATGTGTCTCGGGTATCAGAAACGAAAAAAGGCCCGATCCTTTCGGATCGAGCCTTTTCTAAAATTTCCTTTGATTCTCGCCTGTTACCGCCTGAAAAACTGATGAGCCATGATGGATTCGAACCATCGACCCTCACATTAAAAGTGTGATGCTCTACCAACTGAGCTAATGGCTCATTCAAACGGTAAGGTTTACGTGCTTACCAAAGGTTTGGGATAATCGCAAGCAATCTATTCCCTATTCTAAAACGGATCCGATAATATCAGCGTTTCTTCTCTCCCGGGTCCGGTGCTGAGCAGAACGATCGGAATTCCCAGATGCTGTTCGACGAATTTCATATAACTTTGTAGTTCTTTGGGTAGATCGCTCAACTTGTGAACTTTCTTTGGATCGTACTTTTTCCACCCCGGCAGAGACTCATAAACGGGTTTAGCGTGTTCGAGATCTTCGACACAAGAGGGGAGGTGAGTGATCCGTTTGCCGTCGAGCTGATAAGCAACGCAGGCCTTGACTGATTCAAAGTCTTGCAAGACGTCGGCCTTCATAAGCGCAATCCCGGATAGACCGTTGACCTCCACGGCATATTTGAGTGCGACAAGGTCGAGCCAGCCCGTGCGTCTGGGTCTGCCTGTCGTAGCGCCGAATTCGCCTCCCACAGTGCGAATTCTGTCAGCGGTTTGAGGTTCGGTACTTTCAATCTCCGTCGGAAAAGGTCCGGTGCCCACACGGGTCGTGTAGGCCTTAGTGATTCCGATCACCTTGGCGTTTGATTTTAGGCCAATTCCTGTGCCTGACAAAGCACCTGCTGCAATGGTTGTCGAAGAAGTGACGTAGGGATATGTCCCGTGATCGACATCAAGCAGAGTGCCTTGTGCACCTTCAAAAAGGATAGAACGATTTTCCTTAAGAGCCTTTTCGAGGATACTGCGAACATCTGCAATATAGGGCTGAAGTTTCTTGCCGAGCTCTAAGCAACTTTCAAATAGGGGCTCAATTTGGATGAGTTCCGATTTAAAGAGATGTTGCAGAAGAATATTTTTTTCTTCGACAGCTCTTTCTAATTTCTGTCGCAGGAGTTTAGGGCGGAGTAGATCAACCACCTGAATTCCGCGTCGAGCTACTTTATCTTCATAGGCTGGGCCGATACCTCTCACCGTAGTGCCAATTTTGCCCTGGCCTTTGGCGGCTCTCTCTTCTCTCAAGCGATCCAGGACGCGGTGATAGGGCAATATCACGTGGGCGCGTTCGCTTACCTTGATTACATTCGAGGGTGAAGAACCATCGAATACTCCGGCGTTACCCAGAGACTCGATTTCCTGAAAGAAAACGGTGGGATCGAAGACGACACCATTGGCGATTAGACAGGTTTTTTCGGGATGTAAAACTCCGCTTGGGATCAGGTGCAAGACGGTTTTCTTGCCATTGACTACAAGAGTATGGCCCGCATTATTTCCGCCCTGATAGCGGACGATGAATTCTGCTTTACCGCTATAATAATCGACGACCTTTCCTTTTCCCTCGTCTCCCCATTGCGCTCCAACAATAACAATGTGCATATAAGTATGCCTTCCTATAATTGCGGCCAGTAATTGTGATCCAGCGGCTAACGATAGGTTGCAAAGACCTCTAACGCCGCTCCTACTCCCTTACCAAAATTCACGCGATAACCCAAATCATTCAGAGTAAGCTCTAACGCTGAAATAGCGGTAATGATGTCAAAACGATCGCAGTAACCAATATGGGAGAGACGAATGATTTTTCCAGCAAGTTCTTCTTGGCCACCGACAATGGTTACGCCATATTTCTCTTCCATAATTCGGGGAATGTGTTTTCCGTCTCGAATCCCTTCGGGAATTTTCACTGCAGTGACCGAGGGGGCAGGAGATTTTGCAGCGAAAATCTCCAAACCGAGTGCCTGAACAGCAGCGCGTGTGGCCCGTGCCAAGAGCTCATGGCGTTTGAAAACATTTTCGAGTCCTTCTTCCTGAATCATTCGGAGACTTCGATGCAGACCCTTGACCAAACTGATGGCGGGTGTCCAAGCAGTTTGATTCTTATTTTGCATTTTTCTTTCGCGGGCCAGATCAAAATAAAAACGTGGTAGCGTTGCGGTAGCGTGCGCTTGCCAGGCACGTTCGCTCAGGGCGATCATTGAGAGTCCCGGTGGAGTCATCAAGGCTTTTTGTGCGCCCGTAATGAGAACATCGATATCCCATTCGTCCATGGGCAGCGAAACAACCCCACAAGCTGTAATTCCGTCACAGATCGAGAGCATTCCAGCTTTTTTAGCGAGTGCGCAAATTTCTCGGGTGGGCATCAGTGTCCCTGTTGAGGTCTCCGAGGCCTGAAACAAAATGGCGCGGGCATTGGGGTGATTTCTGATAGCGTCTGATAAATCTTGAGGATTGATTGAGTCGCCGGGTTGAAGTGTGATTTCGATCGGAACCAGTCCATAGGCTTTAGAAATTTCACCCCAGCGTTCCCCAAATTTTCCAGCATTAATAACGATAACGCGATCGCCAGAACTAAATAAATTTGAGATAGCAGCGTCCATCGCGCCCGTTCCAGTTGCGGCTAGAACAAGGACATCCTGACGTGTTTGGAATAAATACTTTAATCCTTGGCGGACCTCTTCAAGCAGTTTTTCAAATTGAGGTGTTCGATGATGAATGATGGGTTGGTGCATGTCCGCGTTGACAGACTCAGGAATGGGGGTCGGCCCCGGGGTCAGTAAGTAGTTCTTGCGCACAGCTTCTCCACCTTTTTAGCTAATTACTTCTTAACTAGCTTGCGTTGTTGTTTCTCTCGAATGATCTCGTCAATAATAGTAAGAGCTTCAATTCTTAAATCGTTCTCATAAATAAAACGATAGAAGTTTTCCATATCAGGATGATGCCTAAAATTCTTAAACGAAGCGGATAGCTCAGTGGGAGCACCGGTTGCAGCAGCTAGCGCGGCTGCATTTCCACCTGTGGTTCTGGCTGCCTCTGCCTCATCCTGTTCTTCTTCCAATTCCTCGTGCATCTCTTCGGGCATTTCTTCACGACTAGCCATTGCTGCCTCGGGAGTTAGCTCTTTTGCGAGGTCTTTCGTGGGCTTGCCGGCCCCTTTTGCTGTTTTCTTTTTTGGAGCTTCCTTCTTTGGAGCTGCCACCTTAGCCTTTGTACCCATGATCATTCCCTTTCCTCATTTTCTTTCAATTATTAGTATTCGAAATGCCCTGGGACTGCAATATTCCATAGCGATGCAGCTTATTGTAAAGTGTTTTAATTGTGATCCCAAGAATTTGAGCAGTTTTTGTTTTATTTCCCCGGTTGTAAGCCAGGGCTCTTAGAATATGGCATTTCTCTACATCTTCAAGCGGCATTTCGGCAGAGAAATCCGTCAGCTCGACGCGTGATTTTGGCGTTCGCATCGTGAGAGGTATGTCCTCAAGTTTAATTTCACTATCCTCCGCAAGAATTTTGAGCCGCTCAATAGTGTTTTGCAGTTCCCGAATATTTCCCGGCCACTGATAGTTTGTCAGAACATCGATGACTTGTGGGTCGATTTTTCGGACTTGCTGATAGGAGCCTCCAAAACGCGAGCTTTTTAAGAAGAAATCAATCAACGTAGGAATGTCTTCTTTACGTTTTCTCAAAGGAGGTACTTTCACCATAATCGTATTCAGCCGGTAGAATAGGTCTTCTCTAAAATGATTCGCCTTTACTTCTTGTTCTAGATCCCGATTCGTTGCGCTGATCACCCGAACGTTGACGCGAATGGGTCTCTTGCCGCCAATTCTATAGAATTCGCCCTCCTGAAGAAATCTCAAGAGTTTTGCTTGAATGCCGGGAGAAAGTTCTCCGATTTCGTCGAGAAACAGCGTTCCTGTATCAGCGGTTTCACAAAGTCCAAGTTTCATATTAACGGCGCCAGTAAATGATCCTTTTTCGTGTCCAAAGAGCTCTGATTCCAAAAGGGATTCTTGGAGTGCCCCACAGTTTACAGTTACATAGGGATGATTAGCGCGAGGACTCTTAAAGTGCAGCCTACGCGCGATAAGTTCTTTACCCGTTCCGCTTTCGCCTTGAATCAGAACGGTTGCATGAGTGGGAGCGATTTTATCGACCATTGTGAGGAGACTGACAATCGCTGAGCTCTTTCCGATAATCTCAAAGCCCTTTTGATCTTGATGGACCAAAACGCGGAGGGCACTGTTTTCTTTCTGGAGAAGACGCTGTTGTTCGAGAATTCTTTCGTGTGCGCGTCGGAGCTCGAGAGTTTTTTCCTCGACCGCCTTTTGTAGCTTCTTATTAAAATTGGTCGCTTCTTGATAAAGTTTTTGGTTGGTAATGCAAATGGCCAATAACGCGGCCAAAGACTCCAAGGTAGAAAGCCTGAGCGCGTCTCGGGTCTCGTTTTTGGGGTTTTCTAAATGGAGGACTGCAAGAATTTTGTTTTCTGCGAGGATCGGGAAGTAGAGTTCGGCAATTTGCGGTATCTCTGGAATTTCTTGAGTTTCGAGAGGCTCACTCGCGTCCGAGCGAATTTCTGGTCGTAAGACCGCCTTTTCGAATAATTTGTGCGTATGGATAACCTGGCCTACGGAGCCATGATCTGCGGGAAAAATGTCACCAAGTTTTAGTTGAGTTTCAAACTGACCGTGCTGGCCGCGAAGCTGGTAATAGCCGTCTACCTCGGTACTGAAGACTCGGGTACCAGAACACCCTAATTTCTCACCTAAAATAGTGGTGAAATCTTGATAAAAATTCTCGGATTGCAGTAAGTTCTGCAATTCAAGAGACAATTCACCTAATAGTCTAAGCTGGTTTGCTCGCTCATCCAAAGTTAGATCCCCGTCTTCTCTGGTCTCTAGCCAGTTGGCGTCGCGAAATGTCTTTTTGTCTTGATACTGTGTTAGTTTTTGTTCAAAAATCCTCATGTACTACGTGTACACTCGGTTTTTTCGCAAAAACTTCCTTGTCTCAAGCCAAAAATCCTATTTCGGGACAGCAACTGGTCGTTCCAAACGAGCGGCAAATTATAATTTTTACAGGGAGAAGTCAAGGTGCCTATATGCACCTATACGGCTTCAACCACTAATACGGTTCCCAGGCCTCCTGCGGCGCAGATGGAGATCAGACATAAGTTCTTTTTTCGAGCCCGCAGCTCTAGTAAAGCTTGAGTGATCAGCCTAGCTCCGGTTGCGCCAAATGGATGCCCAAGCGGAATGCTGCCCCCATTGACATTTAACTTCGAGCGATCAACTTCGCCGATTGCTTTGTCGAGGCCCAATTTTTCTTTGGCCCATTTTGGCGATTCAATAGCCCGGATGGTAGAAAGTACCTGAGCGGCAAAGGCTTCGTGCATTTCGATCAGATCAAGGTCTTTCCAGCTGACACCTGCCAGCTTTAAAGCACGTGGGATCGCGAATGCTGGCCCAATTAAGAGTGGTTCCTTTTTAATGTCTACAGCAGCGGATGCCACAGCGCGAATATGTCCGATCGATTGGAGCTTAAGTTCTCGTGCTTTCGATTCGCTTGCCAACAAAACGCATGCCGCACCGTCTGTGAGCGGACTAGCGTTTGCCGCTGTGATGGTCCCGTCTTTATAAAAAACGGGTTTCAGCGAGGCAAGTTTTTCCAGGTTACTTTCGGCGCGAATGTCGGTATCGCGGTCGACAATTTTTCCATCAGGAGTTCCGACAGGCGAAACATGCGTTTTATAAAACCCACGTTCCCAGGCTTGGTGGGCTTTATGATGGCTTTCCATTGCATATTGGTCCTGCTCTTCTCGCGTTATCTTGAATTCTCGCGCCATCAAATCGGCAGACTGACCCATCGTGAGACCAGTGGTTGGTTCTTTAATACCCGGCGCATGTGGCATAAGCAATTGGGGTTTAAAGTTTTTTAAGTGGGTGATTTTTTGAACTGGAGTTTTTGCCTTCGCAAAATCCTGAAAAAAATCTGTAGACTCTTTGCTGAACAAAGCGCGGACCGAGCTAATGGACTCAACGCCGCCTGCAAGACCGATATCAATCTGACCAGCGGTGATTTTTGCAGCGATCCCAGCAGCTGCTTCCGCAGATGAAGCACAGTAACGATTAATGGTGGTGCATGGAATGGTGGAAGGAAGGCCTGAATCAAAGAGGGCCTCTCTGGATACGTTCGTGCCATCGGCAGGCGGACTAACGATTCCAAAATAAACTTCATCTATGCAAGTAGGATCAAGATCCGAGCGTGCCACTGTTTCTCGCAGGACGACGCCCCCTAGCGTCGACGGTGGCATGTTTTGATAGACAGTACGAGCGCGAGCAAAAGGAGTTCTCGTTCCATTAATTACCATTACCCGTTCTTGAGCCATTTTAAGATTCCTCCAGTAAAGGTGATCTGCTTTGAGGTGATCACCTTACCTTTCGTTTCTTAGAATTTCAACGAGAAGGTGTGGCCACAGTGGGTGGGTTCGACCATTTTGGAGAAACACAATTCCCCAGTCCGTATGTAAGTCTTCGAACAAAGCTGCCATCAATATTCATCACGTAGATATTTTTCTGTCCCGTTCGATTCGAACTAAAGGTAACAAAATTACCATCAGGGCTAAAATACGGGTCTTCATTATTACCCTGGTTCTTGGTCAGACGTTCGATATTGGACCCGTCCGGGTTCATAATAAAAATATCAAATAGGCCCTCTAGCCAGCCGGCAAAAGCAATTTTGTTGTTTTGAAGGGACCAGCTAGGCGTTGCGTTATATTTGCCTGCAAACGTCAAACGCTGAGCGTTGCTTCCATCTGCATTCATCCGGTGAATCATCGACAGACCGGTGCGAGTAGAAACAAAAGCAATGTACTTCCCATCGGGACTCCAGTTTGGGTCGACGTCCACACCAAAGGAGTGGGTGAGGTGAGTAATTTTTCCGGAACGTAAATTGAGACGATAAAGTTCTGAGTTTTCACCAAAGCTGAGTGTGAGAGCTAAATTCTGACCATCCGGAGAGTAGGCAGGACCGCTATTAATTCCTCTCCGATTCGAAATCATTTTGATGGTGTTGTTGACTAGATTGAATTCAAAGACGTCAATGTTTTTGATATTATTTTTGTGTCGAGTCATCAGAGAGTACGCAATTTTTGTTGCATCTGGACTCCAGGCAGGACCTATAGCAAGAGAGCGATGGTGCGTCACTTGTTTAACTTCGGTACCATCGTAATTCATCATGTAGATTTCTTTTTTTCCTGTTCGATCACAGGACATCGCTATTTTTGTCAGGAAAATTCCGGGCAAACCAGTGACGTTTTGAACAATATCGTTCGCCAACTGATGCGCCATGGTGCGGACTTGGCCAGGAGTGCTTCTATAAATTTTAGATAAAACTTCTTTTGATTCAGTAATATTAAATAAATGGGCCTCGAGGACGAGAGCTTTCCCTGGGTCGAGCGTGACCTTGGTTTTTACTAAGAAGTCAGATCCGATGGAACTCCAATCTGGGTATTTAAAGGATCCTTGGATGATTCCGCTGGTCGACGCATTTTCAATATAGGCTGATTGGTCTAGGACTCTGAAACTATCCATGAACGATAGGTCATTCACCATCGTTTCTCGAATTGCGTCGCCCGCCCCGTTAAACGTTGGATCCAGTACCCGTATTTTAGGAATCGCAACCACCGTTTTTTTTACTTGGGCTTCACCAACCGCAATATAAGGGCGTGCGGCGTGAGCTGGGGGGGCCATAAAAATCAGTGATGAAATGCAACAAAGAAGTAGACTCAGTGCGACATGCATGCAAAAGAGTTTACCAAAACCATTTGCGATGCTCCATCTATAAATTGCCGTAATCGGTAGTTATCAATGTTGCTTACGAGCGCAAACGCTGAGAACTACTTTCTGACAATTCCCTGAACGTCAGGAAAGCATAAATGGACGCGACTAGTTAATTGAGAAGCTAGAAAATAAAGTTGTTAAATTTAATTATAATAATAGTTTTTCAGATAGTTGAAAAATGCCTAAAACTGTAGGAAAAATAATGCATTGCGGTATTGACCCTGTATTCGGATAAGGAGTTATCCCTATGATGTTTAGTGGCGAAGCCAAAAAAGCGATCCGGACATTAACTATTCTACTAGGTATAACGCTATTGAATCCTATTGATTTGCTTGCCGGCGATCAGTTGGGTCCTGAGTGCAAAGAAGCGATGAGCACGCCGATCACGGGACAGAAAGGCATCACCCTGTTGGACGTTTTTCGCTCCTATCCAGTTGTTCAAGACTATCCAGGTGTAAAAGAATGGCTCGGCGACAGTTTGGCGAAGCGGACTACACCAGTGCGCCGGGTTGACCGATCTTCTAAGAAAAAGAAAGCTATCAGAAAAGGAACTAGGCGACGAGCTGTAGTTCCCGAGAAGTAAAGGTTACTGTCTTGAAGACATAAGTGAGAACTTCCTCTCCGAATACCGTATTGAATAATCTAAAACGAATGTTTATGGACTTTGCTGGGATTATGCGGCTCTCTATCTACGGATTAGGAATAATAATTGAACACGAGTCCCTCGCCTGATAGGGTCCTGGGTTATGTATTTTAAAAAGTTTTTCTGGGTTACCCTGTCTATCCTATTAGGAATTTCAATTCTGGCACCTTTTGTCCATGCCGGTAGCAAGGAGAGCCCGTCAATAGAGGGAGAGAAATCAGAGCCGGTTCTTCATAGGGCAATTAGAGCGTGGGATCTCGAAAAAACTGAGGCACTCCTTAAAAATGAAGCAAAGGTCGACGAGCTAGACGAAAATGGAAATACCACCCTTTTGGTCTTAATGGACGTGATTCAAAAAAGAACGGAGAAGACTAATAAGGCTCGTGATTTTCAAAAAAGCCGACAGGACTTTAGTACCTATCAGAAGTTTTTAAACCTCCTTTTTGCTTATAAAGCGGACCCCTTTCAAAAGAACAAATCAGGGAAGTCTGCCTTTACTTACACCGTAAGCACTTCGCCTCTATTTTACCTGGGTGAGCTAACCCGGTATCCTGCCTTATCGGAGCTTATCCTGTACGGAATCGCCCATGGGTTTAATATTTATTCTGTGAATTCTAACGGTAATAGCCCCATAAGTGAACTTGACGCGAAGACTCGGATAGACCTTGAGAACATGCTGTGCGAAAAGCTTTGGGGATATTATTTGAATATGGAAAGTCCATTTAATGAAAATCACCTCCATCTTGCCGCAAGACTGGGAAATAGTGGGCTTGTAGCGCACGCTATAGCAAGGGGTTCCAAATTCAGTCCAGGAAGTCATAGTCGTAAGACGGCGTTAGCTGCAGCCTTGAGTGGCAGGAACGGTGATGTTAATAAGCGGATCGAGATGGCAACTGGATTGCTCAAAGTGGGAGCTAAGATCAAAAATGTGGGAAAGGACTTTCCAGTTGAACTTCTGCATGCATTGGCGTTGGCCGGAATGTCCACCCGATTGGAGAGGGAGCTCAAAAAATCTCCGTTCGATTTTGCTAGTCAATTGGGGGGAAAAACCCTTTTGGATCGCGCATTCGAGTCTGGTGATTTAAAAACGGCTGAAATCATTCTTTATGCGTCTCTTCCCGATAATCGTCGCCTAAGTTTGGATTCCGAATCGATTAAAGAGAAGAGCTTAGACGAACCTTTTTTAAAACATAGTAAGTTTGACGAACAGGATGAAGCGATCTATTCCAATTACCAGCCTGTGATCCGTTTTCTTGTCAGAAATTTTGATCGTTTGACACCTCGATTTATTCAGCTAGCTCTGAAAAATGGAATTGATTTCTATCATATGGTTCTCCAATTGCAGTTTTTTCAACTTAATTCAAATGACTCAAATTTTCGAGCTTTGAAATGGACGGTGATGATGCACAGGCTCAGACCGGCTCTACGAAGACAGATTGATGCTGCGATGGGCTTTCCTCTTTCTAAACCGATATTGGAGATTATTACCCAATATTATATTCCCGGAATTGATGATCCCGGCTTAGATTCTATGCCGCCTCTTCATAGTGTGATTGGCCGTAAAGACTTAGCTTCAGTTAGGCTTCTGTTGGAATCAAAAGCGGATCCAAATGCACTATGCTTAGGGGAAACTCCGCTTGGGCGTGCGATTATTCTTACAGATTTTGAAATGATCCGTTCTTTATTAAATGCAAATGCAGGTATCAATGCCGTTACCAGAGAACAGTTAAATGACTATTATCGCGTCCGCCCAGTCGACGACAACACTGCTCAAGGGGGATATAACTACACACCTTTGATGTTAGCGTCATGGACGGGAAAAGTTGATGTAGCCAAAGTTCTTATTGAATATAAGGCCGACGTCAATGAAAAGGCTTCGGAGGCAGCGGGTGGAACGGCCTTGGGTCTTGCTGCTACGGGATATAGTTCCGATATGCTTCAGTTTCTTTTAAAGCAAAAAGCAGACATCAATCTCGCCTCTTATGACAAAAGGACTCCCGTTCATTTGGCAACTTTCGTAGGTCGCAAAGACGCCGTTTCTACCCTTCTTGCTGCGAAAGCTAATTTTGAGTTAGCGGATGGAGAAGGTATAACACCCTTGTATTCCGCGGTGAGAGGCGGACAACATTCCATTTCCAAAAGCCTGATGGACAGAAAGGCTAATCCTTTTCGTCCGGCACATTCTCTGATCCGCGCTGCCGTTGAAGCTGATGAGGGTCCAAATGGCGCGAGCGACATGATGGAAAGTCTGGTGAGAGAGTATCAAGAGGAATATCGTGAAAAGCATCGACTTCAGTCGAGATCACGAATAGCAGCTGAAAACCCAGAAAAAGACGAAAAAGGGGTTCAGCGAAATTTCACAGTCAATGGAACTACAACCCATCGTTCCAGTGATGATTGAAGGCCCGCCCGCGCCTGGGTACCAAGCGTTTGAATGCGTTTGCGAAAAAAAAGTGGTCAGAAAAATCAACAAACTTAAGAAGCAATGTAGTGAGTGCGAGTCGCCTCCAGCAGAAAAAGAAACGAGCGCTTCTTTGTGACATATGCGAGGATGACTTCACGGATGAGGAGTTTCTTAAGGAACACAAGGAAGGGCATGGGACATGCCGAGAGTGCTCAGCTTGTAAGAAAGTGCTAGTAACCCCAGCGGGTTGCCGAACGCATGAATCATATATGCATGGGTTCTAGGCCCGCCTATTTGTAGGTATACATCAGAGACTTCCTGATACCCTTTATTCGTTCGTAAAGCAGGAAGGCGAAGTCAACTACGAAGGCTTAAAGGACTTATGGCAAACCGGTTCTTTTCTTCCAATGTATAGTGAATTTGGAGATGCATTAAACTATTTGAATTTGGAATTGATAAGAGAAGCTACACAGTCGCGAGCACTTGTTTTCGGCGTTATTTCTGTAAAACCGCTAGCTAATTTGGTGACGGACTATGTTTACGGCAGCGGCATAATTATGGAATGAGATTTCTTTTGGCCTCAATTAGTCCAAAGATCTAAGTTATCTAAAACATAAAAACTATAAAATTGTGTCCCAGGCTGTCTAATGGTATAGGGGCTACTATGAAAATAAAAAGTTTTGCTTTATTTTTATTTATATTGGAATTGATTCTATCGATCCCAATAATTGATAATTCTGCAAGAGCTATGGAACCGCAAGGAAGTCAACAAAAAATTAAATTTAATAAATTTAATTCGAAACCGTCTAACAGTTCATCCTGTAGTTTTGAAAGCAAAACTTCCCAACCCCTTCTCGTGCCTGTGAGCTCGCTGTTGCCCGCGGCTGCTCTAGTACGCTTGCCTCAAGATTCTTATCAGCGCGGTCTGCTGTATTTCGATTCAGGATATTATGATAGCGCGATCGATGAAATGTATCGGGTCGTTAAAGAATCTAAGAAATTAAAAGATGGCACGTGGCCAAGTCTTTATATTGGACTGGCTTATTTCGAAAAAGCTAAACAAGCATTAGACGAAGATGAAAAAAATCAATTTTGGAATTTAGGGAAAGCATACCTTGAATTATCGGTATTAGAAGGTTCCGCTATAGCGAAGAGATTTTTGGGTGCGGAATTACAATCTTCCGAACCGGAGAGGGCTATCAGACTTTTAAATGAAGCAGAAGTGTATGAAAATGGAGAGCGAGCGATTGCTGACCCGATTGCTCGACGTATCGGTAAGCCTTATGTGAAACTCGGCAATACACTAAGATTAAATTTTATTATATTGGCCATTGCTGATGGAGGACTTCAGGATTCCACAAGACGAAGGAATGGTTTAAATAAGTTAATTTCTGGTTTGTCACCTGCACATACGAGAGAAGTTCTGGGAGAAATTGCCGCGGCAGCTGAATACGTGCTCTCGGTTTATCAGCAGCATGGTGTATATACATTTAGAAATAGTAATGGAATATTAGATAATAATATCGACATAAATCGATATGAAAAAATCTATAAAGAATTTGGGAAATACGTGTTGCCTGAACAGCGAAACCGCATCAATGAAGCGGCGATGCTATTTGTTAAAAAATTTCAAAAAAGAAGATGAGGCGATAAGAATTTCGATTTTGATGTGTCCATCAGGCAGATGTTAGAAAAATGTCAGGAATCGATTAACTGTTGAAAAGGGATTAATCGATGAAAAAAGTTTTCAAATTCGTTTTGATGTGCAGAGGGCAATTCTCCTTCGTAGACAAGAACTGGCTTTAACGAAGCTCGTCGTGGAATGGATAATACATCCATCTTATTTTTAACTTCTTTGATCACGCTTCTATCAATCACTTTTTTGCACTTGAATTCGCAGAGATAGAAAACATCGAGCGAAGTGTGGATCAGTAAATCGATTTGGCATGCTCCTTTTGTTTTTACCTTCTTTTTTTGTACATGGGGAGCGCTCGAGATAATGTCACTGTTTTGAATCGCAAGAATTCTATGTAGAATCTGTCGATTTGCCAATAAAAGGTTTTCAAACTGTAGACCCATGATCGAGTCAAATTGCTTGAGCTCGGAAAGTGACTCGATCACCTTGGCGCCAGTTTTTATTTTGTCTTTTAATGGTTGAATGTATTTTAAATAGAATCGAAGATAATTATCCTTTAGTCTCAAATGTCCTAGTTTTGATTGCTCACCAGATGGATGGTAATAATAATCTCGACTTAAAAAACCAGACAGCTCGAGAATATGAATATGTTCGCTGAATTCACTGCTCGGTTTAGTATGTAATTTACCTGCCAACTGGGTTGGGCTAAGCTTGGATTCAAGGCAAGCTTTGATCATTTTTTCAAAGGTTTTTCCCTTCCGATCGAAAATTTCCATAAATATTTTATCATATTCGTTAAATAAAAATCCGGTCGACCTAAAACAGAGTTTGATAATATTCTGTGAGATCGATTGAGATGCGAGAACTTCTTCCAGGTACTTTGGCACCCCTCCGGTAATAGATAGAAGAAGCATCTTTTCTCTGGAACTCAGTCGAAATCCCTGTCGTTCCCAAAACTTGTGTATCTCGTGAAGTGGAAGCTCTTGTAAGTTGATTTCCAGCGAAACTCTACCTTCGAAGTTGGCATTTCTTAGAATATTCTTCTCAATCCAAGACGAAACTGAGCCACAAACAACTAGGATCAGTTGAGGGTTCTTTTTCAACTGTGTATCCCAGATATCTTTTAGGCGGGCTGTGAATAAGGGATCTTTCTTTCCCATCCAGGAAATTTCATCGAGGAGGATAAGGTGGTCGCCTTTTTGGGTTAATTTTGCCAAAGTTGTAAAAGCCTCGGTCCAGTTTTCAAAATGCTCTTTCCTTGTATTAAAACGGAGACTTAATTTATTAGAAAAATGTTCGAGTTGATCTTTGTTAGAAGCCCCTTCGTTGGGACCAAGTCCTTGAATCTCGATGAATGAAGTGAATTGTCTCCCAAATTCTCCAATAAGCGCGCTTTTTCCAATTCGTCGTCTGCCCATCACACAGGCTAGGCTAGCCGTTTTTTTGCGTTTTAAGTTTCTAAGAGCCTCTAATTCTTGATTTCTTCCTAAAAACACTAATCACCCCTTTAGATGTCTATACTGACATTTAAAGGGGTAATTATCAAGGTATAAATCACCCCTTTAAATGTCAGTATAGACATCTAAAGGGGTGATATTTAGAGCTATCTAAGGAAAGTTTTTGCGTGACTTTTGCCAATTTCAGGCTCATATTAGCGGGCGTGTATCTCATTCAAGGTAAAGTAAAACATTTCGTGGACCGTTGATGACTAGCAGAGCGGGCCTCGCGCTACCGCCTTGTGCACATCGACTTCGGTACGGGTGACGGTACTTACGCGTACCGATTTGCACGTCAATATTCAGATACTCTTGTTATCGGTGTGGATAGTAACGCCGAGAACTTACGAGAAATTTCACATAAGGCCGGTCAAAAGGAATCTAAGGGTGGTTTGTCGAACCTTCTTTTGGGTCAGCTTTCGCTAGAACAATCGCCGGGCGAGCTCGTGGGGTTTGCAGATTCTATTTCGATTTTGCTTCCCTGGGGTTCTCTGTTGAGAGCAGTGGCTCTTCCTGAGCCAGAGTCGTTGCTCAAACTCCGAGGATTGTTAAAACAAAACGGAAACAGCGAAATGACGATTATATTCGGTTATTCCGAGAGTGCTGACCCAGGTATGGTGCAAACGCTTGGACTGCCGGTCCTCGATGACAACTTCCTTAAAAACCAGCTTATTCCAGCCTATCATTCGGCTGGATTGAGAGTGAAGGCGAATCAGATTCCCGTAGACGAAATTAATCAAATTCCCAGCCGCTGGGCAAAGAAGCTCGCGTTTTCTGGTAAGTCACGAACTTTCGTTAAGGTGACTGCGCGCTAGTAGAACCGTTTTTGGGTTGATCCGAGAAATGGAAAGAGTTTTGCAAATTTCTTTAGACGTGTCACTGGTCAATCCGGTAGAACAGTTGAACGAGTTGAAAGGATAC
>JABDFB010000004.1 GCA_013286765.1 Deltaproteobacteria bacterium
CTAGTCCCGCGTAAGGCGCGAGTTTACCCACAATAATTTCAAGTGGCTGGACCGGAGTAGAAAGAAGTAGTTCCATAGAGCCGTTTTCCCATTCTCTAGCGACGGTCAAAGCGGTCAATAAAATAGATAGAATGGCCATGACAACGACCGTTAATCCAGGGACTACAAACCAGCGACTGTTTAGTTCCGGATTAAATAGAAAGCGGGAACGTAGAGTGTAAGGTGGGGTCGATTTAAAACTGGCAAGTCGGTAGGATGCAATATCTTGAATTGTTCCAACGTAGCCAACCACTGAACCTACAGTAGAACTGTCCGCTCCGTCGATAAGGATTTGAACCTGGGAGGATCGACCTGCAAGTAAATCCTTCTCGAATTGAGGGGGTATAATTAGTCCAGCCCTGGCGCTTTCATCGTCAACTCGATTTTGCACCCCAAGAGGTGCGAATCCAGTTTCGGGCAGAAAATAATTTGAACTTCCGAAAGTTTCCACTAACCTGCGTGAACTCTGACTCTGGTCGGCATCGCTAATCGCGAGGTGAATATTCCTTACATTAAAGTCGATAGCGAAGCCATAAATTAGCACTAGGAAGATCGGAAGACCGAGAGCAAGTGCGAGAGTGAAAGGATCTCTCAAGACATGAAAGAGCTCTTTCTTTGCAATTGCAGCCGCACGTCGCCGAACGAATCCATTTGACATCATGGGCGCCCTTCTACTGCGTGAATAAATACATCCTCAAGTGTTGGACTAATTTCTCTGATGTGGAATCGACTCTCGAATTCGGTTTTCTGTTTTTCCCAAAGCTCCTTGTTTTTAATAACGGCATGGAATCTGAGTCCGTAGGGTTCAAAAAACGAAAAAAGCTCTGTTTGGTGACGCAATTCATAGATTTCGGTATATCCGCTTGTATTTTTTCCGCCAGCTATTCCGGTGCTGTCTTTAGGCTCAAATTCATACATAGGCATTTGAAAAGCTTCCTTTTTCAACCCTTCTGGCGAATTGAGAGCAATGAGTTCGCCAGATCGCATCAGTGCAATTCGCCCGCATTCTTCCGCTTCGTCCATATAGTGGGTCGTTACAAATACAGTTTTACCTTGGCCCGCAATTTTGCGAATCAAAGCCCAGAAGCGATGTCTGGATGCTGGGGTTACTCCAGCTGTCGGTTCGTCCAGGAAGACTATATCTGGATCGTGTAAAAGAGACGCCGCTAGAGAGACCTGCTGTTTAATTCCACCCGATAGATTGGCGACTTTTGAATTCAAGGGCCGGTCAAATGTTATAAAATTGAATAGTTCCTGACGGCGCTTTAAATATTCACCAGAGTCGAGCTTCCTTAAACTTGCTATGAAGTTCAAATTTTCTTCGACAGTCATATCGTCATAGAGAGTGAACTTCTGGGACATATAGCCAACTTTGGATTTGATGATACGTTCACCTTTTTTTTGATCAAATCCTATGCCTGTGATTTTCACTTCCCCAGAAGTAGGAGCTAGAAGTCCGCAAAGCACACGAATTGTGGTTGTTTTACCCGCTCCATTGGCGCCAAGGAACCCAAAAATTTCGCCTCTTGCGACTGTAAATGATATATTATTTACGGCAGTAAAGTTTCCGAACTTAACGCTAAGATTTTTAACTTCGACTGCATTCATGACGAAGCCCTTTTTAGAAATAGTTCGTCAAAACTGCGAACTTTTTCCAGCTCCAAGAGGTGTCGGGGCTTTCCTTCAGCTACAACTTTTCCCTGTTCAATCAAGTGAACTTGTGAGCATCGCTCTGCTTCATCCATATATGCGGTGGTAACTATGATTAAAATATTCTGATCCGCCAGTCGGTACAATAATTCCCAGAATTCTCGACGGCTAATCGGATCGACTCCGTTGGTGGGTTCATCGAGAAGAACCACTTGAGGTGACCTGAGGAGTGCGCACATTAATCCCAGTTTTTTGTACATCCCGCCCGATAGTTTACCCGCGGGGCGATCGACAAAGTCTGTTAGTCTGGTGATCGATAGAAGCTCTTTCCGTTTGCTAATGTAGTCTCGATTCGAAATTCCATATAGAATTCTAAAAAAATCCAAATGTTCGGAAATTGAGAGATCGGGATACAGGCTCTGTTGCTGGGGCATATAAGCAATCAGTGGCCGAATCTCTTCGAAATCGACAGGCGTACCTTCGCGGAAGTAGTTAATCTTCGCTGATCCGGGATTGCTCGGTTTGAGAAGACCCAAAATGGTACGTAACAGAGTCGTTTTTCCTGCACCTTCCGGTCCGATGATCCCGTGCATCGAATCGGTGTGGTTCGACGCCACAAAAGTCATAGTGACCCCGCTTAACGCTTTGACGAGGCCATTCGATTGCTGACCGAAGGTCTTGTCTAGATTTTGCACACTTATAGAAATGGGTGAGGACATAGGTTTTGGGATTAGTCTTTGGGTAGTTCTATTTCGATCGTCATACCAGGTTTTAGAATCTCTTCTTGGTTCACACCTAAGTAACTTACTTTTACTCCAAAAACGAGGCGCGTTCGTTCGGCCCTTGTTTGAACATTCTTTGGAGTAAACTCGGCCTCGTCATTGATCTTTAGAATAGTTCCAGTGAATTCACGATTGTTTAATTCAGGTAAATAGCTTTTGAGCTTCATCCCGGGTTTAAGGCGAGCGACTTCTGGCTGTGGAACATAGATGTAGGCCCAAACGTTTTGAATATTCGCTAAAGTCAGTAACTTTGTTCCAGGAACTACCCATTCACCCGGTTCGTGATAGCGGCTGAGAATTGTACCTCGGATGGGTGATTTTATAAAACACCAGTTCAATCTAACATCTGCGTCTTCCTTACGGTTTCGCACCTGATCCATTGCTTCCTGTGATACCGTTCCAGCTTTGAAAAGGCGTGAATTTCGATTGAAATTAATGTTGGCGAGTTCAGACGCTACCTTAATGTCATCGCAAACTAGTTTTATAAGGTCTTGATTTTCCGTAACGTGATCTCCTTCTTGAGTATTCACAGCGGAAATGGCTGCGGGAAGTCTTGAAGAGAGATCAATCTTGGTGGCTTCTAGCGTACCAGCAAATAAAAATTGTCTGCTGAAATAGAATAATTTAGTAGCAACCCCGATTGCTAGTACCACCACTATGATTAAAATTCTTTTTCTAGTCATACTCTGATCTTAAGAGGCTAAACTGAAGATAGGTATTTTAAAATGATTAGCTGACTCAGAATTTGAGCAGAAATACGCGTCGCGTTGACTTCTGACTGTAGTGCACGATTATTCGCGGCGAGTACGTCAGTCAAATTGAGTTTGCCACCTTTATAAGATTGATAATAAAGACCGGCAGCTTGCCTAGATCGTTCGACATCTTCGGTTGCCAGTTTTTGTTGCTCGTTCAATTTTAGGAGAAGTTCTTGTGCCTTTGTATAGTCGCGATCCATATTAACCTTCAGTTGAAGGCGGCTTGATCGGGCGGCCTCAGCTTCCAGTCGTTTTTGTGTAGCATTGTGGCGTGTTCGCCCGCCTTCAAAAAGCGGCATAGAGAGAGATGCGGCGAAAATATTTTGATTAACTCGTTGAAGGACTGGTCCGATTGGGTATTGAATGACGGCACTTGCGGTGACTTGTACAGTTGGATAGAGACTGTCCATCAATGCTTGCGCTGATTTTTCCGAAGCTTCTGCTAGGAGTTCCTGACTGCGCAATTGTGGGTGTCGGTCCGCAGGCGGCGAAAAACGCCAAATTCCTGCATCGTTTAGGGATGCTTCCAGTGAATCTAAATTTAATTCCAATTCGACGCCCGGTAGGCCAGCCGGACCAATTCGGCTAGTTTTAGGTGTGGGCAAATATACAATCGCCAATAGATCTGTAAAATCGGTCACGACTTCCGCTTGTTTCTGCTCAAAGGAGAGTTTTCGATTAATGACTTCACGCTGTGAGTCTACTCTGTCCAGCTTGGTGGCCGCACCTGCACGGAAGTTTGTTTCGATGTCACGATTTTGTATTTGAGCTAGATTTAATGAATTTCGCAAAAGACGCAGTTCTTCTAAGGAAAGCTGGAGTCGCAAATACGCTGACCGTACGTCAAGAAGGACTTGAAGTTCGCCTTTTTTTCGATCTTCTCCTCTGGATTGCGCGAGTAAATCAGCGCCGGCGTAAGCATTGCGAGCAGAGCCAAAGTCCCACAGAACATAGCTGAGCGCTGGGCCTATGCTATAGTTATTGTGGGCCCCGAATGGAATTCCGAAATTAAAGCCTGGAACCGGCACCTGAATTGTCGGTACATTAGTCAAATACTGGTAGTTAGCGTTGAACGTTAGCTTGGGTAGCAGAATCGAGAATTGCGCATTTGCTTGCTCATAAACAGCTCGTTCCGAAAAGGAAAGCGCCTTGACCTGATCGGATGCGCCGAGGGCCCTCTGTTCCGCCAGTTTTAGGGATAGTTCGAATTTTTCAACGTCAGCAAAACAAAAGTCGCTGCGCAGAATTTGGTAGCCAAGAATTGTGACGGAGCAAGCATATATGAGAAACTTAATAGTCAGTTTTTGATAAGAAAAATTGAACTTGAGAGTCATGATGCCTAAGTATCATTTCGCAAATTTTATAGAGTTGCAAGACTTCGAATTAAGCTATGGATATTGTCCTAAGTTGCGGAAAAGGCTCTTAAGTGAGTCGTTGATGATCCGTTCCATCTTTTAGCATCACTCCCGAATAGCCCAACCGTAGAGACTCGCGTATAAGATAGACGCATTTTTCGATCGCTAAATGGTAGCTCAATCCGTCGGGGGGGCGAATATTCGATATGCAATTCCGATTTGCGTCCGTGTTACCTAGCTTGGGGCCAAATGTGAGATAGATCGCTAGACTATCGCAGGAGCTTAGGCCTGGTCTTTCTCCGATTATAATGAGCGCTATTCTTGATTTAGTTTGTTCCCCTATTTGATCTGATATTGCAACCCGCGCATTTGGGACTAGAAAAACGGGAGAAATCGTCCAGCCTTCACGCACTATTCTTTTTGTCAATTTTGAGAGAAGAGGGAGCCCATGTTGATCTATGGATAGAGTGGAAAGGCCGTTTGAAACAATAAATGTTATATCTATGGGAGTTTTCTTTGGTTTTAAAGCTCTTTTGATCGTTTTGAGCGAAGCTGAATCTAGCTTTCGCCCTAAGTCTGGTCGCGCTAGGTAATTCATTCTGTCTTTGACTTGGCTAGCCAGAGTCAAGCTGGTCAGGTTTTTCAAGCCCACCTTTTTCAGAGATTTTCTAAATTGCTCCGCGTTCCAGCGATGGTGAACCGAGTCTTTAGCAATCGCATGGGCCAACTGGAACTTCAGCAAGTAGGATGTCGGAAACGCCGGACCAGAACTACCTAATCCGATCTGCGCCTGGGTAAAACGGCGCAGTTTCGACCAAAAATCGCCTTCTCTTCTATTATTAGGCATATTTCTTATTTCCTTCTTTTTTGGATTCGGTTTCCAAATCACTAGGCGATAGGTCAGGCAAAAGAGCAGGACTGGCCGGCTTTTGAAGGGTGTCGGAAGTCATCAGATTCATCTTCTTTAACCAAGCTTCGAATTCAGGCGCGGGTCTTAATCCAAGTAGATTTCGAATATAAAGTGCATCATGAAACGCGGTACTCTGATAGTTCAACATGATATCGTCAGCTCCAGGAACGCCCATAATGTAATTACATCCGGCGACGGCGAGTAGGGTTAGTAAGACATCCATATCGTCCTGGTCTGCTTCAGTGTGATTTGTATAACAAATATCGCACCCCATCGGCAGACCCAAAAGCTTGCCGGAAAAGTGATCTTCCAGTCCAGCTCGAATAATTTGCTTGCCGTCATACAGATATTCGGGACCAATAAAACCAACCACCGTATTTACTAAGAGAGGATCGAACTCCCGTGCAACGGCGTAAGCTCGCGCTTCCAGGGTTTGCGCATCTACCTGATGATGTGCTTCAGCGGAAAGGGCTGATCCCTGTCCGGTTTCGAAGTACATGACGTTTTGTCCGACCGTGCCTCGTTTTAAGCTCAAAGCCGCCTCTTTGGCCTCCTGCAATAGTTTTAAATTGATGCCAAAGCTCTCGTTGGCTGCTTGAGTCCCAGCTATGGATTGAAAGACCAGATCGATTGGGCACCTTTGTTCTATGAGTTGGAGTTGAGTCGTCACGTGAGCTAGGACGCATGATTGAGTCGGAATTTCGTATTTCTGTCGGATTTGATCAATAAGAACTATGAGTGTTTGAACATTTTTAATGTTGTCGGTGGCTGGATTAATTCCTATTACTGCATCGCCGCAGCCATAGAGCAATCCATCCAGAATACTTGCAGTAATCCCTTTTGGGTTGTCAGTGGGATGGTTAGGTTGCAGTCGTACGGAGAGTCGACCTGGTAGGCCCAGAGTATTTCTAAAACGCGTGATCACTCTGCATTTTTTGCTGACGGTGATCAGATCCTGGTTTCGCATAATCTTTGATACGGCAGCAACCATTTCTGGTGTAATTCCGAATCGAATGGATTCCAGAACGGGTGATGTGGCTTGTTCTGATAGAAGCCACTCTCTAAATTCACCGATGGTCAGATGAGAAATGATGGCGAAAGCCTGAGGCGAATGCTGTTTTAAGATGAGGGCGGTCACTTCATCCTGTTCTGCAGGAATCAACGGTTCTCGAAGAAACTGTTTGAGAGGTACGTTCGCGAGAACAGTCTTCGCAAGTGTTCGCTCCACTTCATCTTCGGCGGCTAGCTTTGCAAGCTGGTCTGCCGATCTTAATGGGGAAGCCTTTGCAAGCAGAGTTTTAAGATCTCTAAATTTATACTTCTTATTTCTAAAAGTTGTTTCGTAAGCCATCTTTGAAATTGCGCAAATTGGGAATGAACCAAATTTGATTTGTGCCCTCCGCCATAGGATTTAACATTTGTTTGCTTCTCTTCGTTACAAAAAATAGTCAAAACGCAAAGGTTCCCTTAGTATTCTATTATTATGACACTATCGGATATTTCGATTAAGCGGCCAGTGTTTGCATGGATGCTCATGGCGGGACTCCTTGTTTTCGGCGCGATTTCCTATAGTTTTATGGGAATTAGCCAATTGCCAGACGTAGATTTTCCGGTGGTAACTGTTGCTATCACTTGGCCGGGAGCATCGCCCGATGTGATGGAGACAGCAATTGCCGATATTGTTGAAGATTCGGTAATGAGTGTGGACGGTATTCAGCTCGTCCAGTCTACTTCGCAGCAAGGGCGCACCCAAATTACGATTCAATTCAATTTGGATCAAGATATTAACGTTGCTCTTCAACAAGTGCAGACAAAAGTATCGCAAGCTCAGAAGAACTTGCCTCAAACTATTGACCCGCCGGTAATTACCAAAACTAATCCAAACGATCAGCCTATATTATGGACTGCTGCTTATGGCGAAAATGGGACGCTCAGAGATCTGGCGCTCTTTGTGAGGGATCATCTGAAGGGCTCGATTACCACGATCAATGGAGTGGGCGATGTTCTTTTGGGTGGGTATGTTGATCCACAAATGCGCATTTGGATGGATTCCAAGCGCATGAATGAAAAGCAGATCACTTCTGACGATATAATCAATGCAGTCAATAACGAACATCAGCTGGCCCCGACAGGCTATCAAGATACTGCCAATAAAGAAAAGTACGTGAGAGTGCACTCTGAATTTGCTACGGCCGCTGAGTGCAATGATTTGATTATTCCAGCAAGATTAGGAGTACCCGTTTGGACCAAAATTCGAATCGGTGATGTGGCACGGTGTGAAGAGGGAACTGACGAAATTCGACGAATATCTCGTTTCAATACCAAACAGCCAACTATTGGCGTTGGTATTATTAAGCAAAGAGGCACAAATGCCGTGGCCATCGGAGACGCCGTTAAAGCGAAAGTAAAAGCCTTGGCGGATATTTTGCCCAAAGGTATGCACCTAGGCGTAGTTACGGACGCCACAGTATTTATCAGAGAAGCAATCCATGAACTCCTTTTCACTCTCTCGATGGCTGTAGGGTTAACAGCAATTGTTTGCTATCTGTTTTTGGGGACGTGGAGTTCAGCATTTAACGTGATTTTGGCAATTCCAGTATCCTTGATTGGGGCATTCATAGTTCTTCGCGCATTTGGATTTACAATAAATACTTTTACGCTCATGGGGCTATCTCTATCGATCGGAATTGTGGTTGACGATGCAATCATGGTGCTTGAGAATATTGCGCGTCACAATGAAATGGGCAAAGGTCGAGTTTTGGCTGCTATTGTGGGAGCTCGTGAGATAACTGGAGCAGCCGTAGCAGCGTCTCTCGCAATTCTGGCGATCTTCGTTCCTGTTGTTTTTATGCAAGGAATTATCGGAAAATTCTTCTTTCAGTTCGGTGTAACCATGTCGGTGGCGGTCCTTATTTCTCTATTGGAAGCACTAACGCTTGCTCCGATGAGATGCTCACAGTTTCTCCAGGTCGGTGGAGGTAACTTCGCTACGCGAAAAGTAAGTGCCGGCATGGATAAAATTTCTAAAATTTACCAATCGGCTTTGGCTCGGTGTCTTAATTGGCGTTGGACGGTATTGGGAATAGCATTCACAATATTTATTGTTTCTCTCTTATCGTTTAAAGCGCTTCGTAAAGAGTTCATCCCTCCGCAAGATCAGAGTCGTTTTTTAGTAACGCTATACACCAAGATGGGCTCGTCGATTGAGTCGACTGATGAAGCGTTCCGGGAAACAGAGAAATACTACAAAACACGGCCTGAAATAAAAGATTTCTACATTGCCGTTGGAGGATTCGGTGGCGGTCTAGTAAATCAGGGGATTTCTTTTGTGACTCTCAAAGACCCGGGTGAAAGGCCGATCGTGGCGCCATTTAAAAAGCGACCTACGCAACAAGAGTTTATGAGCTTTTTAAGGGGCGAACTTGCAAAAATTTCAAAAATTGAAAGAGTGGTTATTCTCGATCTTTCATTGACCGGATTTAGTGCTCAACGAGGTTATCCAATTGAATTCGTACTCCAGGGTCCGGATTGGGAAAAGTTAGCCGGCTATTCCGTTGATATTCGTAAACGGCTAACGGAATCGGGATACATGGCCGACGTAGATTCTGATTATAATCCAAATATGCCGGAGACGGAGATTTATCCGGATCGTGAAAAAGCTCTAAAACATGGCGTGCCTGTTACCAATATTGCTAACGCCGTTGCCGCCATGGTTGGTGGTGTACGACTACTTCCAAATAAATACACAGACAACTCAGGACACCGCGACGATATTCAAGTCAAACTTCGTCCAGAACAAAACACCGGGCCTACAGACATCAATAAAATCTGGGTCAGGAATATTCACGGAGAGGTCGTTCCACTTTCACAGGTCATCTCGATGAAAGAAGGTAATGCTCTCCTAACAGTTACACGTTACAATCGTGAACGTGGAATCAGTATTTTTGGAAATTTTTCGGCGGGTAAATCGCAGTCCGAAGTTCTAGACTACATTAATAAAATAGCTAAGGATATTCTCCCTACGGGGTACCATATTACATTTTCAGGAAGTTCTCAGGCTTTTAATGAATCATTCAAGAGTCTGATAGGCGCGCTTGTTCTTGGAATTTTTGTAGCCTATATGGTATTGGCCAGCCAGTTTAATAGTTTTATTCATCCTGCGATTATCCTTCTAGCTCTGCCGTTTAGTCTAACTGGAGCCCTATTGGCTATGCGTGTGACGGATACGTCATTAAATATTTATAGTATTATCGGCATATTGTTATTAATGGGCATTGTAAAAAAGAATTCTATTTTGCTGGTCGAGTTCACAAATCATAAACGAGAAGAGGGACAAGACGTAAGCCAGGCACTTTTGAATGCATGTCCTGTTCGATTACGGCCTATCCTCATGACCTCCATCGCAACTATTGCGGGCGCATTGCCTCAAGCATTTGCTTTAGGGCCCGGCGCTGAGGTTATTCGGCCTATGGCAATATCTGTGATTGGAGGAGTGCTCGTTTCTACGTTTTTGACGCTTTTCGTAGTGCCCTGTGCCTACAGTCTCTTCAGTCGTCTGGAAAGTCGTAGGCATAGTGGAGAGCTACGCCAAGCCCTCGAGACGTTGGGTGAAGTTCCGGTGCCGCTTGCACATTAGCCTTGGAAGCGAGTAAATTTGCCTGTAGTAATAGACTTTATCATTTAAAAAAGGAGTGTAAATGACAACTTCGACTACGACATTGGGGCAATTGATCGAGTCGGATAGTGCGGGGCGTTTTTTTACTCCTGCAGTCTTAAGAAAAATTTCATTAGGGTCCATTATTCTTTCATTTTTCACTTTGCGCTTAGCTCAGGTGGGAGATTTAGACGTAAATTTTGTTACCGCCTACAAATTAGGCTTAGTGAGCGGACTGTTATCGGACCTGGGTGTCGTTTTACTTGCGCTAGGTCTCGGAAGAGTGATGGGTGGACTTTTTAGACTTCTAACAAAGAAAGACTGCGTAAGAGTCTGTCACAGTATTTTTCTTATTCCTTTTTTCAGTTTGACACTAGTTAATGCCTGCTACTTTCTATTTTTTAAACGATCGTTGACGCTAGGGGCTTTTCTCCCCGGCCTCGGAACGGCTTGGGCCATTAGATCAGGAGCTCTTGAAAGCTTGGAGCGGCCTCTGATTCTAATCAGTCTTATTTTGTTTAGTTCCGGTTTAATCGGCTTCCTGTGGACGCTAAAGAGAGAACAGGCACGAAAGCCATTTTCGCATTTCCGCCTGATCGGGCTTGGCCTTGTCTTCTTTGTCATGGCGATTGCAATGAAACAGGCACCAATCTGGGCTAGGATTCCACGCATGAAAGAATCCGGTCTATCGAAGAACGTGGTTTGGCGTTTTTGGAAGCAATGGAAGACAGGAAAATGGCGCAGCGGTTTTCGAGAGAGTGAACTCAAACAAATATTGCCTGAGTCTCCCGGATTTATTTTACGATATACGAAAATGAATTCGGATTTTTTTCCGAGTAACCTAAGTCAAATGAAGCTAGCCTATCAGTCGTCCCATGTGAGGCAGTTCGAGCCGGATCTGCAACATTCAAGGTGGCTCAGACGTGAATTTGGGCTACCGGTGGCCAAGAAGCCGAACGTTATTTTATTATTTTTAGAGAGTGTGAGGGCATATGAGTTTATCAATCCAAAGATAGGCTCGGAAATTTTTCCAAATTTACGTAAAGTCGTAAATGAAAATGGGTGGTTTTTTAAGGAAACTTATTCAACTGCAAATGTTACGGTAGAAGGGCAGTTTGCGACATTGTGTTCGGCCATGGATCGAATGAATGGTCCACCTACTTATTCCCATGCACCGTATTTAGGAATAGAGTGTCTCCAAGGCGTCTTAGGCAAGAATGGCTATAGAACCTATTGGATGAATCCTTATTACCGTGAATTTTCAGGAAAATACGCTTTCGAATCTGTGCACGGCACCCAGAATTTTTTAGATCAGAGTTTTTTTAAAGCACGTGCAGATCAGGATTTTAAAAACTCCAGTGAATGGGGTATTTCCGATGCAGCATTTTTAGATCAGGCCATCGAAGAACTGGAGAAGATTCATGACTCCAAACAGCCCTTTTTTGCGCACCTACTAACGACTGGAACGCACTTTCCTTGGCGAAAGTTAGAGGGGTTTGATCTTTCCGCCGAATTGGAAAGCTGGACTAAAGTGGAACCTTCCTACCAAGGCTATCTATCTGCAGAAAAAGCTTTAGATCAAGCGTTAGGAAAGTTTTTTGAAAGGTTCTTTCGCAGTCGACTTTCTGATGACACGATGGTTGTGGTTCTGTCCGATCATGGTACTGGTGTTAATTCTCCTGATCCTCAATTATCAGCGCTTCAAAAGTCACTTCTTTGGCCGCGCATTATCTTTAGTGTGATTTCGAAAGAAATAAAAGACCCTCATAGGATTTCTTATCCTGTTCATCAACTCGACGTTGCGCCTTTTATCGCAACATTGACTGGCTCGTCCGGAAAGGTGGGCTGGCTGGGCCGTGATCCCACGCTAGGTACCGGAACGCCTTGGGTAAAACTCATGAACAATCGATTATTCTATAGAACGTCTGGGCAGATTTGCGCGCAGCTGCAAAATTCGATCCATATAGAATGCTGGAATTTAGCCTCAGGAGTGGATCCTTTATTGGCTTCCGGAATGCCAAAAAAGAGCGAGGACGGAAGTCTGTCAGAGGCACTGCGATCTGTCATCAAAGCAGACGAAGCGCTGATCGAATCCGGAAATTTTGTGCCGCGTGAAAATCTGACGCATTATGAGACCTCGACCCAGAGCCAATAGTCATATTACTACTGGCTCATGCCTCCGCCATTGAACCAAAATTCACTTGTCGCTTTTTACGGATTCGCTATCAAAATCAGTGATAGATGGCTGTGGATCACGTCTATGCTGACGCGTTGGTTTTTCCGATTTTCTGGACGACGGCGACATCGAAGAAGAACTGGATGTCCGAAGTGTCATGACCGCAAGTGTATTTTCTGAAATAGGAATCATAGCAGCGTATTCTCGGATCATCTTCCTCAGTGGAAAGTAACAAATATTATTTTTTAGAACTTTAGGCTTTCCATTTATTCTCAGGCGCTATAGAAGGTCCGAAGCTAGGGGGATAGATATGCGAAAGTTTGCCTATTTATTTTCAATTGTGTACTTGTGTATCATCACGCAGGTTGGCATAACATTTGTTTTGTCCACATCAGGACAAGCAAATGTCGTGGAATATAGTGCGGAAGTTAATTCTGCGCAAATTGTCAAGGTTCTCACTTTGAATTTCAATTCGGAAATGGTCCCTGCCGATCAAAAGTATGTTCTCAGAAATTTACGACTAGAAGCGCTCACCGAATGGGTGAAAGAAAAAGATCCAGACATCATATTGATTCAAGAAGGTTGGAATACCAGCCAAGATGCATCAGTAATTCGCAGTCTCGCGAAAGCCATAGACTACGACTATACGTATACAATAGGGATGGGATCACCCATATTTGTTCATGATAAACAATGGACTAAAATATATGACAGCAATGGAATTCTCGCTAAGAAAAAATTCAGAATGACTGAACGAAAGGAAGTCAAACTTCCCCACAGCGCCTTTCATATCGGCGATCGACGCAAATGGATTCTTGTCTTTGGCCGTGTCAGTTACGCGGTTGGCGCTAAGCTGGAACTGGAGAATGGGAAACCTATTTTTGTCTATACATCTCATTTAATAGCGCATGGCAAGAAGAAAGCCGACCAACTTTTTGCAATGAAAAAGGCGGTGCGCAATCATTTGGAAAGCGACGGGGTGAAATGGGAGGAGTCCAATGTAGTATTAGGCGGCGACTTTAATCTTGATCCTGACAGCCCCGAGATTAAGACGGTTTTGGCCGATGGATATCAAGATACTTGGGCAGTGGCGCATCCGAGTGACCCAGGCCTAACGATCCAGGGCGATCCATATCTACCGAACTTCAATCCTATAGAGATAGGTGCAGGTCAATTTCCGACAATGGATAAAAAAGGAACGCCAGGTCGGATCGATCTTATTTTTTCAAAAAGTCCGCAACAAAAAGTCCTGGCCTCTACGATCCAGTTTACTGTTCCATACAAAGGTGTGTGGATGAGCAACCACTATGGCCTCTTTTCTACAGTTTCGTTTGGTAGCGGCGAAAATCCGTCAGGTCAATATCCAAATCCGGTGAGAGATTATGAGGGCCCGACACTCAGCCCGGTCATTATGACGGTTGACGAAAAGAGCTTTGAAAATAGGGAGCTATCGCTGCCGTCGTCCGAGGTAGGGCCGCGAGGATTTGTCGTGGTCAACAGTTCCCCTTGGTCTTTGAAAGTCAATCTCAGAGGTCCGGGGCCTATTTTTACACGATCTTATGTAACCCTAGCTCCTAGCCGTATGTCGGCTTTTGCCTTCTATTCGTCGGGTAATTATTTAGTTGAAATTGACAGGAGCTTTAACCTCAGCGGACCTTCGACTTTGTTTGGTCAGCTTAATGTGAGTCTACCTTAACCGGGGTTTGCCTCTCGTTATTTGCGCCGAAAATACATAGAACAACGATGCCTGATGTGACCCAAGCGGATACACTGATTTGTTCGCCCAGCATCGCAAGAGTCGCTGCCAACGATAGAAACGGCTGCAGAAGTTGCACCATTGCTATTTTTCCAATGGGGCCGATTGCCAATACCCGATACCAGAGGAACATTCCGAGAGATTGGCTGACTGTGGCTAAATAAGCTACTGCTGCCCAGGTTTTCGGCGTGTCCCAAAAGCCAGGTAAATTCTCAAAATGTACAGATGGCAAGGTGAGAACAATGGCGAGCGGGAGCGCTAAAATTACAGCCCAGCTCATGATTCTTCGGCCTCCATATTGCCGACTCAAACGCGCGCCTTCTACGTAGCCAAAAGTACTAGCGACAACCACGCCTACAAGGAGCAAATCTGCTGACGAGAGAGTTCCACTGGAAGTAGTGAAAAAATAGGAAAACGTTGAGGCAGTACCAATTAAACAGAAGAGCCAAAATCTAAAGCTCTGTGGGCATTGATCTCTCAAAGAGCTGTATACGGCTGTTAGGGCTGGTGTTGCCGCCATGGCGATTGCACCATGAGTACTCGGGACTTGTTTCATAGCTAAAGCGATCAGGAAAGAAAATCCCCAGACAGAGCCAAAAGCGACTGCAAACAAATGGAACCAAATCTTCCGAGGCGGAAACCATCTGTCGTAGAAAGCAACACAAAGTGCGCAAACAGCTCCTGCTCCGAGCAATCGAAAAGCTGCAATATCGCTCGGATCTAGAGTAAGCGCAGCTACGCGAGTGGCAGGCACAGTAAGGCTGAATAGAACTACGCATACGACTGCAAAGAGAATGTTCATGGGCGTACAAATATCAAATTATCTAGACGTAGTACAGATGATCGAATTCATTTTATTTATTTTTTATAGAATTAAAAAATCAGACGCTAGTTGTTATTACAGTAAAATAGTTGATTGCAGGCATTTCTAGACGTGTTATTGTGATGAGCTTATCTAATTACAGATAATTAGTTTAAAAAAACACACAACCCGGAGATACAATAATGGCAACTAATATGATCAAGAAAATCGCGTTTACCATGTATCCAGTCAAAGATATGGCAAAAGCGCGAGCATTTTATGAGGGCGTCTTAGGTTTGAAATGTACCGAAAATTATCAAGACAGTTGGGTGGAGTACGATCTGCCTGGCGGTTGTTTTGCCATCTCGACTATGGTGGAAGGTGTCAGTCCAAGCGCAACCGCTGGTGGCAGTATCGCCTTTGAGACTGCCGACGTCAAAAAGAGTGTCGAAGAGTTAAAGGCAAAGGGAGTAAAAGTAAAAGTTGAACCTTTTGCTACCCCGGTCTGCAAGATTGCTGTCATATTCGACGCCGACGGAAATGCAGTAACCTTACATCAGTTAACTGACGTTTGATTCAACACCATGCTGAGCAGGAGCACTGCTGCATGCGTGAGTGAACACGACGCGTAATTGATTTGGCGCAATGAACTGCCCCGCACCACAATCTGTAGTGTATTTCATTTTGGCAGACACAACTAATTGACATCGGATCCGCAATTCGATTAAGCTAAGAAATAACACTTGGTGAAAGCTGAAGTCCGGTGTAAATCCGGCGCTGTCCCGCAACGGTAAAGGAAGCTGGTATTACGTTTTCCTAAGCCCGATCGCTCAATCGAGTTAGAGTCTGCCAAGTTCTTGACCAAGACTTTTGGCCAAAAATCTTGAAATGGCTCTTGGCAACAACTCTTGGCAGAAACTCTCGGAGGAAGAGAAGATGAACTCAATTCATTGTTAGAACCTGTGGCATTGGACCCGTCGCAGAAGCGTTGGCTCTTCAGTTAGGTATTAGAACCTTCTGAGCATTATTATTAATTAGAAATCTAAATAAAAAAATTGAACTCGGCGGCACCGATATAGTTTGGCGCTGGTGGGGTAGTGTTTTCTTTTACGGAGAATGGAAAGTGCAAGTTTCAAAGGAAATTTTTCGGATAGTAGATCAAGCCTGTAGAAATATTGAAAACGTTGATTCGGACTCAATCGCTCAAGCAGTGGCTCTGCAAGGTGGGGCGAATGACAACAGCATCGAAGAATTGAGCGAGCTCTGTGTTCTTAGTTCGGTTAGCCGAATGGCGGCCGAACCAAATTACTCGAAAGTTTCGGCCCGAATATTATCAGACAGTGTGCGCCGGGAAGTGGGCTGGGATTGCCGTTTTCAAGACTACGTAGTTTCCGCATATGAGCAGGGATTACTGGGCGCCAGTTTGTATGAATTAGCCCACGGGCGATTTGATGCTATTGAACAGGCACTCCAGCATGATCGCGACGATTTGTTTGATTATTTTGGTTTGAAAACGATCGTCGATCGCTATTTGCTAAGGCATCCGAAAACCAGAAAACTGATCGAACGCCCGCAGTGGCTTTTTATGCGAGTTGCGCTGGGCATCTCCCAAACCGTGGAAGAGGCTATTAATTTCTACAACATGATCAGTTCATTTGACTACATGCCTGCTACACCTACATTATTTAATTCCGGAACGAAGCGACCTCAAATGAGTTCCTGCTACTTATTAACTGTGGGTGAAGATAGTCTGGATGGCATCTACAAGAGTATCACTGACTGTGCAAAATTATCCAAATATTCGGGTGGACTCGGAATTGACTGGACGCCTGTGCGGGCCACTGGCGCGTTAATTTCAGGTACCAATGGTCTTAGCAACGGAATAATTCCGTTTCTGAAAGTATTCGACTCGTCCGTGCATGCAGTAAATCAGGGCGGAAAGAGAAAAGGAGCCGCCGCTGTTTATCTCGAGCCTTGGCATGGAGATATTGAGGCATTTCTTGAATTGCGGAACAATGCAGGAGCCGAGGACAGACGAACTCATCATCTTAATTTGGCTCTTTGGATTCCAGATCTTTTTATGAAGCGGGTCGAGGAAGATGCAGTCTGGAGTCTCTTTTCTCCCGATGCAGTTCCGGAGCTGCTGACTTGTTATGGAGAAGAATTCGACTATTTGTACACAAAATTTGAGAAAGAAAGAAAGGTGTTGCGGGCTTTACCGGCGCGAGGGCTCTACGCAAAAATGATGCAGTGTCTCGCGGAAACGGGCAACGGCTGGATCTGTTTTAAAGACAAAGCGAACCTGAGATCGGCCCAAACGGGAGCGCAAGGCCAAGCCTCGGGCCAGGTAATTCGCAGTTCTAACCTTTGTACTGAGATTTTGGAGATTGCCACTGCAAAAGAAACTGCTGTCTGTAACCTAGGTAGCATTAATTTGAGTGCGTTTGCGAAACCCCCAAACCAGTCTGACGACTCGCTTGATGGCCAATTTGATTTTGAACGACTCAAAAAAACAGTAGATATGGCGGTGACGTTCTTGGATCGTGTGGTCGATATTAATTTTTATCCGACACCCGAAGCTAAACAATCGAATCAAAAGTGGCGACCGATTGGGCTTGGAATAATGGGACTCCAAGACGCTTTTTTCAAGATGAAACTCCCATTTGAATCAAAGAAAGCTCAGGACCTGTCGAATAAAATATCGGAAGTGATTTATTTTCAGGCGATTCAAACAAGTATGGGTTTGGCTAAGAAGTGTGGAGTTTTCCCAGCTTATAAATTAAGTAAGTACCCGCAAGGACTGTTACAGGTACAGCTTGCGGAGCAAACAAAGCAAGCTCTGCCGGAGCTCCATTATAACTGGAATGATTTGGCTAGAGAGGTTGCGAAAACTGGTATTCGCAATAGCTTGCTAATCGCGATAGCACCTACGGCGACAATTGCTTCTATTGTCGGAAGTTACGAGAGTATAGAACCTCAAGTTTCTAATCTATTTAAGCGAGAAACTCTGAGCGGAGAGTTCTTGCAAGTGAATCGCTATCTGGTGCGGGATCTGCAAAAACTGGGAATGTGGGATTCGGCGATGAGATCGATGATCATAGAGGCGAACGGATCGATACAGAATATTGATAAAATACCAGATGAGATAAAATCCATCTATAAAACAGCGTGGGAAGTGTCCCAGAAAATCCTGATTGATATGGCGGTGGCAAGATCTACCTTTGTTTGCCAATCCCAATCTCTGAATCTCTTTATTGAAACGCCAACGATCGGCAAACTTTCATCCATGTATATGTATGCATGGAAGAGCGGTGTTAAGACGACCTACTATTTAAGATCGCGAGCTAAGACAAGCATCCAAAAAACGACCACTCAGACGTCCTCGCAGGAGGCCCCTAGTGCGTTGCCAGATATGCCCGCATCGACATCTGACGAAACTACGCTGGCTTTAGAGAATGTGCAGTGTTCGCTAGAAAACCCCGATTCTTGTGAAGCCTGTCAGTAGCAGACCACAAAACGATAGAAACGAGAAATACAACAATGATATTAACCACTGATTTGGAATTGACTCTAAGGCCCATGAAATATCCACAATTTTTTGATCTTTATAAAAAATCGATCAAGAATATTTGGACCACCGACGAACTCGATTTTTCTACTGACTTGGAGCATCTGCGCGATCGTCTGTCCCGCCAGGAAGCTCACTTGATAAAAAGACTAGTCGCATTTTTTGCGACCGCTGATAATCTAGTGGCTCACAACCTCGTTCTCAATTTCTACAAGCATGTCAACTCCCCGGAATACAGAATGTTTCTTGGGAAGCAACTCTTCGATGAGATGCTTCATGTGGAGGCTTATCTGCTCTTAGTTGATAACTATATTACTGATGATTGCGAGAGAAAAGAAGCCTTTGATGCCTATCAGAAGGTCCCATCCATTAAGAAAAAAGCAGACTTCTGCTTCAAGTATATGGATGCAGTTCAAAGCATGCATTCTGTTGATTCTGAGGAAAGACGGAAGGAGTTTCTTCAGAATTTGATTTGTTTTGCGACTTGCGTAGAGGGATTATTCTTTTTCGGTTCATTTGCATATGTTTACTTTTTGAGAAGCAAGGGGCTACTCCCAGGCTTAGCTGCAGCTACAAATTGGATCTTTAGAGATGAGACGCTTCACATCGAAGGAGCAGTAGAGGTTATTTCAGTAATAAGAAAAGAATATCCGCAACTGTTCGACCAAAACCTAAAAGACAGCGTTAATAGAATGATCGAAGAAGCTATCGCCGTTGAAATGGCTTTTTGCGAAGATGCTTTGAGTTTTGGAGTTGTCGGTTTGTCGGCTAAATCCATGCATGAATATCTCAAATATGTCGCCGACCAGCGAATGGTCCAACTAGGATTCAAGAAAAAATATGGAGCCACCAACCCATTTCCTTTTATGGTTCTCCAAGATCTGCAACCTCTCACCAATTTTTTCGAAAGAAGAGTGACAGAATATCAAAAAGGGTTCAGTTCGGATAAGAATTCCATCGTATTTCATGAGGCTTTTTAGGTAAGCTAAGTAGGGTTTTTGCGGCGAGTAGTCGCAGAACGAATCGGGCTCCCGGGATCTTAGGGTCGAAGATCAAACTGCATCCCTGAATATTTCTACTCATTCGGACCTAAGATCCCGGGAACCAAAGCGCAGCTTACAACAGCTCTTTTTTATTTCAAATGATATTATGCGTTATGTGAACCCGCATTCGAAACGCCTCTTGAAGGGAAAAGGGTAATGACAAGTTCAACGATAATCGCTAACATGGCGAACTAAATTTCCTAACTATGAAGTTTGATTCACATTTTGATTTGCGAAATTGGCTCCCTGCACTCATAGTTCTGCTAACCTATGGTTTCGGACTCTGGTGGTACACCATTCCCTTTACCGGTGACGAAAAAGTCTATGTCGCGATCTCCATGGAAATGTGGGTTCAAAAGAGCTGGCTATACCCGATCTTGTTCGGGGAGCATAACTATTTGAAGCCTCCTTTTCAGTATTGGGTGACCCTCTTAGGATGGCATGTTTTTGGGTTTGGGAGTTTTGGCACTTATATTCCTTCTGTAGTTGCAACGGCCGGGTCAGTTTGGCTATTGAGTCACATTCATGCACTATTCAAAGAAGAAGACAGCTTAATGCCATCCAAAACATCTGGTGGCCCAGCATCTAGTGGGTTGTGGTTTGCGGGATGTATTGGGGCCCTTACTTACGGGCTGACGGCACAGATGGAAATCTGGATTGTTTTTTTCTACCTCTTGGTTTGGTATCTTTTCTCGAATTTTCTGGCCCACAAGAAGTGGATTTGGTTTTATCTTGCTTTGTTTTTTGCTGGGATTTCCGGTCTTGTGAAAAGTCCTCTTTATTCCGTTTTTTCTGTTGCTGGGATCTGGATGTACTTGGCCCTCTCCAGGAATATTCGAATCTTCACAAAAATTCATTTTTGGTTGGCCCATTTAATTGGAATAGTCGCGGGTGGCGCTTGGTTTCTGTTTGTATTTATTTCTGATCGAGATCGATTTCTTGCACAATACTTCCACCGAGAGACTTTGGCTAAATTAATGGGCAATTCCTCCTCTCCTCTGAGAATGTGGCTTCATTTTACGACCTTTTGTGTACCGATAGCCTTGTTTATTATTCCGGTCCTACTATTGACTCTGTACTCGCCGGTTAAAAACCTAAAATCAAAGAACCTGCTCCATTTTCTTATTTCATCGACCCTCGCTCCCGCGATTTTTTTCAGCATTTTTCCTTATCGGACCGAGACCTATCTTTTTCTTTTACTTCCGATGGTCGTTTTATGGATAGATCAGGCGGTCACAGCCGGACAAGAACGAAAGTTTCTTCTTTTATTTTCTCGTTTGAATTCCTTGGCTGTATTCCTATTTTCATTGGCAGCAAGCAGCATGCTCTATCTCGGAGAGTTTATACCGCTCTCGATTAGTCTCACGATGCTGGTTCTTTCTGCGGTATTTGTAAAAACGTCATGGCGCTTGCGTTGGAATTCCATGGCACTGGTTGCTTTAGGCCTCGTTCTTAGTATCCGACTTGGAGGTCTTTGGCTGGGAGAATCCGACATCGGTATGCTTCGGCAAACCGTGCATCAAATGCCAAACAGAATTCTTGCTTTCTATGATGAAGGAAGAAACTTTTGGAATGAAATAGGGCTACTCTCCATGGGGGTTGGAACCCCTGCAAAACGTTGCTCTAACGTCGATGAGCTAGTTTCACATCTCAAAACTGGCGGCCTCTTAGTCTTGACAGAAGATCAGGAGAGTGTTGTCGTACCTAAGATACGGAGTGTTTTTACAGATACCGACGCACTTGAAATAATACCTTGGTGGCGATGGAGACGCGGGTTTGGTATTCCAACTCTCGAAGACATTGTAAGATTAGGAAATAAACAAGACCCGAAGTGGCAAGAAAAGAATAGAAGACAATTTAAAATTCTGTATTTAAAATCTGTAGCATAGAAGGTTCGATAATTTATGAAAAATACAAAAATTCTACTTTCATTCTTGTTTATTGCGATCTTGGCGAATAGCGCAAACAGTATTGCTGACACAGATGCCGATAAAGCCCTGATCATTAGATCAGGCTCTACCAATTCGATCAGTCCTCATTTTGAAATAGTCTCGGGTGAAGGTGAAATTATTGGCGATCTAAGTCCCAGTCTCAAAGAAAGTTACCAATCGTGGAAAAAGGCTTGTGAGGCTTGGAAGAAAGAAATTAAAGATCTTAATCCTAAAGGTGAAGTGAAGTTTATTAGCTGCAACTCACCCAAAAAGGTGGACTATCCCAACTTTCAACGCGCCTACCGCTCTATTGGCACCTATAAGATACGCGTTGAAGTGAGAAGGCCTTCCAGCAAATAATAGTTAGCCTTCTAGATCGGACTATCGATTGGATCGAGGAGGCGTTCGTAATTTCCAGTTAAGAGTAGGCGAGAGATTTTTGCTCGAACAGAGCGTAGGGTAGCTACGTTTGTGTAGAGTTCAATTTGATTGGGGGTAGGTTCACCGAATTTTTTGAGCGTATAGTTGAGGAGATCCGTAAGGTGATAGGTGTTGTAATAAATTTTATTTATTAGTTCCGATCGCTTTAAGTAAAGATCTTCAATTTCGTATGTGGAAATTTGTTTGAGAGACCCAAAATTGAAGCCGAAGCCGGTGTTTGGGTCGAGCCAGGAGAAGTTGAGGAGACTCTTTTTTGATTTTGCTAAGTCAATTAGGAATTCGAGTTGCTGTCTTTCGAGGGAAACTTGAACCGCTCTAAGGGCGATAGTTTTTTTATCGAGAGGTTGGGAAAGGTCTAGAGTATCGTCAATTTGAATTTCTTCAACTGCTTCGGGGTTCAGGAAGCCAAGGGCTTGAGACAGCGCGTACTGGTCCTCTTTGACCAGCAGTTCGACAAGTGCTAGTTCATTTCGAGACGTTGGTGATTGTTCATAAACACGTTTAATTTTTAGATCACGTTCAAAATTGTAGCAGAGTTCTTCGACTGTGACTCCGATGTCGGCCTGCAGGATTCGGAAAGTGTCCTCTTCGATGCGAGTTAAGATTCTTGATTCAGTAATCTGTTGCCAATTGGAGGGAACTAAAAATGGCAACAGAATGGGCAAAGCACGTGCCGCAACAGTGGGAGTCTTGAGATCTGCTTGGGCTGCGGCAAAGATGTTTAAGTTAATCCGAGGTAGAAGATTTAGAGTGGCGGCTCGGGCGATTTCTTTCGCTTGAAGGACTTTTTGAAACCCAATTTGGGATCTTAAATTTGCATGATAACTCCGTTCAAGAGCCTCTCGGAGTGTCAACTTGGTAGGCGATTCTAGAACGACATCTTGTATGTTGGAAAAATGACTTCCGTTGACACCCAGCAGAAAAGTTTTGTCAGCCTTCTCTACGTGTAGCGAGAATCGATCGGCACTATAACAAAATTGAAAATCAAACTCTGATTTTCCGATAATACATTTTGTTCCAGGTAGGGTTTCGAGTAAGTTCAATTCGGACAGAATAAATTCATTTTGCTCTGAGTTTATTTTAAAACTCAACCTTTCTGCGGTCAGTCGCGAGATTTCAAAGTCGTACACCGGATGATCAGTAATGTCGCTCAGTTTAAAACTGAGCGTCTTTTTGTCGGATGAAGAGACATCAATTCTGACGGGATTGTGAATCTTCTGATCAGAACGTTGCCAAAAAAAGTTGCCTTCATAATGTCCGTTTGGGAGAGTCGGACCACACGCGGAAAGACTAAAAGCGAGACATGCAAAGCCGAAATAGATGTAGGCAGACATTGATGACCTCCGTCGTAAGTTAGGAAGGCACAGATACTGCAATCGGCTTTATATACGGGGGTATGATATGACAGGTAGAATCAAAACATGGTCCGGTGTACTGATGTTTCTCTTTGCTATAAATCCAGCCGCATACGGCTGTGGAAATGAAAAAAATGCTAACGCAGCACCACAGGCTAACGGCCCTGTACAACAGCTTGGAATTTATTTAGATGCTTTCCATGTAATGAAAGATGATCCGAAGCATCAATTAGAGGCGCATCACTATTGTAAAGCTGTTAACGATAGCTTTCTACAGTGCGCAATTTTTGATGGGAATGACCAAGCTGCAAATTTAAATGGCATTGAATATATTGTTTCAGAAAAAGTTTACGAATCCCTGCCAAAGGATGAACAAAAATATTGGCATCCGCATAATTATGAAATTCTGTCCGGCCAATTGATTTCGCCCGGAATGTCCGGGTCCGCTGAAAAAGAAATGCTAAAAGGTAAAATGAATAGTTATGGCAAGACTTGGCATGTCTGGAATTCCAAGATGTTTAAGAAAAAAGGCGATAAACTCCCAATTGGAGAACCGATGCTTGCTTGGTCTTTTAATCATGACGGCGAAGCCGATGCTGGAATGGTGAAAGCTCGGGACAAAAATCTCAAAGTTGACACCGAAAAGAAGAAACAGGAGCGCGCGGACTTAGTGAGTGTTGCAAATCCTCAGGATGGAGTCGACGCTATGAAGAGCCTGTTTGCCGAAGATATTAAATCCATACCAGGTGTTAAAGACAAAAAATCGCAATTAGCTGGGACTAAGGGAAAAGACGCTGGCAAAAGATAATCTTAAGGACTTGTAGGAGCCCTTTGACTGTTTATTTTAAGCGCGATTAAACCTGCCAAGGCGATGGGAATAGTATTTACCGAATGATATAGAAGAGTGAAGGCCAGAGCTTTGCTTTTATCCACGCCTAGCATATTTAAAACAAGAATAGCGCCGACTTCAAGGGTTCCTACATTTCCTGGCACTGTTGGTAATGCGATGGCAATATTAACGCCCGCAAAAATGACAAACCAGCTCACCCAGTCCAGCTGAATATGCACGGCCCACAGGCAGAGGCCGATAGAAAAACAATCTGCCGCGTCGGCGAACCAAGTCCAGCTCAAAGATTTTAGCCAGACCCTAGGGGAATTAAGGCGATGGAGCGTATTTCCCATTCTCGAAAAAAAATTCTGGATCTTATCGAAAAAAGAGGATTGAGAATTAGATTGCGAATGAAGCAAATTCTCGGAAACCTGGCCTGTATTTGGGTTGGCTCGAAGTTTTAGTGCCGAGAAAATAATTCCCGCTGCGACGATAATGAGGAAAGCCCATTTCAACTTATTGAATATATCTGCGAAAGGCAGAGGCGCAAAATTCAGAACAGATAAAGCAAAAGCGGTACTTCCTAAACCTAAAGCCTCCAGCAACGGCTCTACCAATAATGCAGTTGTAGCAGATTCGATTTGGTAACCATGACGGCTCAGATGAATTGCTCGATAGACTTCTCCCGCACGAGCGGGAAGGACAATGTTTAAAGTTCGCGTACCCATCGAAATGAGGACTAGATCCCAAAATCTCATTCCGTTGGAAGGATGGGGTAGGGCATCGAGAAGAGCCCGAAATCTCATAATCCGACCGAGCGAATTAAGGATTAGTATTACGACCACTGCAATTGCGTAGTATCCCCAGTCAGCATCTCGAAGGGCTTCAACGAGTTTCCCAAAATCAAGATCTCGAAGAAGGAGAAAAAGGAGAGTGATTACTATAAGTGTCGAGAGAATATTGAGCTTTTTGAGAGGCAGGGTCTTCATATCAGGCCGGCCAATTGCCTACAAATCGAAGGGCCAACGCTATCTGTAATTTTTCTCGGCATCCGCTTCCATTGGCGCACAAAAAAGCTTACCAGACGATCATCGTCGGGATTCAGATTCAGCGTTTTGCCTCGGGGCGAAAAAACGTACGAAGGTTGCGATTGAGTCTGAGCGCCCCAACCGAGCTTAAACTTTAACGGTCCAGAGTCTTTTAATGACCGTCCAAAGTCTAGAATGTCCATCTTTCGCTCACAACCGCGTTTGATAATTTCCCAATACAGCAAATTATTTGGGCTCATCGCAAGAAATTCAGGGCGAGAGGAAGCAAATGGAACATAAACTGTTTTGCGGTGATAAATCAGGAATGCTCCCGAAATGACCTGGTTATCTTTCCAAAGCGTAATAATATCGGTACGACCCGGAAGTGCTTCGACCAGTTCACGCATAAAACGGATGCCGTAAATAGGGGCACCCTTGCTGTGCATATTTTGCGCTAGGACTTCGTAGAAGTGAGGAAGTTGATCATCGCCGAAGCGAACCTTTAGATCGGAACGTTCTGCTTTTCTTACACAATTTCTGATTTTATCACGCAGGCTTTTCCACATCATTTGTGGATCTGGTTGGAGCGCTAAAGTAGCAATCACCCAGGAATCTAGTTTGGCCAAATTCAGATTTTCCTCGAATGAGGGCTCTTCGAGCGTTTTGAGCATGAAAAAATGAACATTCTTTTTCTTCGAGAGTTGAATAGCGTGATCGACTAGGGCTAGCCTGGCCTCCCGGGAATTTGCTAAAACGGAGCCGTAGGCACCAAAAAGCCCATTGGTCATATGACTCTGCAGAAATCCCTGAATCAGATAGCTGGGAAGAACCCCTTGGCAAGGGCCGCCCTTATTTTCGCGGGCAATTAAGAACGGTGCACGTAAGCGATAGGCACGTTCCGCAACTGTTTTCCAAGCCCGCAGGTGATAACAGGTGGACATAGGATGTTGATCCACATAGTGGTCCCACTCGGCATAAGATGCTGGCTCTAGTTCTTCTACTATCATTGTACTCCTGGAAAACCGCAGTTTCTGCGATGCGGGTTATGATAATCCAAGGTGCAAGAATTGAAAAGAATTATATAGTAGAGGCAAGTAAGGGAGAACTAGAAATGAACGACAAGATTTCGATGCTTGAATTGGGAAAAAAATTGGATCAGTTGAGTGAAGATGAATTGGTTCTGGACGTTCGAAGCCCTGAAGAATACCGAGACGGTCACGTTCCAGGAAGTATAAATATTCCTCATGAAGAAGTTGAAAAGCATGTAAACGAACTCAAAGATTACAAGCATGTTTATATCCATTGCAAAATGGGCGGAAGAGCGAAGACGGCATTTGAAAAACTTCAAAAACTCGGACTAAAAAATCTAGTCTGTGTTGCAGGTTCAGGAATGAAGGATTGGATCGAAGCTGGCTTAAAAATCGCCAAGTCCTAGGTTCTGAAATGTCTTTTTGGCTTGATACATTGTCAGTTTTTCCTCAAAAATCCTCATGTACTCTTCGAGGCCATGAAGGCCGAGAAGTGTGTCCGTCCTGTGGACGGTCAAGTGCAGGGATGCACTTGAAACCGTGTACACTCCGGTTTTTTCGAAAAAACTTCCGCGTCTCAAGCCAAAAATCCTATTTCGGAACATGAACTATTTTTCCGAACCTAGTTCCCCAAGTACGTTACGATCTGATAGGTCATATAAAATCCCCCTGCAATTGCTGGAATAGCAATCATAGCAGCGAGCAGGGTAGTGGCGACTCTGGCTGGATACGGTAGATTTTTCATCATTCTTGTTTACCTCTGAGATTTCTCTTTAAAGCTTACTTATTCTTCATTTGGGTTTCAACTGGTTCTTCAACGCCGCTAGGCTAGCAAAAGCATTGTTAAAAACCTCCTTGGGCTTGCGAGGTCCACGATTTTGGCCGGCGTTTTGGCCTGAAGCTAGTCGATCTCTTTTTTGATTGTGAGACTGAGACGCATGATGTCCGCCGGAGTGGCTATTATGACCAGTGTGAGCAGCTCTAGCAGCATGGCCAGTATGACCACTGTGAGCGACTTTAGAAACAGGTTTTGGTCTAGGTTTCGATGCCAAAAGCTCCTTCTCTACAAGGTTTTTCATTGATAGAGAAATCTGAGTCTTTTCTACATTAACCTCCAGGATACGGACTTTTACCCTGTCACCCGGTTTGACGACCTCGTGAGGATCTTTCACAAACTTGTCTGTAAGCTGTGAAATATGTACTAACCCATCTTGATGAACTCCAATATCAACAAAAGCTCCAAAATTGGTCACGTTTGTCACAACACCCGGACAAATTAGGCCCGGTTTTAAATCTTTGAGTTCGTAAATATCATCCCTAAATTGAATAGGAACAAACTCGCTGCGTGGATCTAGACCTGGCTTTTCCAGCTCTTTAATCACGTCTTCAAAAGTAAAGACGCCAATTTCCTCTTTAAAGACTGGATCGGATTTAATGACCTTCGCTCCAACGCCTAAGAAATCTTTGACACTGCGTTGATTCTTCTTTGCATAGGCTTCTAGAACCGCATATTTCTCAGGATGAACACCCGTATTATCCAGAGGATTTTCGGCATCCGGAATCTTCAAGAATCCCGCAGCTTGTTGAAAGGCCTTCTTAGAAAAGCGGCTGATTTCTAGCAACTCGTTTCGTGATTTGAATAAGCCATTCTGATTGCGATATTCCACCATTGCTTTCGCTAGCGATGGCCCAATTCCCGAAATATAGGTCAGAAGATGATAAGACGCCGTATTCAGGTTTACTCCAACTTGATTGACGCATGACTCAACGACTTGTCCTAAGCTTCGCTTCAGAGAGTTCGGCGAAACATCATGTTGATACTGACCGACGCCGATACTCTTCGGATCAATCTTTACTAATTCAGCCAGTGGGTCTTGGAGCCTTCTGGCAATCGAAATTGCACCACGGACGGTTACATCGAGTTCCGGAAATTCCTCTCGAGCTACCTCACTAGCACTATAGACGCTGGCGCCGGCCTCACTCACCATTATGACAGGAATTTGGATGCTATTTTCCTTGAGAGATTCCCGGACAAATTTTTCGGTTTCACGGCCAGCGGTGCCGTTTCCCACAGCAACTGCTGTGATATTTCCGACTTTTATAATCTCAACGAGCAAGGGTTTAGATTTTACTCGCTCGTTCTCTGAATGCAGGTGCATAACCGTGCTGGCAATATATTTTCCTGAATCATCGACTACTGCAAGCTTGCAACCTGTTCTCACGCCCGGGTCGATGCCCAGAACTGCCTTGGCCCCAAAAGGGGAAGCTAACAATAGCTTTCTGAGGTTCTCTGAAAAAACATGAATTGCAGCCGAATCTGCGACTTCTCTTAACGCTTTGTGAATTTCATTTTCAATACTCAGGAAAACATGGACCTTGAAGGCAAGGCGCGCAGCCTTCAGCAGAATCTCAGCTCCGGGCGAATCTGGAACCGTGCAGGCTGTCGTTTCGAATGTTCTTACCAAGTCGTTTTCAAATTCAGGATTGTCGGGGGGGCCTTCGACGGTGAGACGAAGCTCCTCTTCATTCCAGCCCCGTTTCATTGCCAAATAGCGATGGGAATTTTGCGGCTGCATGAGAGATGGAATCGCTTCATGAAAATCAAAATATCCTTCGAATTTACTGTGTGGCTTGGCCTTCTCCGCTTTTTGGGTACGAACAACACCTTGTTCAAAATAACGCGATCGGACTAGTTGGCGCAGCTCCTGGATTTGCGAAAGCTTCTCTATAAGAATATCGTTTGCCCCGGCAATCGCGGCCGCTGCATCATTAATTTGTTTCGCTTCATTTCGGAAAGTCCAAGCCCAAAGCTCAAGCGTTTGGCCTTCAAGAGGAGACTCGGTCCCGTGGCCGCAGTTCCAGATCCAATCCGCCAGAGGTTCCAACCCAGCCTCTTTGGCAATCGCCGCTTTTGTTTTTCGTTCCTGCTTATAAGGGAGAAACAGATCGTTCAGGAGCTCAAGTTTAAAAGTAGACAGAATCTGCTGTTTTAACTCGGGCGTGAGCTTTTTCTGGCGTTCGATTTCTTCCAGAATAAACTTCTGCCGACTGATAATCTGATCCCATTTTTCCTTATTCTCTAGGATGGCCTGAATTGACACTTCATTTAAATTTCCGGTCTTTTCCTTACGATACCTTGCCATAAACGGGACTGTCGCCCCATCCGCTGCAAGTTCTAATACTGCTGCTATGGAACGAGTAGATATTTCAGGATGAAAAGACTGGAACCAAGCTTCAAAGCTCACGTTACTTACCTCCGGCAAAAAAACTTACCCCCAGCATTAATTAATGACGATTCATAACCCATAACCCCCCAACCTCCATAGCCAAACTCACCAAAAAGATTCAAATACGGCAAAATTTAGCAGTTTTTGAAAAATTTTCAATTTCTTCTAGTTGAACTACGAGTTTTGTTATAGTCTGCGGCAGTAAATCGACCTACTACCGGAGAGATGGCCGAGTGGTCGAAGGCACTCCCTTGCTAAGGGAGCAGCGGGTAAAACCGCTCGAGAGTTCGAATCTCTCTCTCTCCGCAAAAAAAAACCCGCCCTAGAGCGGGTTTTTTTTTGCGGAGAGAGAGATGAGAACGGAGTTCGACGAGCGTTTGCCGAAGGCAAGCCTTGAAATGAGGAGGCCATTGATGGCCGACTACCCTTCGAAGCGACTTTTCGCAGGATAGCGAAAAGTGAATCTCTCGTACCTTATTCGCCGTTAGACTGTCTTCAAAAAAGTTCCTGAATCCTAACCGCGTTGGCCTTCCAAGCATCCGGAATCTTAAATATTTGATCCTCGTCGGTAGTAATTTGGACCTCACCCAGGTTACTAAACGAAAAGTGAATATAGTAGATGGTTCGGTCGCTCTTAATAGCTGAGGGAGAGAACACCGGGACGCATGTGCCTCCGGGATTTCGTGCTGAAGGAGCTAGGAAGAGGTCAATCTCATTTTGAACCGCATGTGCCCCTAGTTCTTGGCAAAATGTATAATTTTCGCTTGTGAGTTGCGAATGAACATCTGAATAAGGTCTAAGATCGATTGCAGAGTTAGTCGCGATTTGGGCTTTCAGCATACGTCGGTCAATGACTATGGGTCTTGCGCTGGCTGCGATGTCTTCCTTGGCATTCTTATAAACCCAATAAAGTGCTTCTAGGACTGAAGTCTCTTTTTCAAGGGCCCCGTACCACACACCGTATTTCGTTCCATCTCCAAATCGGCCCCGTCTCCAGTTTGTCTTTTCAAAAACGCATATAGTTTCGGCCGTGTTTCCATATTGGAATACTCGTTCTTTCGGAGCCACTGTATGCTGAATCTGACTTGTGGCATTGTCCCAGGTCTGAAGAACGGGACGATCCTCTGGATTAACAAGGTCGTCAAATAGGTCTTGAGAACTCTTAATGGTGTAGATATTCCGATACGCCTCCAAAGATTGAGGTCCAGGGACTGATAACTCGATTGTAATAGCCATTAATAACTCACTCGTATTTGATCTAAAATCCTTCTGACTGTGAACAATCGAGCAAAAGAATTCACTGGGTCATCTGCAATGAACTGCAGAGCTGATTGGTTGTGGAAAATCTCTCGCGGCGTCTTCATCCAGGCATAAACCAGCTCTCTATTATGAGGGAACATGATTCTCAGTGACTTATGAATGCCCAAGAGGTTACCGACTCGTTGGAACTTATCCGGATCTACGGGAATTTCTTGTTTGCTTTGGAGAGAGTTTAAGCGTTGCCTATTTTCAGGTTTAACGCCAAGAAGCAACGCCTGCTCTTCTCGCGTGAAGTTGTAAAGACTAGCAAGTTTCCAGAAAGCTTTTCCAAGAACCTGGGCGGTTTCTCTATTCACTTCAGCAGGTGGTAGATTTGAATCTAGGAGATGAGATTGACTCATATCTAATAAGATACCATTTCGTGCGTTTGAAATCAAATATTAAATGGAATTATAATATAACATATTGAAATAAATAGATTATTTAATGTATGATTTCATACGACTAGGATGTCGCAAGCTTCAGCAATAGCAGCGCCACTACCGCGACCAGCACAGGCCTGATGAACTTGATAGATTTCTTCGTCGCATAATGTGCCCCGACCCAGGCACCAGCTGTCATTCCGAGTGCAACGCAGCTTCCCTCAGTCCAATAAACATAACCGCCCCAGGCATAGCTTGCTAGCGCCACACTGGCTGAGCAAGTGTTGGCGAGCTTTGAAGCAGCGATCGCAGTAAAGAGCGGGAGCTTTGCAAACACCAGTAGCGACAAGAACATGAAAGTGCCACCACCAGGACCCCAGGTGCCATCGTAAAAACCGCAGGCTAAGCCTGAAAGGACAATTCGAATCGTGTTACTAGTTTGCAGCCCCTTCCAAAATCGTCTTTGCGACGGCTTCACATCAGAGTCCACTATGGGAGGGTGAAGCTGTTTAACCCAAAGGTCTTTCTTCAGAACGACTAACAAGATTGCAGGACAGGTAATAAAGAGAATCCACCGAAATGCTTCGTGGGGAAGGTGAGGCGAGACTTTGCTTCCTATAAATGCACCTATTCCAATCCAAATCGTGAACATCAGACTGCGCTTGTGATCATAATGGCCAGCGCGCATATAGACGATAAGCGCCATCAACGCACCTGCCGCACCGGCGATTTTGTTCGTGCCGATCGCGTGCGGTCCCGCGCCCAGAATCAAGATAAGTACAGGGAGATTAATTAGCCCGCCCCCGCCAGCTACTGAGTCTATAAGGCCGGAAATAATTCCTGTTCCAATAAGGAAGAGGAATTTAAGAGCAGGGATTGCAATTACTTGCTCGAGCATACTGGCACTTTAGGCCGGTTGAATGGATTTTTCCAAGGTATTATGGAACCTGAAGCCTAAAGATGCTATTGAGCACCAGCGGCACTGTTACTGCCACTAGAGCTTCGCCGACGTAAAGGACTCTCATCTTCATCGACCGATTTGAGAGAATTGCTATTGGCCGTGGATTCTTTCCTGCCATCGTACTCGCCAGTCCGTTCGTTTTTGGCTGTGAACATATCGACTGGCACGTAGCTTTTGTTATCTTGGAAGTACCTATCTATGTCGCCAAATAGGGATAGTACCTGGTCTGTACGTACGTCACCCGTGCAGCCACGTCTTTCCTTCTCCGGTCGTGCTAGACTTAAGAGTTTACCGTATTCCACTTGGAGCTTACCAAGCTCCTTGTAATATTTCTCCCTGGCCTTAGCTTGGGCGATACCTGTACGTATACGTTTATCTGGTGTGGCAGGTTTCTGTCCCTTAAAATAGGCTTCGTCGTCAGTTGGTATGATACTTTGGTAAAGCTGGTTAAGTGTTTTTTGTCTCTCAAAAACTTTCCCTAATACTTCGTTTATTTTTTCCAAGTCATTATCAAATGCCAAGTAAAGAGGTTGTTTAGGGTTCTTAAACTTTTTGAGAGCCTTCGCAAGGTCCTCACGTCTCTTTTTCAAATTGCGATATGCAGCACTAAATTTCATTGAGAGAGAATACGTGCTCAAATCAGAATCTATTAAACTAATTTCTGTTTCGAGACGTTGAGTTTGCTTTTTAGAATTATTCAGCCTAGCAATTGGACTCAACTTGCCATCGCCTTTAGGGTCTTGGGCTTCTTTTAGAATAGCGTTGATGGCCCCTACCTCGTCTTTACTGAAGGCACTGCATGGACGTTCTTGAAGAAATTCCTTAAACTTGTCTCTTGTTTTGTCTTTTTTCCAATTTTCATTCCAATCTTGATAGAAGAATGCTTTTAAGGTGGAGATATCTCCCTCCATAAAAATATAGGAAGGTATATGCGCAGGATCTGAAGAGTGAGCGGGAAGGGCACCTAGCCAGAGGCTCATAATCCAAACGACCAATAGAAATACCTTATTTATTCTAATCATTATATACACCGTTATTAGTACCTTTCAAAAATGTATTCTTCTATTTTCTATTAGTATTTAGAATAGTGGATGTCCGGGGTTTTGCCAATATGTGTCATTTAAGTGGGAATACTAGATGCCAAAACCGACTCCAATGCTTAGCTCAATTGGGGGTATCCAGGGAGTGAGAGTCGATACGGACCCACTAGGTGCGGACTGACACAGATCGTTTCCATTCAGAGTGAACGTAAAGAAGCCTTTTCTTTGGGCCCCATCGAATCGTAAATCTGTTACATACCAAGTCCCACTTTGCTCGAACCACCCGGGAACGCGGGAGAATTTGAGAAATTCCCCAAATCGACAGTATTTTTTCTCTAATCTTAAGAAATCGTCCAAAGGTCGTATCATAGCGCCAACCCAGTGAATTTGGTTCGAGATAGGGTGATCGATTTCGGAATCGGCGAAGCTAAGAGATTTCTTTGTGCGAAGGTAGCAGTTTGTAGGGGGGGCGAATGCCGGCCAGAGGCTAATGGCGCCCGCCTTTGCAACGTAGAATTTGCCTCGGTGAGTCCGGTCGGAGATCTCTTCTATTCCGGTAATAATAAAGGACCAACAAAATGGATTTGCAGGCGAGGGCGACAAGGAAATTTGCTCGCGCTTTAAAATCCGATTTTCATCTTGGAATAATTCGATCAATCTATTTTTGCTTTGGTTCGAACCGAAAAAGAAAGAAAAGAAAACGATGGCAAATCCGGTCCAGGGGATTATTACCGAGTTTCGAGGTCTCACACCTACCCGCGGGGCGAAAAAGTGAGAGAGCGAAACTAATCCGAACCAAATCGTAACGACCAGCGCAACGGGAAGTGCATTAAATTGTCGCGACCAAACGATCCCTAGAATGAGCGCGCAGAGAATAACAGAGACAGTACGAACTGATTTTGTTTTTACGGAGAAAAAGACGAAAGGTAGCAACGTCAGCCAAATGAACGGCTCCAGTATGAAAAGAAAGTCTCCATAGTACCAGCGATTATAGAACGGCGAAAATGGATGGACACCATAGTTATTACAGTAGTCCCCTCCGATATGCAGAAGCACACAAAGAACGCCAACGCCCGATAGTCGCCAGAGCGCGGACTGCGCCTTGGCCTTAGTGCCTGAAATCAGCACCGCAGCGCGGGCTGCGATCAAGCCCAGAGGAAGGGTCAGTAAAAAAGTATGAGTATAACCACGATGATGCAATAAATATTGCATCGGATTATTTGTATTGAAAATTTGAATCAGGAAATCAAAGTCTGGCAAATTACTTGCGATAAGCGCGGTCCAAAGAACCGCGCTTTCGTACTTAGGAAATTTTTCCACATCCGGCTTGGGCAGAGAGCGCGCTACCAGATATCCCACAAGAGAATGAGTGATATTGTCCATAGTTAATAAGATATCCGATTACAAGGGTAAAAGCCGAGGTATCCGATGACTTTTTGATATTCGGTGTGTCAGTAGTTAGGTAATCTCTCGACGTAAAACGTGTCGCCTATCGTAAAGTAGTCGGATACTTTTTTACTTGTAGTAAATTTCCTGGTGGATTGCGTCCTTAGCTACTCCCTTTTCCAGAAGCATGGCTTTCACTTCGGCGATCATGCCACCGTGACCACAAAGATAATATTCCGTCTCCAACCACGGAAGATCTTTACATTCCGTTTTTAGATAATGCGTTACCCGCCCGCGATAACCGGTCCAACTCGGGCTGGCTTGCGAAACAGCCGCGACAAAGCGCATATCAGGGTAATTATCCAGAAAGTTCAAATAAACCAACTCTTCCTCTGACCTGACGCCGAAGTAGCAAAAAGTCGATTTTGGAGGGTCCGCTTTAAACGCGTCCGACATGAGCATGGCTCGAAATGGCGCAATGCCCGTCCCAGTTGCCACAAAACAAATATTCCGATTGGGTTTTGGTTTGTAAACGAAATCTCCGTAGGGTGCCCACAATTTGACAGCATCACCTGGTCGGAGCCGGTAGAGATACTGCGTTCCAGGTCCTTCTTCGACGATTTTTATACATAGTTCGACGGGCCTGATCTCTGGAGCCGAAGCAATAGAATACGCTCGTCTCAAATCTCTTCCCTTAGGTCCGGCCCCCGGTACCACTATGCTAACAAATTGGCCCGCCACAAAACTCAAAGGCTTTTCAGTATCAAAAGTTACTTCGAATACCGTTGGCGTCATCATCCGAAATCCTTTAACCGTACAAGTATACTCTTGGGGTTTCATATTCTTCTTTTCTTCTTCTTTCGCACTTTTGCTCTTAAAAACCTCTGGCTAACCTAGCGCAGAATCGCGATTGACGCCATCTTCCTGTTGCGGTACCCAAATAAGATGTTTGGATTAAGTTTTGGGCATTTAGTCATTTTAGCCGTGGTTGCCCTCCTTTTCGGGTCTAAGCGCCTTCCTGAGTTAGGCCATGCTTTGGGAAAAGGTCTGGGAGCGCTAAAGCGCGGGCTCGAAGGTAAGGATTCCGATCAAGGTAAATTAAGCTAGTTTGCAGTTGCCCCCTCACCTTAATTTCAATACCATTTGGAAGGAGATCTCAATAACGGAACGAGAGAGCGAGGGGCTAGAATGATCCAAGTCACCAAAGAGAAGACCGATTCTCATCTTATTGTTCGAATCAGCGGTTCCATAGAAGAAAGTGTTAATTTTGACCAACTCTTTGGGCCCGTGCCAGCAAAGCTGGAAGTGAATTGCAAAGAAATCACAAGGATCAATTCCGTCGCAGTTAAAGCTTGGATCAAGTATTTTCAGAGCTGCCAGGCTAAAGGAATTCACCTTACATTTGTGGAATGTTCCGTTGCTATTGTGGAGCAATTGAACCTCATTTCAAATTTTGCGTGCGGTGGAAAAGTTGAATCTTTATATGTCCCCTTTACCTGCACCAGTTGTAGAAATGAATTGTTAGGTCTATTCAAGACCGATCAGCTGAAGTCACTCCAATACCAATTGCCTCCCGTTAAATGCCCGAAGTGCGGCAATCCCGCTGAATTCGATGATATTGCCGAGGAGTTTTTTGGGTTCTTAATGCGGGAGTGAAGTTTTACCTAAAGTCCAACGAGGCAGAAAGCGAAGGTAGAATAGTTCATCATGCCACCATCACCATCTCTCTTGCTGATTTCTGCCGATCCCCATGACCAGATTTTTGCATCGGAAGTCGCAACGGTGGCAGGCCTTTCGTTTAAGAATGTGGAGAACCACTTAGAAGGCGCCCGTGAGACCGTCAACGGCAACTATGCCATTATTTTGGTAGATGGGTCTGTACAAAAGACGTACGAGATATTTGAGAATTCTCTTCAAGAAAGCGTGGGTTTATTCTCGGATAAACTCAATTCGAATTTCATACATTTTCTGAGTAGTGAGGACTTGGCGAACGTCGAATACCTACGTCACAGTCCTCTCTTTGGCCATTTCGTATTAAAAAATTATCGATCCTCCCCGGCTGAGGCTGGTAGGCACTATGGTCGAGTTGTGAAGACGACACTTGCAGAACGTGCATTTGGTTTAGACAAGGTCTTAGGTCCAAGCGTTAAGATTCAAAAAGTAAAGCTCTCTTCGTCAACTCAAAAAGCGGATGCGGTAGAAGCCATCCGAGCTTATGCGGCAGCAGCAAAACTTCAAGATAGAATAGCGGGCATGGTAGCTGCTGCAGTAGACGAACTTTTGCTCAACGCCATATATGACGCCCCAGTCGACGCTCTTGGAAAATCCTTATATAGCAATGTTCCTCGTTCTACCGTTCTTGAGTTAAGCGGAAATTCCGAAGTAGAGATCAGCCTCGGGTTTGATGGGAATTATATCGCTGTGGCCGTAACGGACCATCACGGTAGCCTAAATAAAGCAAAACTTCTTGCGCATCTTTCAAAGGCTTATGTTAAGGAAGAATACAAAGTGAAAGTCTCGGTTGCAGGAGCAGGAATCGGTTTATCCAACGTTTTTCGAAGTGGCGCCAGTTTTTTCTTTGTTTCCGAGGCTGGGGCTAAAACGGAAGTTACCGTCTTCTTCAAGAGGTCGGAGAGCTTTCGCGGATTTAGAGATCAGTTTAGGTTTATTTCGACCCAATTCTACGTGTAATTAAATATGATTCGGTTTTACTTAGCTTCTTCATCTCCCCGTCGGATTCAATTGCTTCAACAAGTTGGGCTTAAATTAAAAATTATCAAGCCTGATGTCGACGAAGTGGCCATGAAAGGCGAGAAACCTGGTCAGCTAGTCCGCAGACTTGCAAAAGAAAAAGCAATCTATGTTTATAATCGCTTGAGTTCTAAACGACAGGGGCGACAGAACTTTTTAGTTTTGGCAGCCGATACTATTGTCGTTTCGCCCATTGGTCAGAAGATCCTTGGTAAACCGACGTCTCGAGAAGACGCTTTTCGAATGTTAAGCGCATTAAGCGGTAAAACACATATTGTTTATACTGGGTACTGCCTGATTTATTTTGACTCGAGCAAAGTGGAAGTGAACGAGAAAAGCAGGTGGAAAAAGAACCCGCTCAAAATACTTACCCGAATATGCAAAACAAGAGTCAAAATGCGCCACTTGGATTCCGAAACACTGCGTCGTTACATCAGCTCTGGCGAACCGATGGACAAAGCTGGAAGCTACGCGGCCCAGGGACTCGGAACGGCTCTTATTGAGAAGATTCATGGGAGTTACACAAACGTAGTGGGCCTACCTGTCACTCAAGTGCTACTTGATATGGAAAGACTCACCGGCACAAAACTTTTCGAGTGGACCGAGAGGTCGCGAGAGGCGCACCAGAGGTAACGACAAGTATGAGCACAGGTACAAAAGTAGAAGCAAACGCGAAAACAGTCAGAAACATGGATGAGAGTATGAGTTTGGACGAACTTTTCTCTCGCTACTCTGAAGTAAAAGATGCCGTCATCAACGAAGCTGAACACAGTCGCTGGAAGCAAAAAGTAGTTCTGATTGCTGTTAGCAAGAAACAGTCGATCGATAAAATCGAAGCTCTCTATAGACTGGGGCATCGCGATTTTGGTGAAAACTATCCGCAGGAGCTAGTGACAAAAGCCAAAGAAATGGAAGAGCGAGGCTACGGCGATGTGCGCTGGCATCTCGTCGGCCATCTACAAACTAATAAAGTGAAAATCGTTTTGCCGTACCTAGCATCTATCCACTCAGTCGACTCAGAGAAGCTGGCTTCAGAGCTCGCGAAACGGTTGGCGCAGCTCAGTGAGACTTCACAGATGGAGACTCGAACTCTCCCTGTTTTTATCGAAGTGAATTTAGACGCTGAGGCATCCAAGTCAGGTTTTTCTCCTGATGAGGTGCTGCGCTTGGCTGAATCTATCGGCAAGATGAAGGAGCTTCAGCTTCAAGGCTTAATGTGCATTCCATCGCCAAAGCAAGATCCGGCGTTGGCATTTGAGCGATTGCGAAAACTGGAACAAGAATGCCGCCCGCTATCTTGCGGGTTTCTCTCGATGGGGATGTCCCACGATTATCGGATCGCAATTCAACACGGAGCGACTCATATCAGAGTGGGTACTGCACTTTTTGGTGAAAGAGGATAGACACTATGCAGTCGTTATAGCTGCCGCCAGAGTTAGCGAGACGCGAGATTGCACCTGCTGTATCAATCCACTATAGTAAGCAAATTGTGACATCTTTTTTGCACTTTTTATTTCCAACAACGGATCGGCTGGAAAATCCGAAGACATATAAGAACTTCGTTACTACATGGCTTCTGATCAGCTTGTTTTTTCATTTGCTGACGGCTTATTTCAGCGTGGGCTACCATTCACCCGACGAGCAGTTCCAAATTTTGGAATTTCTGGCTTACAAACTCGGAAAAGCGTCCGTGTCCGAACTGGCGATAGAATTTTCGGAAAAAATTCGCCCCTGGACTCAGATTGGAATTTATTGGGCCATCGTCCAAGTATCTAAGCTTGTGCATATTCAAAGTCCTTTCTCCTGGGCCTTCGAAATTCGTGTATTTACCGGGCTCTTAGGTTGGTTGAGTAGCGTTGCGATGGCGGTTTGTACGCAGTTTTGGTTTAAAGACGTGCGTGCGCGAAGATTTTCGATTTTAGCGATTAGCCTACTTTGGTTCATTCCACTCTTGCACGTGCGGCCCTCGTCAGAAAGTCTGGGTGGGACATTTTTTCTACTTGGACTCTGCCTGGCGTCTTGGGAACTCTATCATCGCATTCAAATTCGTAGCTGGTTAGGTCTATGCGTTGGCATCTTGTTCGGGTTGAGTTTTGAATGCCGATTCCAGATGGGAATAATGGTAGCTGGATTTTATGCTTGGCTCTTGCTGGCAAGTCCCCGAGAAAGTTCGAAAAGGAATTTTATTTTCGCCTCACTAATGGGCCTCCTGGCCACATTTTCACTCGGGCGTGCTATTGATTACTGGGGCTACGGCCAGTGGGTGCTCAGTCCTTGGAACTATTTTTATTTTAACTTAGTGCGCGGCGAAGTAAATCGCTATAGCACAACACCTTGGTGGGACATTTTTCGAGTATCTTTTACTGAGACTTGGCCTGTTCTGGGATTACTGGTGGCATTTTCTTATCTCCTGGCCTGGATTCGTTATCCAAAACATCCTCTCACTTGGAGTATGGTTCCTTTTTTCTTGGTGCATGAGTGGATTCCTCACAAAGAGCTGCGGTTCTTTTTTCCGATGGCTGCTTCCGCGCCTGTTGTACTAACTATGGCTTTGTATGCAGCCGAAGCGAATTCAAAACACTGGGTCTTCGAATGGGACAGAGTCCGGTCTAAATGGTGGGTGCAGTGGCCCTGGCGCTTCCTAGTCTTCAATAACCTTATTGCACTGTTCGCGCTTATGTTTATTCCACTCGCTCGAACCGTTCAATTCTATGAAGGTCTTTATAAGAGTGTGCCGAAGACAGTTTGGGAATCGAACGAACCTGTGTCTGTTTACTATAAATCCAAAACTCGGAACCCTTACGAAGTTTTGGGAATTCAAATTCGATTCTATCGGCCAGATAATCTCATCCTTGAGAACTTTAAAGATCCTAAAGAGCTGCTATCTGTCCTAGACCAATCTAAAAAATCGATTTTTATTTTTCATACGGGATTTGAGTTACCCGAAAATTGGAACTTCCCGTCTGATCGCTGTCAAATGGTTTTTCGAACCCTTCCTTCCACGGCCCAGTGGGTAAATTTTGGTGATTGGATTAGCCGCGCTAATGTTTGGTCGTTGTATCGTTGTAGTAATCCGAGCAGTCCGGGTGAGGCATCTTAAAAGCGCTCTAAAATTACTTCTGTTGATTTTGTAAAGTAGATTTAGATTATAGATAATTCCAGTTTAAGTTCAATCGAAAACAAAACTAAATAAATCGAAGAATCCAACAGTAGATAAATATAAACAATGGATAATGGAAATTTTATTTACTTGCTTGCTACGTTTTATGCAGATTGCTATAAATGCTTCAAGGATATAAATATGAAAAATAAATATGAAGTAAGTAATGTTTTAATCGCAAGTGCAATTGTCGCTATGATTACGGCTTGCAATAGTATGCCCGTTGTCCAAGAGTTCCCGGATTCCGCTAATGCCACTGAAGAGGCGGAAAAATTGACAGCTGAAATTCAAATCGCTCGCAATGAACAAGCGGAAGTGCTCTCGCCCCACTTCTTTGAACAGGCAGAAAAGGCTTTGGAGAGCGCAAGGCAAGATCAAATTAAAATGAAAGACTCGAGAGAAATATTACATAAAATAGCAATAGGTCGCACCTACCTAAATAAAGGTAAAGAATCGGTTCAACTAGTAAGATCCAATATGGAGGAAGTAGTAATTGCGAGACAGCTAGCTATGGAGAGAGGTGCACAACGTCTCTTTGAATCAGATTTTCGGAAAACAGACCAGTATTTGAAGGAAGTGACCTCTGAGATCGAAAAAAGGGAACTTGAGAGTATCAGTCACCAGAGAGTTCAACTCCAGGCAGAATATCGTGATCTTGAATACCGTGCGATTAAGGAAGTAAGACTAGGCCCCGCGCAGAAAATTATTTCCCAGGCCCTGACTGAAGGAGCGCGGGAATTTGCGCCTCAAACTCTAGCGCTGGCGGAAAAAAAGATAGCTGATACGTCAGCTTTTATTCTCGCTAACCGACATGACCTGGATCAAGTTAAGGCACGATCCGACGATGCCATGGCAGCGGCAGAACATTTATTGAAAATCACCCAAAACGCTCAATCTACACGGAAAGCTTCGCCGGAAGAACTAGCGCTTCAATTAGAGAAGGAAGAAGTCAAGATTCAGGATGATCAATCTCGACTGGCCCAAGAAAGAAACGCGGCATTGATCCTTGCAAGTCAAGTCAGTGCGCTTTCAAAAGAAAAGGCGGTGCTTGAGGCGGACCATACGTTCAACCAGAGAATTGAACAGGCTCAGACCCAGTTCAGTTCGCAAGAAGCGGAAGTTCTTAAGCAGGGCGATAAGGTTTTAATCCGCCTCAAAGGACTAGAGTTTCCAAAGGGTAAAGCTGTTCTTAAGGCTTCGTCGCAATCACTTTTAGCGAAAGTTCAAGAGGCAATCACGGGATTTGGAAATGGCTCAGTTAGTGTTGAAGGGCACACCGATTCCGATGGAGACAAAACTAGAAATGAAAAACTATCGACCGATCGCGCTCGAGCAGTAGCAGACTATCTGGTCATGGCCACTCCCAATCCTAGTGACAAAGCAAGAATCTCATTCGTAGGGTACGGCGATCAAAAGCCTATTAGCAGCAATAGAACAGCGGCGGGCAAAGCCCAAAATCGACGGGTAGATATTATTATTTTGCCTGAACGGAATACTTCGCAGAAGCCATTTTAGCTGGTCAGGTATAAAACAGAGGCTTTCAACTTTCGGACACTTCTGGTACCCTCGGCCAAGCTAACTTCTAGCAGCTCATGTGTGCCCGTAGCTCAGCTGGATAGAGCGTCAGCCTCCGAAGCTGAAGGTCGGTGGTTCGAACCCACTCGGGCACGAATTTTTAGCTGGATTTTATTTCATGAAGATACATCTGAAATACGAACACGCTATCCAAGACACTATTCGCTATCTCGAGTCTGTGCCATTGCGCCCTTAGAAGCCGTGTTATTGTTTACACATCGTGAATTTACGCAAGAAGAAATTCAGTTTCTCGATCGATGGGCCGACTGCCTTTTGAGTCGCCAACTCATGCGTGCAACCACAAATCTCTATAATAAGGAAGAGATGGAAGACGAGGAAGATTGGCTAAAGCCTTGTTTTCCACGCTTTTATTTTTATGACATTTTAAGAGGATTGAACTTCATCCTAAAATGGGCGAGCATTTGCGGAAAACCTCTCGCCGAAGCGTCGATCGCAAAGGTCCTTCAACATCTCAAGTCGCGATTTCCCGATAACCACATTCGAATTGAGCGACTTTCCTTCAGACTTACTTGGAGAAGGTGCTGGATTGATCAATACGAGTTCCGAACTCTGTAGTATACTTTTCCAGTCTTCGGATCCGTCACTGGCTGTATTTTAAATCCAGCAGCTTTCAGACGTTCCCGTGTCTTTGCATTCAATTTAGGATCCAAAATGTTTTCAGTAACATATGCATCATGGGTGGGATAAGCTTTTGCTACATCCACTCCCTCGATACCCCGAGGGAAGTCTTTTGGATATTCGGCAATCATCCGAGACGTTCGCGCAATATCAATATGATGCCCCGGCGAATTTAAATAATCCCTCGGTTGAGTGAGGGTCATTCCCAAAAGCAGGGTTCGTCCTTTCTCTCCAATGTTGTCTAAAAACGTTTTAAATTGTTTATCAATATCAGTCCCAAATTGTCCATCCGCCAAATGATCAATCACATGGATGCCGCCATTATGTGGATCAAATTTAACCATTGTGAAGAGAGACGCAACAGCATCGCTGAATTCGGCTCTACTACAGTTGTGCCTAATACATATGCGAATGTCTTTCTCCAGACTTGACAGATACTTTGTAACGCTCTCCTCCGTATAGCCGTATCTGACCCCATTTGCACCAGTTTCGACCTCGAGACGGTTTAAACTGCGCTGCATTGCCTCATTTTTTCGGTCTTCCTCTTTCAATTCTTGATCTACCTGGGCATTCGCTTCTCTTGCCATCTTCTCCTGAACAGTCTCTCGTTTAGAAAAGCTGAAGAGATTCCAAAAGCTAAACTTCTTTTTTTCTACTGGGGAAGTACTGTCATTGTTGCAATTAGCTCCTGTACTACTGGGCACGGCCGGCCTTTTTGGTCCTGCCGGTACTCTAGGTACTACTGCAATGCTATCATTCTTTTTTATCGAAATTGCACCTCGTCGGTTTTTATGATGAGGGCTATCTTTGGGAATTTCGAATTCTTCAACCTTCGAATCTGTAGGGTCAATCGGAGCTTGAGGGCGTTGGTATATGGCATCGTTTTGATCATATGGCCGCCTTTGAGTGTCTGCCGCATTTGCTACTTGCGCCTGCACAATACTGAATAACAGGATTAAACACAAAATAGATTTAGTATACATATTTAAATAATACGACAACCTATCAGGTGAAAAAAGATGAGTCAAAAACGACACACGTTTCTATTCCGTCAGTCTTTTAAACAGCACCTTCATTGATTCTAAAATAATAGCAGGTTAACTTTGACAGACAGGTCATTTCTTCCCTACCGGAACAAACTCCATTAATTTAAATAGATTCTTATTTATTGTCTCACGGGTAGTTCCAATGACAGGAATCTTTACTCTCCAAGCAATCTATCCCGAATTTACATTAGCATCCGAACCTAAACCTACAGCATCCAAATCTGCTCAAAAAAAGAAAAAACCAAAAAATGCTAGGCAATCAGGGAAGGATAAAGAAGAGAAAGTTGATATCGTCGATGCGGCTACTTCGCCTTCGGAGGAAGAGAAAAAAGCCCCTGAGGTGCCAGACATCCTTGTAGACGAAGAAACGGCCCAACACTTTAATGATGCTAGAAACCGGGACAGCTTCAGAAGAGAGCTTCTCAAAGGAACTCAAAAATTTAATGAAACTACCTCGGGACCAAAACAAGTTTTAAGTGCAGCCGAAAGCATATGCGATGGTTTTATTAGCAGTTTTAGGAACCTAATCTCCCTCTTGAAAGGGAAGAAACTTTCAAAGTCTGGTGCTATTGTTGATGAGTACTTCGGTGAAATTATGTTTCGGTATTCTCAACTGCTCAGTATTTTCCATAACTCGGTTGCGGGCAAGCGTGCTTTGTCGGGTTCTTTTTTATATTTCAGCTCTATAAGAGATTTAAAAATATTGAAGGAAAAATCATAGCTAACGTGTCGGACTAAGGGAAGTTATTGACGCAAATCGACAAGCTGTAGGGCTCATTAGCGGGAAATGGTACTTGGCTGAAAATACTTATATAGAGCAATCCAGCGCGGGGATTCAAAAGCACCGTGACTAGACCATCTCGCAACGCAACTAGGGTAGAGGTATCTTTTTTTCTTCTTTTAAACCGGCTTCAGTACTAGTCGGTAATTTCGGAGGCTGCGCCTTCGTGCAACGAAAGCCAAGATACATGAGGTAGCAAGCCCCTGCATATTTGATGATCGTAAAGACCTGAGGCAATTTTACCATTAGTGCGTTCAGGCCGAACAACGCTGCAACGATATACACTACTGCACCAAGGGTAGTACCAAGGGCAGCCAACAGGGCTCTTTTAAAACAAAAATTATCTATCCATCCCACATTGATCATATTCTTGTGAATTACAAGTTAAGCCGATTTGATCACCAGAATGTTCATTGCCAGTGACTGCCGCTGAAGCAGAACTGTTTTCCAAGGTTCCAGGCATAATCTGGACACCTACGATTCCACCGACCCCTTTTAATCCCGCTACTGTTCCTGATGCCTTGGAATTTCGAAGAGTCGCTGCATTGACGCCAGCAATTCCACCCACATTGTACAGGCCAGATACCTTTCCATCAACAGAAGAGTCTTCGATGATAGATTTGTTAATTCCGACCAGCCCTCCCGTGTACAAAATTCCAATTGACGACGAACTCTGACCTGCGATTTTGACACTGCCACCGACGACGTGAACATTAGAAATCAGGCCGTACCAATTTGCTGCTGCAATGACTCCCGCTGAATCATCACCGCTACTGCTAATGATTTTTACATTTTCAATAATTAAATTTTTAATTTCGTCCCGCTTTCCGTTCGGACCCCAGGTGAGCTGGCCATAAAGACCAGCGCCGGAGAGCGAGTCGGTATGAGTGAGGGTGATGTTCTTTAATTTGTGATTGTCTCCGTCAATCGAAGCAAATGGAGCGATGGCAATCATTTTGAGATCTTTTTCATTTGAAAAATCCAAGTCACTGGTAAGTTTAAAATTCCGTTTGTCGCCCGGTCCATTTATTGCCTTAAATTGTTCTACGGTACAGATTAAATAAGGGCTATCTTTTGTGCCGTCACCACCTCCATATCCATCAGAATTTGCGGTGTTCGCTCCAGTACATGGGGTTCTTAAAGAATTTTTATCTTGAATAGGATTATTTGGGCCGACAGAGGTTTGTTGCTTAAAAGAAAGAAAGTAAATGAGAATTGAAAATGGGGCTCTGGAAGACAGAGCATTGATTCCACCTTTGACTAGCTTTAGAGTCCGAGATAGTTGAATGCATTATGCGTATTAATCATGTGATCATCGGAACAGACAATCTGGAATTGTCGGAAAAATTTTATAGTGACCTTCTAGAATTCAGTCGAATTGGCTCTTTTCGAGACACCGGGACTGGGAACGAAACCTAGCGTGAGATTTTTCTATAGTACCTACCACGGGTGTTTCCCACCGATTTTAGAAATGATTGGGATTTTAAATCACGTTCTGCTTGTCGAATTGAAATGGAATATCCAAGAGCTTCCAAATAGAGTTTGACTGTAATTCTTGAATGAGTAGCGAAGAGAGATTTAATAATACGGCGCCTTGTCTCTGGATTGATAGAAAATCGAGATTTCTTATCGGTTCGTTTCTTAGTCACGAATAGAGCTTCTCGACCTAGGTAGCCCCATTTTTGGTATTCAGAATAAGGAAATAGCGCATCTTCTAACATGCTCTTGCTTCCGATCCGTCTCTGACCAATGTAGAATTGTTCCCACTGGGCCATCTGAATATCACTGAGAACAAGCTTTTGCCAAATTTTGAAGTCCCTCAGTTTACTAGATCTTAAATCGAACAAATGCTGGCAAAATTCCAAGATAACTGCACCTGCCTGTGGCCAGGGCTGCTTTAAAAGAGCCTTTTTTAAATCCATAGGGTTAGTCTGTTCCCATTGCTGGAAAAGAAAACGAACCAGTATTTCTCCAAGGCGGCTATCAAATCTTGCCCATTGCGTGAAGAGAGCAAGAGTGTCTATTGTTATAGATTTTGGGCGATGTTGAAGCGCTTCGTAAGCAGCACTGAGATCATCTAGTCCTGGGATTTTTGATAGTCCGATCTTCATTTCAAACCTGATCCTGTGTTTCATCCAAGAAATCTAGAGCTTTTTCAGCTCCGGGAATGCCCTTCTTTTTTAATTTTTCCCCTCCAACAATCAACCGTGTGGTACGGGAAAGACGACCTGATAAATTACGAAGAGCCTGTTCCATAACTTGGGAAGTGAGATTCATAATTTACTTTACGACAAATAATAATATGTCGCAATACTTAGTGATATATTAATAATAACAAATAGTTATATTGTTATAATAAGATGCGGTGTGTGTGCAAGCCGTTGTAATATTTTGGGTTACACAAAGACGCATCGAAGTAGGTCTGTAGATTCTCAAGAAATTTCATCTTATGTTATCCGTTCACTAAAGCATGATGCGTTTGCACTGAATAGAAGTCTCTGGCTGACACTGATTTTACTCCTAAGGAATTTAAAGAGTTCTCTCCAAAAAGGACCAAATCGTTTTTATTCGCGACAAGAAGTCTTAAGCAAACATTGACTTTTCTTGAAACATACAATATCGCTCTTTGGCTGTTTGTTTGTGTGAGGTGTTATGTTTCATTTCAAAATTGCTTCTAAGTGGTTTAATTTTTCTTCCCTTGTTTTTCTTCTTCTAATAGCGACTCCAAG
>JABDFB010000005.1 GCA_013286765.1 Deltaproteobacteria bacterium
CATTACTCCTAGTAGACTCTCGGGAACCAGTTTTCCGGAATAGGATCACCTTCACTGAACTTCAGTCCCATTCGATCAAAGGGTGGGGTAGCATTTACGACTTTCTTTGTGAGAGTTGCCCCATCACAAAGATATCTGAGCGAAAGTGCTATTCGTACTCTATTTGAATCATTGGCAGGGGCCCGATGAATCGTTTTGTGATTAAAGACAACTGCGTCTCCTGCTTCCATCTCAAAACATACAGGTTCCGAAGTAGCGTAAGATTGCAAGGCAGAATCATTCAAAATCTCAAAACCTTCCTTGCTTTCCATAGCTGAACCGTTCTCAAATTTTGCAGGCATAAAAAGTTTAGCAATTTTATGAGACCCCCGTAAAAACTCCAAACAGTGATTCTTCTTTATTGCCGTAAGAGCAATCCAAATAGAAACATTTTTCGGACCGTCTACTAAGTAATACGGGCGATCATGGTGCCAAGGAGTTCCGGGTCCTTGCCCCCCCTTCACCAATACATGATCATGGAAAAACCAAAGTTTCTGCGAACGGGTTAAATCCTGGAGTAAACTTACGATGGAATCATGTCGAAAGAGGGCTTCAATTTGTTTGATTCTTCGCCAATTGTTAAAATCATGGAAAAAGTATCCTTCAGGATTTGTTTTATCACCGTAATTGGCGGCCATCGGGCTGGGCTTCTTAAGATTACTCTCTACCGCCTCCTGCGCAAGCGCTAGCAAATCGCCTGACAGCACTTGTTTACAATGAACAAATCCGTCTCGATCCAACTCTTCGGACATATTTCTAATTTGCTGTTCTCGCATCGCCAATGACTCCGAAACCCCTGGTTCTGAACATTCCTATTCTTTGCAAAAAGCGGTCTCTAGTAACCCTTAAATCTATAAAACGCTCATCTTCATTTGCTTGCTCTACCATTCCAATGTAATTATGAATTTGAAATATTTCTTTGAATCTTACATCGACTGGCCATGGCCCGCAGACGTTGCGATTAAGCAACTCGAAGCCTAAACTATAAATCACCAGCATGATGTCGATCCCAATCTGAGGACTACAGCCCTTTGCAATTACTAAACTTTGCCAATTAAAAATATCTTTTTTGTCGATCTCTGTTAATCTAACTACACCACAAAATTTATTTTTTTGTTTGTCTAGAATTTTATAGTAAATCTCGATCCCTTCACGGAACCTTTCCAGATACTTTTCAAAGTAAAGATACTGATCTTGAATATTAGGAGATATGGGATTCAAATAATTTTTTGATGTTTGAGTTCTGAGGTCATAGATAAACGGGACATCTTCTTTAGCAATCGGATGAAGTTCAAGAAATCGGGACTGGACATGCATGAGATTTTGAAACATATGCCTTTATTCCTAATTGAAAATTAACCCGCCGTTCAAGTCGACAACCCCAGAATTAACGAACGGATTATCAATACAAAACTGAATGGCATTTAATAAATCATTGGAATCACCAAAGCGTCTACATGCTATATTCTGAGTAATATCTGTCTTTTCTTTTTCGTTAAAAATATCCGTCATCCGCCCGTCAAAATAGCCCATTCTAATAGAAGTACTAGTAATTCCTAGCCTGCCAAATTCCTTACCAACCACTTCGAAAAATTTTTCTCCAAAAGCTTTACTTGCTGAATAGATTGAAGTTCCTTTTCCCGTCACTTGTGAGCGGAATGAACTCAGATAAATCAACCGTCCCCACCGGCTTCGCATCATATGCGGTAGAAGAGTATATACGATCTTAGTATAGTTAGTAATGTTAACATGGATTGCTTCGTCTATTTCTTCTGGCTTCGTACCAAGAAATAGACTGGTTTGTGTTTTAAAGGCAGCCCCAAGAAATACAATGTCCAATAAAGGATTTTGAGTGTCATTCCCAATTTTTGTCTTTATTTTTTTAATCGCATCTTCTAAATCGCTGACATCCGGAATATCGATACACTTAGCGTCTGATTCAGGCACTGTCTTTCCATAAATTCTAATGAATGGGTGATCTCGCTTTTGTATCAAAGGCCTAATTAAAGAAGACTCTGAGCCGTAAATTACCATTAAGGGAAGCCTTATCTCATCATTTGGAGTTCTCATTTGCTATTCACCTATTATTTATTGGCCTTAAAGCAATTGTTGACGAGGTTAAGCCTACACCAAACCCTGAAAGAATGTTTATTCCAGAATACAGGTCGTTTAAGTAATCTTTCATCAAGATAGGTACGGACGAAGAAACTGTGTTCCCCACTTCCTGGTAATTTTGTCTCACCAATTCACTCCTTGGCATCTGTTGAGCGATCCCTTCCACCACCACTTTGCTCGCTTGATGTATGAAAATATTTTTCACTTGATTCGTGCCCACATCATTTATGACTTCTAAGAGTTGTGGCACAACATACTTTTTCGTAAAAATCCAGATTTCTCGACCAGCCATATAAAGATAGCCATCATTCTCGTTTGATTTAACACTCTGGTACAAAAGGGAACGTCGATCGCCTTGAGTAAAGTGTCTGGCACTCATTATTTCTAGACGAGGCTCGCTAGAAAGCAAAATAGCTGCACTCCCATCGCTAAAAACGGCCTCGGTGGAGCGATCTCCTGGCCTTAGTTTACTACGGTAGACATCAGCGCAAACAATCAAAATATGATTGAAGGTCGATAGTAGATGGTGCAATACAAACAGCGACTGCACAAAACCTGAACAACCTTGATTATAGTCAAACGTTAATACGGAAGCAGGTAGCTTCAATCGATCATGTAGCGTGCAGGAGTTAGCCGGCAAAAAATCATTGGGACTCTGCGTTACCATAACAAGGGCGTCTATTTTTACTCGATTTCTATCAAGGACTTTGCGAGCAGATTTTTCTGCGAGATCAATCGCTGACTTGGAAGATCGATAGACAGCTGGGATGCCAGTAGCATTGACCAAGCGATCAAAGTCAGTACCGTACTTACTGAGATCGATTCTTTCTTCGCCGAGAACAAAATCGATATCTTTAATTGAAAACCCCACCAAGGCAACCGCCTTCTACAGACCGGCTTCGGTCAAATGTGAGTGAATTTCTTTGATACTCGTCGAAGAGGCTAGTGCAGGTGATTTCATTGTCACGTCATCAAACTGCTCGTCTAACATTCGGAGAATTTGGATATGGCCTAAACTATCCCAATTAGCTACCTGGTCGGAGGTAGTATCCGCTGTGATATTGCCTGGCTTTTCATCTAAGGCTTTTGTGATTAGTAGAACCAACTCACCGATATCCACAATATTCCTCCAGACCTAGAAAAAAAATGCTAAGGGACTAATGAGAATGACTTAAGCTTGCATACCCCACTTTCTCCGTCAAGGACAATAGTCAAAACGTGGAAAAAACGGCCAGCGCCGTTTTGGTTTTAATGCAAGGGAAACTAAAAGTACTCCGCAAAACACTTGTCAAATTTTTCATGTATTAGAGCTTCAACCTCGACCATGCTGTGTCCCGAATCTAAGGGTCTATCCCAGTAGTCTGTATATGCTAAAACCTCTAAGTGGTTTGATGAAAGCGCACTCTCATCGGAAGTTTGGCGGTTTGTTTCCTTGATTTCTAGTCTTGCCCGAAGTTTTTCTTTACCGTTGAAAAACGCTATTTCAACGGTGGCATTTATATTACCGAACGGCGTACCACTAATCTGACAAACATGCCCCCCCTTAAAAACAGATCTTCCTTTGAATAGATGTTCGAAACCATGTCCTTCGGATTTTTCATGTGCACGAACGCCCAAGTAGTCATAGATGGATGGGAATACGTCCATTTGCATCCCATATTGAGTCTTTACATCTGACTGGCTTCGTTCTCCGTGTGGAAACTTATAAAGAATAGGCATCTCAATGGACTTTTGTACCGGTGATCCCCCATGAAAGAACTTTCCGTGTTCACCAAGTAATTGACCATGATCTGAGAGAGCGACTATCATTGCATCATCATACTTCCCTAATTCTTTTAGCTTCTTGATTATATTTCCGAAAATATAATCGGTATTGCTGGCAGCGTTTAGATAAGCATTAACAATGGCCAACTTCTCATTCTCTATGGATTCAAAAAAATACTTCCAAGATAAAAGTATAAGAGTAGGATCAAAAATTGTTGTTATATCAAACGAAATAGTTGGCTCCCTTTTGTTAAACACGATTCCTTCCTCTTGATTGTTTGAAATTGCAGGCTCATGTGGCCCAACCATCCAGAGCAAAAAGGATCGGGGTCGATCACTTGGCTTTTCAATCTCCCCTATCAAAAGATCAGCAGCTCTCTCGCTCACTATCATAGGTATGGTAGAGTCGTAATCACCTTTAGTCATACTATATTTAAATAAATCGTCGTTTTTTCTATGCGGATCTAGATAGTCAAACACATTTCTACCGATAAAAACGCGATTTTCAAAATTCTGCTTAAACGTAGTGTTGTCTACTTCTAAGTCGCGATACTTTCCACCGTACCAACCAGCATCGTTAAAGAGATTCTCGTCAATAACACTAGTATTGTATGCGAAGGACTGAACTTTATACCCGAGTCGATTTAGAATTCTAAGATGGATGTGACCATCCTCTAGGTACTTATTTCTCTTAAAATACATCTGTTCGTAGGCTGGCCTCGAATTCCATAGAGTGAACACAGAACCTCGTGTTGCAGTTGCACCAGCAAAGGATTTTCGAAAAGAAATACTGTTCTTGGAAAACTCATACAAATTCGGAGTAACGTCCGAAGACAATGCGTCTAGTCGCATTGTGTCAATTCCTAATAGAATGATATCGTTTCTTTTAAGAGCGGAAAAATTGCTATTTTGTATAAATGAATTGACGTCGCCTTTTGACGGCAAACTCAAGATCGGCGGACGGATCGCTATTAAAGGAAATGCGTCTCTAAAGTGCACATACTTTCCATCGAACGCATAGGAACCAGAAGCAACATTTTTAAGTTTAAAAAGAAGATCAATTTCCAAACCGAATTTGATTGAGTCATCTAAAGTAAAATACTGCTTCAAGTCACTTACGTCACACGGCACCCACATTAGGTTTGTGGCCATCGACAGACACTGCTTATTATGCTTGAGCTGAAATTCATTGCCATGGTCACTAAACTTCAAAGTAAGTTGCGTCTTGTCGGATTTAAAACAATCTACAAAGTTATCATAATCTACAATATTTTCTGCAAGACACGTTTCCTGCCAATCAAGAATAGAGAGCCCCACTGATTTTACTAGATAAACAGCCCGATCTCCGGAGTGACGCTTGAAAGCATATGACATTACCTGATTATTTTTCCATGGTTCATACAAAAGAGAGGTCTTGTCTGAAGCAAGAGGGGACGATAATTGTGCTGGCTCAGGCGTATCGCAAAATATGGCCTTACAGACTTTATCACATGCCTCGTCTCCATCCGACGACCAATTGGGTGGATGCTGCGCTGCTTGATTTTCTACAATGAATGGAGTGCCTTCAAGATCTCCTATTTTACTAGTATTAGACGAGGTATCTGATTCAGAATGACAAGCCCCTAAACCAACCACCAAAAAGAACCCCATGAACAGGGCTGTTGCTTGCTCAGTCCACATAAGTCTAACAATCGCCTTCATCGACACTCAAATTAAACTCTATAATTGATGTATATTATATGTAATTCTATTTAGAATTACAACAGAAGAGACGCGGCGAAAGAGATGTAATAGAGACCACTGCGAAATTGCAGCCTTTAGGAGGCCGATCTATTTAGGAAAAAGTTCTACTGCTGTAAAAACTCGCCCGTTTGAAATTGTCCATTGAACGGGAAGGTCGAACCCCCGAATAAAGTTAGGGGAAAGATCTTTTGTCAGCCTAATCAAGCAACGCCTTTCGGTTCGATGCACTTCGAAGATCTCTGCATAATCAAAACCAAAAAATTTTCCGACGAATGGATGCAAACACTTGTAGAGGCTTTCTTTGGCTGAAAGTAATAAGGTAACCCATTCATTGTGCTCAAATCCAAAACGATCGTCTCCACCAACCTCAGAGTCCGTAAGAATAGCCTTAGCGACTTTTCTAGCTGTATCGATAGGCATAACTTCTTCGATATCAATTCCTATGCTACTGACCAGAGCTTTTGGCGCCATAGTAACTGAAGCGACGCAATTTGAGTGAGTGATGGAACCGACCCATTGATCAGGCCAAATCGGACTGCGGTCGGACTTTCTTTCCACTTTCAAATCAGGATTTAAATTAGCTTGTTTAAGAACTTGGGATAAACAATACCGACTTGCAAGATATTCCAGCTGACGCTTTGGCGCAGCAGACTTGAACCAGTCCGGGAAATCCACTCTCAGTTGTTCAAAAGCTATGGGCAGACCTTGTGCATGATCGATAGAAACCGAAAACTGCAGACATGCGTCGCTGACGATTTTCGGAATGATCATTTCCGGAAACATCTTTTTTACAATATCTGAAACTATGAGTGACTCTGGCTCTGCCAGAGCTTTTGGGTGGCCCATTTATTGGTCTCTGATTTTACGCTATTTTCGGAATTACGTAAAACCGTAGGGGATCGGCTTCCGGTCTCGGCGCTCTTCGCGCCTCACCTGCAGCCCGGGCTCGCTCGGCACCCGCTAAAGCGGGTTCCCGCCTCGCTCCGCCTTTCGATCCCTGCTATAGGGTACGAAAAGCTCCGCTTTTCTGATTTTTGGATTATTCACCATTCTCCTTCGGAGAAATGGTGGATCGCGCAGGGATCGAACCTGCGACCCGCTGATTAAGAGTCAGCTGCTCTACCAACTGAGCTAGCGATCCACATTCGTATCAGTCAGGCTTCTTACCATTCCCGCAATCATTAGGCAAGAATATCAATTTGCGCCCGTGTGGGCCAAAAAAGAGAGGTCCAGAAAATGTACTGGTACGACAGGTAAAGTCTGCAGATTGACCGGTAAATCAGAGCCAGAAGTCAGGTCGGAGCTACTGGCACAAGTAGGCGCCTGGGATTGAATTCTTGGGCTGCTAGCAGGAATTGAAAGCCTTGCCCTTTCCTCACTATGATAATTTTCATGTCCCTTCAGATCGACTTGACGCTCCACTCTCTCGTGGCAATCCGGACACTTATATACGGCCATCCCCGGGTGGTTCACCTTAAAATGCGCCCTAAATGCTGAAATGCCGAAATACGGCGTTGGTTCTACTTCCGGGTTTTCCTCCTCGCAGAGATCACATATGTAGGTTGATTGGGAGTATCGCCGCCGTTGCCCGTTGCGTTTTCTTTTCTTAGGTCGGGACAATGGTGCGTTCTTTGTTCGCGATGGTGCCTCTACGACGCTCGTGGGGGGAACTGATGCCGGGGGCGGCATCTGATTATCTGGACTCGCCGTCTGCAGATCCACATTGTGTGACACAGTTGGGGTAGTTATTTGCCCAAGATATGGCAATTGAGGCGGCATAGGTAATGCTGTGTTCTCAAGCGGTATCATCACCAGCGCATTCGGTGGAGGAGTTTCGGACTGCAAAATCGGAAATAGCTGATTCCATTCACTTTGATCTAGCATTCCGACCTGCATCGTATCTGCGACTGCACCAGAATCAGAGGCACTAAAACCAGTATCACTAAAATCGAATCCGTTATCCTCCTCGTAACTACTATCATTTTCATAGTTTCCGTCAGCCTCGCCTTTATCCTCAGGAAGGCTCAACAAGAATGTGTTTTCATCACTTGCGCCAAAACCCGGAGAAAGAAGGCGAAGATCAAGATCGTCATCAGGAGTCAAACCATCGTTAGCTCTGACTTCCATTGAGAAAACACAAACGAGGAAGACAAAGCAGGCACAAAACGATATAGTTCTAACTAGCTCTATCAAAAATTTACGACTCATTTTCCCCCTAATCTTTCTTTTTATCTGAGTACACTGAGTTGAAATAACGCGGATGGGAAAGACAGGAATCTGTTATTATAGTAAATGTGGGATGTCTATTTTTTTCGAGAACTTCAATAGCTATTCTTTTCAGTGCCGCAAACCTCTTTCCTTCCGTTTACGCGACCCAGTTTGCACCGCAGCCTTTTCCACAATACGTCTCAGAGGCACCGATTATGGTTCGCGGCAAAGTAGGCTCCAGTTACTCTGACTGGAGTACGACCGCAGATTCTTCTCGCCAAATTTTTACTTTCTATGAACTTTCGGTAAGTGAGGTACTGAAAGGTGAGTTATCCCATCGAACGATCACCATTCGTGAATTCGGCGGCGAAAAAGACGGCATCGGAATGCAGATCCCTGGAACATCACAATTTTCAAAGGACGAAGATGTTGTTGTGTTCCTGTCGAAACAGTCGGATGGAAGTTATCAGGTTCAGGGCATGACAATGGGAAAACTCGATGTACAAATCGACACGAACGGCGAAGAATATCTCGCAGGTGCAGCTATTAATAACTCGGTCTTTATTCCAGGAGAATTTCCAAAAAAATGGACTTTGCAAGACGTACGAACATTGATTAAGCAGCAGCAAGCAGATGAACAAGCAAAGATATCTCGTAATCCAGGGCATGCCGAACAACGCCCCCCTCAAAACCCTGCCGTACATACTCCCAGAGAAGCGGCACCTCAATTGCAGCCAGAGGCCCAGGAGGATCTATCTTCCCGAAGAAGGCTGCTCATCGGTAGCTTAGCTGTCGCCGCAGCATTCCTCGTTGGATTTTTGATCCGATGGCGAAGAAAATAGCGCTGTGAAATAGGCTGAACTGGCCTGTGAGCTAGCCGATCTTTCACAAAGGAACGATAGAGGATCTCAAGGATGGGACGGGTCTTGGTGATACTCACACTAGTCACGTTATTTATGTGGTTAGCGTTAACTAATCCCCTTCTTCAAAACGCTCAGGCGTTTATTCCCTCAGTAACTTCCACAGGAAAACAACTCCGCTGGGATCTTCCGATTCATCTCAATTTAATTGGCAACCCGACCAACCGTTCCAACCTCAGCGAGAAAAGCTTCTTCAACGCCGTCGTTTCCAGTTTGAGACAGTGGCAAAAGGCATCGGGACAGGTATTTAGTTTTGACTACTGGCAAGGAAGCGACAGGAAACTCTATCCGACCAAAGTGGCTCTCGACGGGGTTTCGACCATCTTTTTTGCGTCCGCAGCACCCGAACCCATTCCTCAGATTTCACCGAACGTATTAGGACTCACCCAAGTTTGGTATGACAACGAAAGCGGACAGATTCAAGAGGTCGATATTATTCTCAACGACATCAACTTCATCTTTACAGATGACCCAACGGATACGTCCGGGTACGGCTCTGAGCAATCGACTGCTTCGCGCTACCGCACTCATGTTTTTGTTCAAAATGTCATCACCCATGAGCTAGGGCATGTTCAGGGGCTCTCCCACAGCGGTGGTTTACAATCTTCCATGCTATTTATGGAGTCGCCAGAACAAGCTTATTTGGGCTGTGACGAGCTTGCCGCTGCACTCACCATTTATTCTCCGAGAGAATCACAAGAAAAATTGGGCTCCGTATCAGGCAGAATTTCTTTTCAAGATGGCTCACCTGTTTATGGTGCCCACGTTCTCGCGATTTCTCAGGTTCGCGGAACGGTATTAGCAACCGCTTTAACAGATTCTAAAGGAAAATACGCAGTGCGTGGCCTCGAACCTGGAAACTACTACCTCATGGCCGAACCATTTTATGCGGGACCAAGTGCCCTTTCGACTTACTTTGCAGACATAAACGTCAAGGTCTGCCCGGGCGAAACTCCCTTCAACCGAAAATTCCTCACTCAAGACGACAGCCATGTTCTTACCCAGCTTTCCGTATCTCCAAACCACTCCACTACCGCTCCTCCCCTAGTGGTCCAATGTCGACCTGCGGACGAAACCCTGGCTTCAGTTCCAAATTCGTCCATTTTGAAAAGAGGGATAGTACCGGAAATTCATCTCAACCCCAATCAGCAGCAGAATTTCGGAATCGTTGAACAGCTAGACTTTACCGAAGAGCAGGTTTTCAAGATTTCTGGTGTTTCCGGAAATCTTCAAATCTACGTCTTGGCGTACAGCATTTATTCTCCGATTCGAGCTTCGCTCGTTTTATATGATTCAGAAGGGTTGGAAGTCCGGCTCCGAAAACTCGATCCAAGCTATACAGGGGACTCGGGTTTCATTAACTACGACTCTTCCATCGAGGCAAATGACCTTCCAGACGGAACTTACTTCTTGAAAATTTCGAGCACCAGACTCAGACCCTATCAATACCCAGCTGGCCCCATCGCTCTAGATTCGACCCCTTATGTTGTTTTGCTTGGAACTTCGACTCATGCCTCATTGTCCAGACCTTCCCTGGTCTCCTATTTTCCTGAAAACGCACGATGCCGATTACCCGATGATTCTAGTCCATATCAAAGCCCTACGTCTCAACCACCCTCGCCTTCCTTAAAACAATCTGGTTCGGGAATAGGATTTTGCTCCTCTAGCCCCAGTGGTGGGACAAGTCACGCCCTTCGTTCCTCAAATACTTACCTTCGATTGGCAAACATTTTCAGTTGGGCCTTACCCTGGTTATTTATTTTTGGAGTCGCTCTGGTTCGCCTCGTCCATAAGCGCAGCTTCGCTCTATCCCGCTTGCGAACTACTATGGGGAGCGCTATCCTAAAAATATGGCAAGAGTGCTGGCAAAAACTGCAGTTTGTTTATCTTGGTTTTTTGCACTTTTTATATACGCTGCGTCATCACATAACGCCGCACAGGCAGAAATTAAGAAAGAAAGCATTTTCGTAGCCTCTAACATTAAAAACAACGCCTATATTAGAGAAGGCCTCTTCACCGGCGGCGATCGAACTACGGACCAAATAGCCATTCAGAATATTAGACGTTCTTCAAACAAGCGTTTCGAACGCATTGTGATTGATCTCAAAAAGCTCATTAACCTCAAACCGCTTGATCTCCAACATCCTCCTTACTTCCAGGCCGCATTACATCCCAAAGGAGATCGTCTCGTAATTACTTTATGGGGAAATCCGCAGCTCAGTTTTAATGCTAAGAAGGTAGCCAGCGCTTTCAAGCGAAGCTCCATTATTAAGTCGATTCGGTTGTTGCCTAAACTGGAAGACGATTCTTGGACCTTCTATCTCGACCTTAAACCTGGTTCTTTGGTTGAGGTTTTTGAATTGTCTCAACCTGTGAGAATCATTGTAGATATCAAGAAGGGTCATTCCTTTAGTGGGGGATAGGGATCCGGCTAGCAATGTAGTCCACTTTTTGCGAGATTCACAACAGCCATGGATGGCGAATGTTGTGAAAAATCACGAGGTTTGCTCTCGCAAAAAGTGAACTGCATTGCCAACCGGGGGTTCCCTCAAACTTGCCAAAAGGGTAAGTAGTACCCATCATTTTAAAATGAGCCCAAAAGATTCCCAAAAAGATTCTCCAAAGGATTCTCCGAAAGAGACTAGTGTCGAAGAAGTTAAAGCGCCTGCCAAATCGGGTAACCTAATTCCGCAGGATCAGATTTTGCCGCCCAATCTTTTTATCCTGCCGACGAATAGTCCGATTGTCTTTCCGACACTACTCGCTCCGCTTCTCATTACCCACCCGCGATATGTATCGATGATTGAGGAAGCCATCAATCGACAACGGATGATTGGTCTTCTGCTTACTCGCGATGGGGATGTCACAGATGATATCAAACCTGAAAATCTTTACGATATCGGTGTCGCAGTCAAAATTATTAAGCGACTCAAAATGCCTGACGGTTCGGTGAATTTGCTCGTCCATAGTATGAAACGTTTCCGAAGCCGTAGAGTTCTGTCCATTCAACCCTACCTCGTCGTGGAAACCGAGTATCTCGACGATATCAATGAAAAATCCACTGAGATGGACGCTTTGACTCGCTCGGTCATTAGCCATGTAAAAAAGCTGTCTGAGATTAATCCCTTTTTTACAGAGGAAATGCGATTAGCCATGATCAATGCGCCCGGCGCAGGTACAGTCGCAGATCTAGTTGCGTTTGCGTTGACTCTCCAAAAATCGGACGCTCAAGATTTTTTGGAAACGCTTTCGGTCAAATCACGATTTGAAAAATTGCTCACCCACTTAAAACGGGAACAAGATGTCGCGGACCTACAAAGAAAAATCAATGATGAAGTCAATACAAAGCTCACCAAACTTCAACGTGAGTTCTTCTTAAAAGAACAGCTAAGGACAATTAAAAAAGAGTTAGGCGTCGAAATCGAAGGAAAAGACAAATCAGCTAAGACTTTCCGTGAAAAAATCGAAGCTGCAGGAATGCCTGAAGAAGCGAAGAAAGCCGCACTCGAAGAAGTTGAAAAATTTGAATCACTCTCGGAAAATTCTCCGGAATTTAATATTTCTCGAACCTATTTGGAAACACTTTGCGCACTTCCCTGGAACAAAGAAACGAACGACAATCTAGATATTCATCACGCAAAGTCCATCCTAGATTCCGAGCACTACGGCCTTGAAAAAGTGAAGGAACGCATTCTGGAGTTCTTAGCCGTAAAAAAACTCAAGGCAGATCAAAAAGGTTCGATCATCTGCTTAGTCGGACCGCCAGGCGTTGGTAAAACCTCTGTCGGAAAATCGATTGCAAAAACCTTGGGCAGAAATTTCTTCCGATTTTCACTCGGTGGGATGAGAGACGAAGCTGAGATTAAGGGACATCGGCGCACCTACATCGGAGCCATGCCGGGAAAATTTATCCAGGGTTTGAAACGAGCTGGCACTAAGAACGCGGTTTTGATGTTGGACGAAATCGATAAGCTGGGACAGAGTTTTCAGGGCGATCCAGCAAGTGCTTTGCTCGAGGTTTTAGACCCAGAACAGAATTCTGCATTTTTAGATCATTATCTGGATATACCGTTCGATCTTTCTAAAATTCTTTTTATTACTACTGCAAATACTACAGCGACCATACTTCCACCTCTCTTAGATCGAATGGAAATTATCGAACTCCCCGGCTACACGCTGGAGGAAAAAGAAAATATTGCTGTTCGCTATGTTATTCCCAAGGAACTGGAAACGAACGGACTAAAACCAAATCAGCTTAAAATTGAGGCAAAAGCCCTCCGAAAATTGATGACGGATTATGCACGAGAACCCGGCCTACGTTCTTTGCAAAAGCTTATCAACCGGATTGCCAGAAAGGCGGCAGCACAAATAGTTAGTGCCGATCCAAATATTCCGCAAAAGACCATCTTCGTCCGAGAGAACGATTTGGTCACTTGGCTAGGACCGAAACGCTATTATAACGAGGTCGCTGAACGCATCGTTTCACCAGGAATTGTTGTAGGACTTGCTTGGACTGCGCAAGGTGGTGAAATCTTATTTGTCGAAGCAACCGATGTTCCTGGCACTGGGAGTCTAAAGCTTACTGGACAGATGGGTGAAGTCATGACCGAAAGTGCGAATATCGCGTGGACCTATGCCAAAAAGAAAGCAGTCGCTGAGAACCTCATCGATATGAAATATCTGAAGCGAAACGACATCCATCTTCATATTCCCGCCGGAGCGATTCCAAAAGACGGACCTTCCGCGGGGATTACGATGGCAACCGCTCTTTACTCTCTTCTATCTGGCCGTAAGTCGAAACAAAAAATCGCCATGACAGGGGAACTCTCTCTCGTCGGCAAAGTTCTACCAGTTGGTGGAATTAAGGAAAAGATTTTGGGAGCCAAACGTGCCGGAATTCAGACCATTATTCTGCCGAAATTGAACGAAAAGGATATTCAAGACGTACCCGAGTACGGGCTAAAGGGTATTGAAATCAAATATGTCAGCCATGTTGACGAAGTCTTTGACATAGTTTTGAATCCACCGATAAAAAAGAAGGGGCCCGAGGCATCTCCCCATAAGGTTAAATCGAAAGCTGCGGATATTCAGCCTGGGCTAAGAATGAAAAATCTCAAATAATGCCGAGGCGAACGAGAAATGGCCCGCAACTGTGCTCATTTCTTGTTCGCTTTGCTATGCTGAGATTTCGTAGGATCTTAGTTTGAAAGTTCTGGAAGGTCGTCCGAAGCGGCATTTCCCGGTCCATGCATGACGGGCCTTACTTTGCCTGCGGCGACTTCGCGAAGAGCCGTCACAATAACTCTATTTTTGCTCTTCACTGTGGGTTCGGCGCCTTTATAAAGCTGTCTGGCGCGTTTGGTCGCCAAATGCACTAGCTCATACATATTATCAACGTTCTTAAGACAGTCTTCAATTGTAATTCGAGCCATGGATCACTCCCTGATTAACGGAACCAACTAACCACTATTAAACGATCATAGATAACTATCGAATAACTCGTACAGAGTCAAGTCGACCCTGCCCGGCGCCATCTTCGTAAAGCCGATCTAACTCCGATTTAAATTTTCGGTTCACAAAGCTCCTTCGAACCTTGAGCGACGGAGTCAATTCGCCCCCTTCAATCGTGAATTCCTGGGGCAAGATCATAAATTTCTTAATTGTCTCATACTTAGCCAATTGCTTGTTTACATCGTCAATCGTCCTTTGGGCGAGGGCGATAATCTTGGGGTGGCGAATCAACTCACTATATTCGCTAAATAGGATGTGATTGCTATTAGCATATTGAACAATTTTCTCATTGTCCAAAGTCACAAGCGCCGTTAGATAAGGGCGTCTATCCCCATGAACCATTAATTGATTAATCAACTTATGTGATTTAGCTAGGTTTTCAATCTTCTGTGGAGCAATATTCTTTCCCCCACTCGTAATAATCAGATCTTTCTTTCGATCGGTAATATAGAGAAACCCGTCCTCATCAAAATGTCCAATATCTCCTGTATGAAACCATCCGTCCACAAGGGCTTCTTTAGTTTCCTTGGGCATTTTATAATAGCCTGAAAATAGCTTTCTTGATTTAACGAGGATCTCGCCATCTTCAGCGATCTTAATGCTTACCTCTGGCAGCGGTCGACCCACAGAACCAAATTTTGCTTGACCGGGAGCATTGAGACAGACAGGAGCAGACGTCTCGGTTAAGCCGTAGCCTTCCAGAATTTGGATACCTACCACATTTAGGAATTCCGCAATTTCTTTTGCTAAAGGTGCCCCTCCGCAGACAGCGTATTTAAGTTTGCCTCCAAATTTCTGGATCACTCCCCGAAAAACTAGAGCCTTGGCGGCCTGATACTCCACCGTATCGATAATGCCAGGTCTTTTTCCCGCACTGACGGCCTCATAAAAACGATTTCCCGCATTGACGGCCCTATGAAAGATTTCTTTTTGAATTTTTGGAAACGTTTCCACCATCCCATGAATGCGGCTATACGTTTTTTCGAAAACACGCGGAACGGCAAAGATTAGCGTAGGATGGATCTCAGCCATATTTACCATAATCTTTTCCAAGCTCTCCGCGAAAACTTGCTTCCAGCCAAATGCGTAGACGGCCATAGATTCAATTTTTCCAAAGATATGCGAAAACGGGAGAAAAGTGAGCGCTACTTCCTTTCGAAAATCCAAGGATTTATGGAAAATCGCTGCGCAGTCCTCCAGAGTACTCATTATATTTTCATGAGTCAGCATCACACCTTTTGGTACCCCTGTGGTTCCGGACGTATAACAAATAGTGATAAGGTCTTTAGGATTGGCACTCGCCAAATCGCGCTCGAATTTAGCCGGATCTTCTTGCTCCGTTCGCCGACCTAGTTCTTTTACCGCCTGAAGCGTTAAGACATCCCCAAAAATATCGGAATATTTTGCTCGCAGCGACATCGCAGAGGGCTCAATCGCTATTATTTTCTGAAGGAGCGGCAGAGAGGACTTCTTTTGAAGGACTTTTTCTAATTGCGCAGTATTCTCAACGATAATCACCTTGGCTTCGGAGTGATCAATGATAAATGCCGCTTCCTCGATAGTGTTTGAAGCGTAAATGGGAATAGTTACTCCTCGTGCACCTAAAACTGCCATATCGCAAAGAGACCATTCAATACGAGTATTCGCCAAGATCGCAACTTTTTCGCCGGGCTTCACACCTAAGTGCGATAGCCCAAAAGAAATCAACTTACATTCTTTAAAGAATTTCTGATAACTCATCTGGGCCCATTGTCCCACCTGTCCCATTTCCGAATAAGTTGGCTTAAACTGAAAAGCCAGGCTGTAGGGGGTTGACCGCACGCGTTCAAGAAATGTTTGTGTAATGGTTGGTCTAATAATGGGTTCCATGATCATCTTCCTTTACGTTTCATTGCAACGTCCATCTCACGTTGCGCTGTTTTTCTTTTGATGTCGTCTCGTCTGTCGTAAAGTTTTTTCCCTTTGCCCAGCCCTAGCTCCACTTTGACAAGTCCTTTTTTAAAATAGAGCCGAATCGGAATAACTGATATTCCTTTTTGAACAATGGCACCGTAAACTTTTTCGAGTTGATAGTGATGGAGCAAAATCTTTCGTTTTCTAAGCGGGTCATGATTCCAGATATTACCGTGGGAATATGGCGCAATATGCGCATTCACCAGCCATGCTTCAAAACTCTTGCCGCTGGATTGAACGTCTACAAAGGAATCTTTAAGATTAGGCGTTTGATTTCTGAGGCTCTTCACTTCCGTGCCTGCTAGAACCAGTCCTGCCTCAACGACTTCCTGAATTGTGTAGTGAGCACGCGCAGCCGAGTTTGTTGCAATTAACTTCTCCCCCTCGTTTTTCACCTGCGTCTTTGTCATGTTTTAATTCCAACAGCTAGAAGCCCAAAGTCAGTGATACTCCACCTCCGAAGATATTTCCACCCGCCTCATAACCAGGGGCGCCGATTTTTTTCCCATCCGGATTACCTTTTTCATCGCCAACATTCTTTGTGATTTGTTGAGATAAAAACCGTTGGTAGGATACGTGGAAATCTAATCGAGTAGGAGTCATTGCTCCAAAAAATTGTGAAAACTCCCATCCAAAACCAGCACCCAACATATGTTTCGAGGGATCGAGGTAATTTCCGTCACCTTGCAAAGATCCTTTCAGAACACTGGCATGGTAGGAATAGCCAAGTCTTAAACTAATATTGTCCTTCAATGCATATTCAGCCCCAATTCGCGGTGTAACCGTATTTCGAAACTGAAAATTGGGAACAATCCCTGGACTTACCGCAATTCCATCCACTTGCTCTACTTGCATCGCAGGAACTTTGAATTGGCTCCAATATTGATAGTCCAGCTGACCATAAAATCTTAATTTGCGTCCAAACGGAACAGATCCTCCCAACTCAAAAGCGAGAGGATCATAATAGAGCGTTGATTTCGCTTTAAAGTTAAAGGGGAAGTTCCCTTTGGTAGTAAACAACTGAGCTGATGAACTTAAGTTCATTACATTATCAAAAGACGCGGGAAATCGTATCACCGCTCCAAAAGTCAAAGGGCTCGCTCGCGTTCCATCACTCTCCTCAGACTTAGACACATACAAAAGCCCAAAATAAGGAGCTGCCCGCGGTTTCATACTACTTGTAAATCGCATTGAAGAAGTTGAATTAGGCTCCGTATTAATTGAAATAGGGGCATCACTGGATAATGTATAAGCAACATGAACACCAGCTCCGACAGAAAACTCTTCACCGAGTTTCAACCCAACACCCGTTTCAAACTGTGGCCTTTGGCTTCGGGAACGGTACAAAACATACTCAGGGGCATATGCTTCTCCCGTATCCATATACGCTAGTTGTTGAAGCGGTAAAAAAGTAACAAAACCAATACTCAGATTCGCAAACTCAGGGAACAAATGGTAGGAGATCCCAAAAGTCTGACCAAATGTAGGACGATAGTTCGTGTCAGCTTCTCCAAAGGTGGGTCTATATTTTTCGGGATTTGTGTAACTATTTTGAACAACGATATTATTGATTTCTATGAAGTTCGGCTTCATATAGACGACCCCAAGAGCTAATGAGAGTCGTTTATCGGACTCAAGTGCAAGTCCTGCAGGATTATAATAAGCCGCAAATGAATCAAACCCCCAAGAGACCCCAGCCCCCCCTAGGGCAGCTGTTCTTGAACCGAATCCAGAGGAATCAATAAGGTTCGCCGAGGCGTTTTCGATAAAATAAAGGTTGCTGAATAAAACATTACCCAATAAAAAAACGATCAGCGCAAAGGATTTGCAAAAAAAACTCATTTCGTTCATCCACACCTTTCCCCGTTACACCCAAAGGCTGGAAGCCGAAGTTCAGACCATATCGCTTAATTCATTTGCCTAACAAACTGAAATAGGCTGATCCATTCGTGCCATTGGAGCGCTTCAGGTCGCTTTCTATCATCTACACCCGTTTGCTCCAAGGCGTTTTTCCAGGGGAAGGCGGATCTTAGCATTTTTCTTCTGTGAAGGAAACTTTGCCTAAGAAACTCTTCCCAAAGAGCCTCATCCTCAATCGATCCAGGGACAAGGGGCACCGATTTTCTTTTCAAAACAACAACTTCCGAATTTACCTGCGGTGGAGGATTAAACGATTTTGGTGGTACACCGAGGAGTTTTTTTATTTCCCACAGGTTCTGAAAATAAATCGACAGACTTCCACAATCCCGAGTTCCGATCTCAGCCCTCAAACGTTTTGATACTTCCGCTTGAAACATGAGCACCATAACTGGGATGTTTTCTCTAAACTGATTTAGTTTTTTTAAGATTGCGACACTTGAAGAATAAGGGAGATTGGCCATAACTGCCACTGGAGGCTTCAAAATCCATTTTTCTGGTGCCAGATCTAGGAAGTCAGCGATCTGCACTGAGTACGGCCGCAAAGAATGCGTTTCAGCCCACCGGGTTCCTAATGCCTCGTCTTTTTCTACTAGAACTAGTGACTCGATTTTCTTGTGATCGGGTAAGTACTCAAGCAAGGGTAAGGTCAATGCCCCTTTGCCAGGACCGATTTCGAGTATTTGGCGGCAGTCATTCGCTGCCGCTTCTTTCAAAGCGGTCTGAACAATTTCATCTGAAATCGCTGAGTCTTTTAAAAAGTGCTGCCCAAATGCACGGCGTTTTCCTTTTTTAGACAAATTCTCAACCTCTATAGTGCTCTGGCTTTTAGCTCTATTCCTCTGGATTGGCAATCGCATTGAGTTTCAAAAACTCTTGCCGATGTAAATAATGGCCCTGATTCCATCGAAACGACCCCACGGCCCCAATCATTGCGGCGTTATCGGTACAATATTCAAGCTTGGGGAAGATCGGCTCTTGTACCAACCCTGCATTTTCCCACTCGGCCTTAAGACGTGCCCTGAGTCGCGAGTTCGCGGCGACTCCTCCAACTACTGCTAGAGATCGGCAGTGGTACTTATTAATGGCAAGAACCATCTTTGATAAGAGTGCATCAACAATCGCCTCCTGTACGGAAGCACAAAGATCGGATAAATTCTGCTCGAGTTTACCTTCTTTACGAAGTTTATTGATTAAAAGCGCCGCAGCTGTTTTTAAACCGCTGAACGAAAAATCTAGACTGTCTTTTTGACTGAGAGCCCTCGGAAGTGAAAAGGCGGTGGCATTGCCCTTTAGCGCTTCCCGATCGATCCAAACCCCACCGGGATAAGGCAAGCCAAGAGTCTTCGCAACTTTATCGAACGCCTCACCTGCGGCATCGTCCCTAGATCGACCTATAAAGGCCTCCCTCAAGAACTGTGGCTGCCAGTTTTCAGGGGGTTCCCGTACCACATAAAGATTAGTATGACCGCCAGAAACTATAGCCATGAGGAGCGGATAACAGATCTCGTCTCGATCACGCAGTGCATCATCTAAATAAATACTAGCCGCGTGTCCTTCTAAATGATGGACCGGTATCAGAGGTTTATCAAAGGCATAGGCTAAGGCTTTGGCTGCGCTCACGCCCACCAACAGGGCTCCAACAAGTCCGGGTCGATTGGTTACGGAAATCGCTTCTAGCGAACTCAGTCCCACACCGGCCTCTTTAAGCGCTTCATTGATAACGGTATTGATCGTTTCCAAGTGATTCCTGGAAGCAATCTCCGGAACAACACCCCCATAGGGTTTATGAATCTGAATTTGCGAGAAAGTCACCAGGCTGAGAACCTGTACCGTTTTGCCTCTTTCATGGTGAACCACCGAGGCACTACATTCATCGCAAGAGGTTTCTAAAGCTAAAATCATATTAGAACTGCCTACCGCCGGAAAAAACTAGCGGCATTTACCTCCACCTTCAACTTCTTAATTTACCTTTTATCTTCTTGGCTTCCGGGGACTTGGGGTATTTATCATTTAACTCTTGGTAAAATCCCCGTGCGTCATCCTTCAGGCCAAGAGCCTCAAAGGAAAGCCCTATTTTGTAGAGCGCAGCAGGCATGCGTGTAGAACGGTTAAACTTCTCTGGGAATTTCGAATAATCCACAATGGCCTTCTTATATTCCTTCAGCTTGTAATAAGCCTCCGCCCTCAGAAATGTAGCCTCCTCAACCTTTTTTGCAGACGGCATTCCCAAATAATCTGAGAGACTTTCGATAGCATCATCAAAATCACCCGCGGCATACTGACTTTTGGCCTTTTCTAGGAGGTGCTGAACCTCCGCTGGCGAAGAGCTTTGTTTTTTTAAGTCGGCTTGAAGGTTCCCTAGATCCTGCTCCAGCTTGTCTATCTTAGTTTCGAGCTTTCTAACCGTATCACCGTCGTTCGCCTGCTTCGCTCGGTCTTCAGACTGCTGTTTTTGGGCCCTCTCGATATCTTCTAAACGCCCTTCGATCCGAGTCATTTCCTGTTTGATCTCATCAACATCATACTGGACTCCTGGATTTCGACCTGGAGCGGGCGCAGCAGGGGGTGCTGCCTGGTAAACCTCCGCCTCTGGGGGTGATTCCGAGGATCCATCTCTTACTTGAGACCGCGTGCGAAGACAACCGACGGCAAAGATACAAATGACTAAACTAAGCGCTACGTGCTTTTTCATGCCAGCCCTATCTTGGCATTAGTCGAACTGCATAGCAAGGGGGACGAAAGGGAGCAACCGTCAGGATTGGCCAGCAATTCCCTTCACTTTTCCAAGGGATCCTTGATGCCCTTGTCCTCACGATTTCCGCCGTTCACAATGGAATCAAATTCCGCCTGTTCGGCCAAACTTCTTGCTTTATCAGCATAATCTTTGGCCTGTTTGAAATTCTTCAGGCGGTATTCTTTTCGAGCCTTACGAAACCACTCGTTGGCTTGTCGATACGTCTCCGGTGCAAGATTATCTGCCTGTACCTCTTTCGCCGCACGGATGGCAGCGGATGTATATGACATCTCCTGCATAGGACGAGTTGCCGTAAGGGAACACCCTGAAAGCACCACCAAGCTCAAAACAATGAGCTTTGCTAGTTCACCCTTAAGTCGACGTAATGACGAAGTTTGCCCTTCGATTTTTTGCGTAAGCCTCATCTGTTGTGGCTGGATCAATTGGTTTTTCTTTACCAAAACTGATGACACTGATTCTGTCGTGTTGAATCCCAAGTTTAGCCAGATATCCTTTGACTGCATTAGCGCGTTTCTCACCTAATGCAATATTATACTGTATTCCGCCGCGTTGGTCACAATGTCCTTCTATTTGAATTCTCACATTTGTGTGCTCTTTTAATATTCGAGCATTTGCTTCAAGTATCGATCTTGCTTCATCATCCAAAAAGAATGAATCGAAAGCAAAATGAATCGTTCGTAGACCCATTGCTCTTCCTGAATCTGAATCACCTGAGGAATTTTCATCCGCAGCCGTAGCTTCTGGAATCTCGGGGCCTTCCCCACCTTTTTTCTTTGCGCTTGAACAACCTGCCGCACAACTGAGAGCAATAATGCTCACAATGAGAAAGACGCGGCGAAAAATACCAGTTTGTGCGATCATGAAATCCTCCTGAATTGAATGCAGCCGTAACCGTAAATCACTAAAACATACTTTTACACTCAAAACTGAACGCGAGGAAGATTTTTTTTAGATTAAATAGGAAGACGAGGGCCGCTCCCATCCCCATGACGAGACTAATTTTTTGCGGGTCTCACAACATCGCCTACAGCCACGGCTCTGGGCATAGAAATCGGGACTTCATTGACTGGAAGTAATTTTTCTAAACGCGCGATCGCTGATTTCGACTCGACATGGATCACTTTGATAAGTGCAATGGGGAATATGACCTCTCGGTAGAGTTTCTCGCCGGAGGTGTCGAAAGAAGGAATCCTTCTCATCACTTCGAGAATTGCTCCCTTCTTGAGACCGTGCTGGTACCCCATGCTGATGTAGTAGTCTTTCGGATTTTGTGCTTTCGCGGACTCCAGACTTACCGTTTGATAGACACTATAAACGACAAACTCGTCGGTGTCACTTAAGGCCGTGACACCCACAAGAAAAAGCAAATGAAAGAGAATAGTACGAAGCGTTAGTTTCATTTCTGTCCCTACATCAGTTCATCGGCAATATTTGCCGAATATTTAACGAGGCTGTTTGCCAGCGAGGCTTTGATTGCTCTCGGAGGACAGGCGCACTACCAACGTGCTTACATAAAACTAAAGTTATCTTGATATTCTACCGTAAAGAAATTTAAGAGAGGATATTGCTCAATGAAACACAAAACAAAATCAATTCTCGATAAAAGGGACGATGACCACACACAACTCTTGAACAATCTCACCGTCTTAATCGTTGATGACGAACCCATGATTAGAACCCTTGTTAAGAGGGAATTCTCTAATTATGGCTGCCAGGTTATTGAAGCAGAAAACGCTTTGGATGCTGCCTTCATACTAGAAGAGCGAAAAATTGATGTCGTTATTTCGGACGTAAGGATGGAAGGCGGAGATGGTGACGAACTTCTCAAAATAATCGGGCCCCACGAGACCCGACGCGACAAGGGACCTGTCGTCATAATGATGTCGGGATATTCTGTTTTGACTTCTGATCAGGCTGAAAAATACGGTGCCGACGCTCTTTTACAAAAACCGCTCTCGGTTAAGCTCCTACCTGCTTTCGTCAGCCGGTTCTTGCGAGCAAGACTGGCTCCCGAAGCTAGTCGCTGAATTTGATACAAAACCCGTTACTCTTAAAACTATTTGGAGGGCGCAATAACCTTTTTTGCTTCTTCAAGTGCGCTTTCAAGTCCTTTGCTGAGAGAACCGCCCGCCTGAGCTAAATCGGGTTTGCCACCGCCCTTTCCTTCAATTAAAGGGGCAATCTTCTGAATAAGCTCATTGGAATTAAACTGACCGGGAGCTTTGGGACCTTTAGTCGCCAAAACAAATACCTTCCCGCTTGCATCATCTCTTATTCCTAAGACGATAACAGCATCCGCAACTTTTTGTTTCAGACGATCTGCCATCTCTCTCAGATGCTTTACGCCTTGTTCGTTGGGCTGACAGAGGCCAATAATAACACGTCCCCCACCCGCACCTGCATAAGACTTGGAAATCATCTCATCGATCTCGCCACCCGCTAAATGCGCTTGGAGCTGCTCGAGCTGCTTACGAATCTCTTTCTCAGCGCTCGCCATTTTGTCGATTTTTCCCATAATCTCGTCAGTTGATGAGGCTCTCAATCGATCTCGAACTTGTTTAATATCTTGATCTCTCTTCCGCAAATAGTCGAATGCACCCTTGGAAGTATAAGCGGTAATTCTACGAACGCCCGCAGCGATCCCACTTTCATTGGCGATCTTAAAAAGATGAATGTCCGATGAATTATTTACGTGCGTTCCACCACAGAGCTCCGTCGAAAACGAGCCCACCTTCACCACTCTTACACGTTCTCCATATTTTTCGCCGAAAAACGCAATCGCGCCCGCTGCAAGTGCTTCATCTTTCTTCATTTCCTGTTTAATGACAGATTCTGCGTTCCAAATTTTTGCGTTGAGGAGATCCTCCGTTCGCAAGATCTCTTCCTCCGACATGGGCTTAAAATGGGTGAAATCAAATCGCAAAAGATCCGGAGCAACCAAAGAACCGGCCTGCTTCACATGCGAACCCAGTACTTCACGCAAGGCCCACTGGAGCATATGCGTTGCAGTGTGATTTCGCGCCGTAAGTGCGCGCAATTCTCTATCCGTTTCTTGTGTATAAATTTCGCCAACTCGGATCGACCCTTTTTTAGGAACCAGATGGGCAACAATCAAGTCGGGTGCCGGCTTTTGCACATCAATCACTTCCGCTTCAAAACCAGGACCTACCACACGACCACGATCACCGACCTGCCCACCACTCTCAGCATAAAATGGCGTTTCTGCAAAGACCGCCTCAATAATCGAACTCTTCTCCTGGCTATCTGCAGTTGTGGCTGCTGGTGGAGTAGAATAAGAATTGTTTCGATGAAGTGGACCCTCTTTTTGCGGAACCAAGAGCGCCAAGCACTCGCTCTGACTAACTTGGGATTCGTAGCCCACAAACTTTGGTGACGTCCCCTTTTCTTTCAACTCCTGCGCAAGTTGCAAATAAGTTGAATCGAGCGAAACTTCGCCAGAGCCCTTCCAGTGCTTACGGGATTCCGAGCGTTGACGGTCCATCGATTTTTCGAAACCCGCCTCATCGATATCGATGCCGCTCTCTGCGCAAATCACTCGAGTCAGATCTAGCGGAAATCCGTAAGTGTCATAGAGCTTAAAAGCGACTTCACCCGGCAGAGTCTTGGAAGAACCCAATTTCTGCGTTTCCTCGGCAAGCAATGACAGGCCACGATCCAGGGTTTTTAAAAATTGCTCTTCTTCGTTCAAAACGACTTTTTCAATAAAGGATCGTTTATCGGCTATATCCGGATATGCATCCTTCATTTGATCAATGACAAAACCTATAGTCTTGTAAAAAAAAGGCCCTTTAAAATCTAACTTCTTTCCGTGTCGAATTGCGCGACGAATAATCCTTCGCAGCACATAGCCTCTTCCCTCATTAGAAGGAAGAACTCCGTCCCCTATTAGAAACGTGGCCGAGCGTGAATGGTCTGCAATCACTCGAAACGAGACTGCTCTCTCCGATTTTTGATTATAAGGAATAGTGGCAAGTTTGGCCGTTTTCTGAATGATCTCGAGAAACAAGTCATTCTCGTAGTTGGTATCCACACCCTGAAGAACTGTGGCGATGCGTTCTAGACCAGCCCCAGTATCGACCGAGGGCTTTGGCAACGGATTTAGTTTGCCATCGGCAGTTCGATTAAACTGCATGAAGACAAGATTCCAAATCTCCACATAGCGATCACAATCGCAACCTGGGCCACAAGTCGACTTACCGCAGGCGTATTGCTCTCCCCGATCAATGTATATTTCGCTACAGGGTCCACAAGGGCCCGTATCCCCCATTGCCCAGAAATTGTCTTTTTCGCCGAAGCGATAGATCCGATCTTTCGGAACGCCTTCTTGCTTTTGCCAGATATCAGCAGCTTCATCGTCCGTTTCAAAAACACTGACATAGAGGCGATCTTTTGAAAGCTTAAGTATTTTAGTTAGGAATTCCCAAGCAAAGTGAATCGCATCCTTCTTAAAATAATCTCCAAAGGAAAAATTCCCCAACATTTCAAAAAAAGTATGGTGCCGTGCGGTAAAGCCTACATTTTCGAGGTCGTTATGTTTCCCCCCCGCCCGGACGCACTTTTGAGAAGTCGTCGCGCGAACGTACGGTCTTTTTTCCTTACCTAAAAAAGCATCCTTGAATTGAACCATCCCCGCATTCGTGAAAAGCAAGGTTGGGTCGTTTTGGGGTACTAGGGAAGAACTTTCGACGACGGTGTGACCATTTTTTTCAAAATACTTGAGAAATGCACTTCGAATCTCTGCGGCTTTCATAATGGCACAGTCTTATCTCGGGATGGGACAGACAAGCAATGGGCGATTTTGTTACGCTTATTGGGACTGCGAGGATCTTTTTGAGCCGTCGATTGAGGCTTTCCGCCCGGGCTGCTGGTTTTTCAACCTCATCTGAAGGCCCTCAGGAATGTCCTTTATTTCAAGAATGGCGGGGATTGGCTCAGTCCTCCGACTATTTTTGGAAGAGAGGAAGTCAGCAACATTTCCTTCATTTTTCCAAGCTTCAGCGCCGGACCAAACGGTATTTTTATCTGCCAATAAATGCAAGTATAGCCATCTCGCAGTTTGTAGTTTTGTAGTGGATTTGGCAACTTTAGCATCATAGTTCTGAGTCTTGGCCGAACTCATCAACGGACGTGACTCTAGGGCTTCTACAAAGAGACCAATCTTATTCGGAAGAGGTAGTCCCTTTAAGTGTTCTTCAAGCATGGCGTCGTAGCTACCGGATTTGTTGCGAGCACAAAAGGCCTGCATAGACTTACTAGGCACGCCCATACACCCTTTAAAATTCCTTTGATTTTCGCCTTCTGCCAATCGGACTAAGTGATCTAGTCGGCTAAATTGCCTATCGGCCTGACCCGTAGAAGGGTCGATGGGATTCCCTTTCAAGTAGCCTATCAAATCTTTCTGAGCCTTTAAAAGAGCTTCTTGCCTAGCCACTTCCCCTGGGGGAGCACCAATGGTGTTTTTACCGTCGCCTTTGGCGTTAGCCTCTAAGTCACTTACTTCCTTAGTTTCTAACGGCGAAAGACCTGAAAGGCTATCGCCCATTGGGGACGTTGCCTCCTGAGTGCTATTGGGATTACATGGCTGCTTATTTCGAGAAAAAGCATTTCGGAACCACCGAGCCACAGGACGGCCTTCTGACCCTACTACAGTGGTGGGCTGAGCCGCTACTAAGACGACGAACACACCCGCTATCGACAAATAACGAATATTTTTCATTATCTTTATTGTATCTAACTATTTTTCAATAGCCAGTGTGTCTTTTTTAACGCGGCTCAGCCTAACGTATTTGAACGCAGGGTTCGCTCACTTCGCCCTTTAAGGGCGGGGTGAGCGAACCTTTAAAAATGACAAGTTCCCTAAGCGTCGAAGAATCTCCTGCCTAAGGCAGGAGATTCTTCAATTACTTCTTCCCACTGGAAGCAGGTCCTGTGCTTTTAGCAGGTGCAGACGCAGCTTGAGTTGGTCCTGCAGCTTTCGCTTTCCCTGCAGTGCTTTCCGGAGCAACCGTAGGTGTTCCCGCCAGTGTCGCACCGGACACGGCAGTCGTTGAACTAACTTTTTCAGAAGCTGCCGGGCTCGCTTGGCCATTTCCCGCTTTATTACCAATGCCTGATTTTTGGAGAACTTCCTCGCGGATCGTCTTGATATGCTCTGAATGTTCTCTTAAGTAGTTTCGGGCGTTTTCACGACCTTGGCCAAGCCTTTCATCTTTGTAGGTGTACCAAGTGCCGCTTTTTTCAACAATGTTCAAACTACTTGCAAGGTCGAGCAAATCTCCTTCTTTCGAGATGCCTTCTCCATAAAGAATATCAAACTCAATTTCTTTAAAAGGAGGTGCCATCTTATTTTTGACAACCTTTACGCGAGTACGATTTCCGATGATGTTCTCGCCGTCTTTAATCGCAGCAATTCGACGGATATCCAATCGAACGGAGGAGTAGAATTTCAGAGCATTTCCTCCTGTCGTTGTTTCCGGATTTCCAAACATCACACCAATTTTCATTCGGATCTGATTAATAAAAACAACTAGTGTTCTGCTCCGGTTAATCGTGGCGGTCAGCTTTCGAAGCGCTTGGCTCATCAAACGCGCTTGAAGACCCATATGAGAGTCACCCATTTCGCCTTCGATTTCCGCACGAGGAACGAGTGCAGCGACTGAGTCAACAATCAAAATGTCAATTCCACCAGAACGCACCAACATATCGGCGATTTCTAAAGCTTGTTCACCGGTATCTGGCTGTGAAATGAGCAGATCGTCCGTTCTTACGCCGAGTTTACGAGCATAATTAACGTCTAGAGCATGCTCCGCGTCGATGAAAGCAGCTACTCCGCCTTGCTTTTGCGCTTCAGCGACTGCATGAAGCGTCAATGTTGTTTTTCCCGAAGCCTCAGGACCATAGATTTCTACAATTCTTCCCCTAGGATAGCCGCCTATTCCTAACGCGATATCTAAACTAAGAGAACCGCTGGGCACTACTGGCACATCGTGGGCAACGAGCGATTCGTTAGCTCCCAAACGCATAATAGAACCCTTACCAAATTGTTTTTCGATTGCTTGAACGGCAAGTTCGATGGCTTTATTTTTTTGGCCACTCGCTGCCTCAAGGCTATTTCTTCTTTCAGTGATTTCCATTTATTTCTCCTTGGAAGCTGTTTTTTTGGCGATGAGAGAGCAGTGACCATACCATAAGAAGATTACCGATTCGATATCAGAATCGCGACGAATCACAGCAATACATGCCAGTGCTGAAGCGCCACCATAACGGCTAGCGCCTGAAAGGCGGCTACGATATCGTCAGCGATAACTCCAAATCCTTTCCACCAGGCAGATGCCTGTTTCTTGGACCACCGATCTATATTTCGGACTGGAAACGGCTTTAACACATCAAATATTCTAAATAAAATAAAAGCGAGTACCCATGCCTTCATATCATCTCCAGCTGTCCAACTAGAGATTCCTAGGCCGATGACTTCATCAATAACAATATTCTGATTGTCGTTTGTCTTCATTACTTCATCAAAAACTTTGGCTGCCCAAGTTCCAATCACAATGAGAATAATCCAAAAACCTGCACGAAACACGTCCGGTTCATTTCGAAGCATATAAGCCAGAGGCATAGCGACCAAGGTTCCCATAGTCCCTGGGGCCTTCGGAAAAAAACCAGCACCGCATGCAGTAGCGATAACAAAAGCTAACCCAACGCGAAACGATTTGACTTGGGGAGTTGAAGAAATTTGCTCAGGCATATATGGCCCCCTCTAAGATCGCCAAACTACAATGGAAAAGTCCTGGCGTCCACATTCTGCTTTAATAGTATTGAAATGACTGTCAACGCTCAGATAAGGTCTACTGGAAATGGAAAAGCATTCAAGCTCACTCTTACAACAAAAATATGATTTTAAGTCCGAGATCCTTGATATTATTGTAAGCGGCACCTCCGCGATCGATTCTCTAACGGCTTTTCAAGTAAAAGATCTGGAAGAGGCCGACCTTTTTATCAGGAGCTACGGCTACGACCTTGACAACCCCATTGAAAGGGCAGAGGTTCACGGGAATTTCCATGAAGCCCTCAACTTCATTCGAAAATATTTTCTTTACCCAGAAAATCCCGACGGATTGAAATTAGAGATCCCCAGAAAGATCATTGAACTAGCCGATATCCGAGATTTGCTCTTAATGGTCGGCCTGAATTATCCAGGTCAGGGCACCGATCATCATGGTCAACAGCAACAACAATGGGCGTGTAGTATCTTGAAGGTCATGCATACTATTGGTCACATAGACAAAGATGTCCGAAGTTCTTATTTTGCCGATATCCAGAAGCAGATATTTGATCGTTTTTATAAGATGATCCATCGCGACAGCGAGGGCGATCTTTTTCTAGGCGATGGCCTGAAAGATCCACTGAAAATCAGCCTCTCGGCCTTTGAAACAAAACCAAAAAAATCGCGTGCCTCGATTGTTCTCAAACTACTTCATAAGCCAGGGAATGTAGCTGAGGATATTTTTGATAGAGTTGGGATTCGATTTGTTACGCAAGATCCGATCGAATGTCTCAGAATCGTCAAGTATTTGAAAGACAAGATGATCATTATGCCGCCCAATATCAAGCCGAGCCGTTCTAGAAATACTCTAGTAAATATCGAGTCTCTCCGTTTGGTACTGGAAAAATATCTTGGGCTGGCCGAACAAAAGGAAATTTCGGAAGAGACCCTACGTTCAAAGCTGGAACACGCTTTTATTCCACAACAGGGGGATAAGGAAAATCCTCATACCAGCGAGCACTATCGCTCGCTTCAATTCACTTGTCGCCAATTGATTAAACTTCAAAATCCCCTTTATACCGACATAAAAGACCTCAAGACTGTAGCCAAATCCAGTCAAATTTCCGACGATGTCCACAAAGCTATTGATCGGATCGATCTCAAGCATATTCAGCGGGAAATTCGATTTTTCTATCCATACGAAGTTCAAATCGTAGACAAACGCAGCGCGGAAGAAAATGAAAAAGGAAAAAGCGCTCATAGCGAATACAAGCGAGCCCAAATCCAGACAGCTCTCAAACGGGTGATGGGTAATTTAGCCAATGTTGTTTGATAGTGACGTTGCTTTGCTTGGGACCGGACTAGCTCCTTTGGTCGCTGCAAAACAATTTCTCGCTCAGGGGAAGTCGATCACTCTTCTCAATCCGGATTGGGACTTCTTCCTTGAGGATTCAGAGATGCCTTTTGATCCCTTCGTGCCTGAAATTCCCAGACCAGACAGAATCGCAAAGAGTCAACCGGATCGGCAATTAGAAATTTTACGACCAGAATTTCCCGGCGCACTAGAATTCTGGGCCCCTGAACATCAGTCACTCGGCTTTCACGATGTTTCGGCACCGCACGTGAGACAACGCGGCCGCCTTTGGATTTGGATTCGAAGTTTTGAAAGAGAAAAAATTCGGAGCTGGGAGAAATTAGAGAATCTTTATGTGGAAGCCTCTGACTCCGGACTGAACCCTCAGCTCCTTGAGGATCTTCCAGCGGCCCGGAGATTTCCTGGTACGCTTTCGACAAACAGTAAAGTCTCGGCGATTTTCATTCCAAAATTAAGTGACGTGGATTCTATCCGCTATCGCAATGGGTTGTTAGAGTTTGTGCGAGAACGCGTAAACATTAAACGTTTTTTCTCAACAGTTAGTCAGATTGAATGGATCCCAGGTGGAATCCGATTTCTTTCGCAGGGGGTTCCCAATACCACGACCCTCAGAAACGGAATGCTCGTCTTTTGGACACCGCGTTTGAGTAGTTGGGTTTTAAGCCAGGCAAAGCGTCGTGCAGTAACGCCCCGATTCCCACGGGGAGTGCGTCTTTGGGAACAATGGATTTTTGATACCAACCAATCTTTGGATCCCAACACTATCGGAATTTATCAAGACATGGCGGTTTGGGCACACATAGAAGGTATGCCCAAGCTAAATGAGAAGCTAAATAAAAAGCTGGCCATTCTTAAAGCAGGTCCACTGATGCAGCTGGAAAGAGCCCCGTCAGCCCCCCTGACTTGGGCAGGTAGTGAATCATTTACCGCTATATCCAACGTCTGCCACGATTTACTCGGGTGGGATCGACTTTCTATCGCTTCTATGAAACCACGAACTTTGTTTGAATGGGACCATGATCATGAGGAAATTTCCTGGATTCTCTCTCATGAAAATCCAATGGTTCGTGTGGTTTCAGGCTGCGACGGACCCATAGCCCAGATCGTGAGAAATACGAGGTTGGCCTGCAGCCAACTTCTGGCGGAGACTTAAGGTGGAAATTACCGTAAGAAGTGGAAGTTTTGACGTAATCGTAGTCGCAGCACCCACCATCGAAATTTGGCCGACGCCCGGAGCTCGTGCTCTCTCTCGATTTTGTGCGGAAATGAACCTTTCCGTGGGCCAATTTGGCGGTGACACCGTCAAAGTTCGAGGCGTCATTCCGAACGTCGGAACTGGTGGTATTGCAGTTGTCGAAGATAGTCAGAACCGAATTCACCGTATCCAAGCGAGGGCCATTGTCAAATTATCAAATCCCGCTTCATTCCCGGATCCATTTCAGGGGTGGTATTCGTCAGGATTGATTCCAATCGCCACCGCCGAAAAACTCCGTTCCGTGAGTGGCTCTTATTGGACACCCAGAACCGTGATCCTGGGAACAGGAAATCGCGCATTTCGTTTCGGGTGCTCTCTTCTAGAAACGAACGTACCAGAAGTCTTCTGCGTAGAAACCACAGCCCAATGGAAGGCAAAGAGATATGCTGGTTGGGAAGTGGAACGGCGTAGATTTGAGGTTCTAGGGGGAAAGGTCATCGAAGCGACTCCCATTCAACTTTCATCTCGAGGACCATTTGCTTGGCAACTACGCTTACAAGATTCGCAAGGAGTGCGTGTCTTAGAAATTGGCCGAGTTATTTCTGCCGGACCTTATTCTCTGAGCTCTGGCTTGCGGGAGTATCCCCCCAATTCGCTTCTTTTTGAAATGGAACAAACCGCCAGAGCCACCTATTCGGAAGATGTCGAAGGATGGCATCTCGAAGAAGAACGCGGTAAATGGCTCGGTGGAAAAATCATTCGATCTTTAATCGCAGACGTTGGAAATAAGCGCGAAGACTTTGACCGATCGTTCCGAAGAGCTAAGCTCAAACTTCGGAATCAACAGAAATATTTGGAAAGCCCATTTATCCCTTCGTACCAAGGGAAATGGATTGGTCTCGACGATTCCATAAAAATAAAAAACTTCTCAGGCGTCCCTCGAACCGCGTATAAAGCTCGTCCCATCGCATCTATTGAATGTTTCGAGGACATCAATTGCCGAGTCTGTCAAAACGTCTGCCCTACCTCTGCCATTCGCACCGATCGGACCAGTAGAGTCAAGGGGATGATTCTCAATGAAAACGCGTGTACTGCCTGTACCAAATGCGTAATAGCCTGCCCCAGTCTTGCTATTCCCATGATGCAAGAACAGGAAAATCAATCCCTATCGACACTGACCCTTCCTTGGCGGGGACAAAAAACATGGCGAGAGAACGAACTTGCTATACTTGTCAATCGCAAGGGAGATTCGTTAGGAACTGCCCGAATCGAGAAAATTACTGGTTCGGAAGATCCAGGAACTCACCTTCTACAACTCAAGGTACCTCACTATCTTCTATGGGAAGCTCGCGGGGTTAAGAAAGCACGCCAGTCCCAATCCACCGATCCTATTTTCTTGGAGGCTATGAATCGATCCGATGAAAGTGAGGAAAAAATCTCTATCACCATCAATGGAGAGAAACGCTCGGTTCGAAATAAACTCACTCTATCGAAAGTTCTTTTTGAAACAGGAAAGGAACGGCAAGAAGATATTCTGCTCTGTCCAGATGCGAGCTGCGGACTCTGCCAAGTGACCATCAATGGCGTTAAAAAACCGGCATGTCAGACGGCAGTGCAGAGTTCTATGCGAGTAGAAATTCCGGATCGAAATTTAGATGCGGAACCTTCAGCAATGCTCTGTCCTTGTCTCAAAATCACCTCACGACAGATCATAGAGCGCATTAAACAAGGAAAACTTCAATCAATTGAAGCCGTTTTATCGGCGACCCATGTTGGGGAAGGAAAATGCCACGGACTCATTTGTATGGAAACGCTGAAGCGCCTTCTCAATTCTCAGGGAATTCCAGTCGACCAGTGGATCGATTGGCGGTTTCCTTGGATGGAGTGGCAACTGAACCGTAGCCGATCCGGTTAAGAAATTGATCAATTTTGACATTGACCAAGTCAGGCAAATCCATTTGTGGGCAATGACTGCCATGCCGGATGATTTCTAAGCTACTATTAGGAATCAGTTGGTGAATCAGTTCCTGCTGTTCTATTGGTATAACTCGGTCGTGTTCACCTGCAATAATCAAAGTAGGAGCGGCGATCGTATGAAGCCAGGCGGTAGCGTCAAAAGCTTCATAGTCTTCAATTAAACGTATCAAAATAGCCGGATCCGTCTTCGCCACTTGCTCAATGTAAAGCTCGATATCAGCTTTGGGCGTTAAATGAGGATTAAAACCACAGAGCGCCACGATAGATCGCGCGATGGGGTTTCCTTTTTGAAGCCTAAAAAAGAGTGAGACCAATTCCGGAGAAGCGTCATAAAGACGTTTCAAAGTTTTAAACGCAATCTGAAAAAGATTCTGGCCAAAAACTGTCTCTAAAGGCCTTTTGGCAGTCCCATTTGCAAGAACCAACCCTGCCACACGTTCCGGGTTCTGTCGGTAAAACTCAAGAACGACATTGACTCCCATACTATGGCCCAAAAGTACGGCGTCCTTTATCTCCAACTCGTCTAAGACGGCCTTCAGATCGAGCGCAATATTCTTTAGGGTGAGCTGCTTTAAGTCCGCGGGGGCGTCAGAATTATGATGCCCTCTATAGTCAAACCATACAGCCTGGTATTTATTCTTGAAATAGTCAATTTGGTAAGTCCAATGGAGGCTAGAACAGATTAAGCCATAACAAAATATGAGAGGCTTGCCTGAACCCTCCACGCTATAGAAAAGTTTAGTCCCGTCAAAACTCTTAGTAAATCCATGAAATAGACTTGCATTGCCAGTGCTATTACTATCTGTGCCGTTTCCGGTCGCACGTTTAGGCGAATTGTTCTTTACTCTTGCACCGATCGGTCTTGGGTAAATAGGCAAATCAATCGACATAACTCTCCCTATAGAAATCGGCAAATGATCCAATTTCTGGAGCAGTATAGTATTTTTCTTAGGAGTTTTTCAATTCTAATGCTGGCTTAAAACTGTCGAGGACTGCTTACTCGTGAATATTCGGTTTTGGAATCATCAAGATGCTTTCACAAACAGTAGCAAAGGCCTGCTTAGTCTTAACGTCGGAAACTCGATAAGCATCATAGAGATTTCTCATGAAGTCGTAGTCCCCTTTAGAAATGCTTATGCTAGGAGAAAGATCATATTCCTCGCTACCAGACATTCCGGGTATTACGCCGTTCGAGCCAAGTCGACCATTAAGCTTCATTGCATATTCTTTTTCAAGAAGCATTGTAAGCTCTGAAGGATTTACCGACAAAGCCTTTGCTAAAACTGGAATATGCATGGGCGGTAATGGCGTTACACCGCGTTCAACATTCGAAATAAATTGGGTTGTGACTGGAGGATCAAAAAGCATACCGAGCGATCGCTGAGATAACTTTAATGACTCACGTCTCTTCCTAATAAACTCACCAACTAGTCTAATTTTTTTATTCAAATCAATCATAATTATATAAATTAATGCATAGCATTAAGTTTGTCAACCAAAGACATTTCTTAGATACATAAAGTTTATAAGTCTAATAATATCAGCATATTATCACATTAATAATTAAAGAGAAGAGTAGTCGATAACTCAATTATATACTAAATTAGTCAATTTATTATGTGTCAAATTCGACACAAATGGTCACCCATATACCCATATAAGACGATAATTTAATTAACTTAAGATGTGTAAAAACGATCCGTTTGGAGTTTTCCATCCGATTCGAAGAACTTTTTCAGACAATAATTCTCAGGTTTTTTCAAACCGGGGTCTTCTTGTAATAATTCCAGAGCATCATCTCTTGCTATCAACAACCAACCCTGATCTCTTACCAAATCTGCTACGCGAAAAGGCAATCCACCTGCTTGACGCGTGCCCAGAAATTCGCCTGGACCGCGAATCGACAAATCTGCCTCTGCAATCGCAAATCCGTCATTAGATTTTTCGAGTACTCCTAGACGTTCCGTCATCGGACCTGAATGGGTACATAAAAAACAGTAAGACTGATCGCGACCTCTCCCTACGCGGCCCCTCAATTGATGGAGCTGCGAAAGACCAAATCGATCGGCGTGCTCAATGACCATTACCGTGGCGTTTGGAACATCTACTCCTACCTCTACAACCGTAGTAGAAACTAGTATTTGGATCTTCCCAGACTTAAAACCATCCATTACAGCTGCTTTTTGCTCAGCTTTCATTTCCCCGTGTAATAAACCTACAGAATAGTTCGGAAAGTGAATATTTGCTAAATTCTCCGCCTCTGCCACAGCAGCTTTCAATTCAGTAAATCCTTCTGCGTCACTCTCATTAATTAAAGGATAGATAAAGTAGGCCTGCTTTCCGCCCTTTAATTCTCGTGTAATAGCCTGGTAAGCTTCCTTTCGATGCCCAAGATTCTTAACGACCCGGGTAATAATAGGTGTTCTTCCAGGAGGAAGTTCACGAATTGAGGAAACACTCAAATCTCCAAATGCACTGAGCGCAAGTGTTCTGGGGATGGGTGTGGCTGTCAGAATCAACGAATGGGGTAACGTACTCACGCCAGTATTCGGATCGATCTTTTGACCTTTATTTCGAAGTGTTCTTCTCTGCTCAACCCCGAAGCGATGTTGTTCATCAATAATGACGAAAGATAAATGAGCGAAGGAAACAGGATCCTCAAGTAACGCATGCGTTCCGATTAGAAGCAGAGGGTCTCCTGAACTCAGATTCTGTTGAATCAAAGTTCGATCAGATAAGGAGGTACGTCCGGTGAGCAAAAAAGACTTCATTTGTTGACCGAATAACTTTCGAGCATTCTGATAGTGCTGTTCCGATAAAATCTCGGTCGGAGCCATTAGCGCTACCTGCCCCCCCCATTTCAAGAATTGCAGCTGCGGCAAGCAAAGCCACGACGGTTTTACCAGCACCCACGTCACCTTGAATAAGACGATTCATTGGGTAGGGTTTAGAAAAGTCGGCTAAAATTTCGTCTAACGCTTGTTTCTGGACAGCAGTTAGCTGGAAGGGCAGTTTTGCCACCAGTGCCGTAGGCGGGACTAGCGGTGTCGGTAAGATTGGTGCGCCTATATGTTGTTCCTGAAGTCGTCGTCTGAGAACTAAATATTCGAACTTAAAAAATTCCCCATAAATCAAACGCCTATGTGCAGGACTATCGAAAGCGCTTAGTTGTTCCAAGCCGTAATTCTTGTCCTCTGGAGGAAAATGGATATTTCTGACTGCGTCGGGCAGAGACGACAAATTTCTTTTGGTGAGCAAATAAGAAGGCAGATCCTCCTGAATCAGATCACCGAACTGATCTAGAGCGTGCCAGAGAATGGTCCGTAAGGTTCGAGTCGAGATTCCTTCAATCTCAATATAGATAGGAACAACTCTGCCAAAATGACGTTCTGCATTCTGGCCTTGAGTCTTTTCTTGAGACTTCTCTTGAGAATTCTGATGATAGGAGCTAGCACCCCAGTTTAACTCTGGGTGAACCATTTCCGGTTGATTGTTATAAAACTTTACTTTTCCCGTAGCCACCAGATTGGTCCCAGGAATTAATCTCTTTTGCAAACCCGGAGGAACGTAGAACCACTTTAGCCTGAGCGTCCCGCCCCGCGAATCCGTGCATCGGGCCTCTAGAATCGAGCGGCCTAATTTTTGAATTGGAATCGATCGCACTCCTAAAACCGTCAACGATGTTGTGGCTTTTTCGCCTTCCTGCAAATGGCCAATTTCTCTTATTGCAGTACGGTCTTCGTAAAGTCGTGGAAAAAAATAAAGAAGATCTTTGACAGTTTCAATCTCTCGGCTGGAAAAAAACACTCGCTAACCTAGGCCCAACTCCCTTTACAAACTGGACCGAAGGATTTCTATCCCTATTCGTACTTGATCTGGATAATTTGGTAATGGATTTGTCCTTTTGGAGCATTCACTATAACTTCGTCCCCTTCTTTTCTACCAATCAAAGCTCGAGCCAAAGGTGAGGTAATTCCGATCTTATTATTTTTGATATCGGCCTCATCAACACCTACTATCGTAAATGTAACTTGCTTTCCACTCTCAAGCTCTTCTAGGTCCAGGGTCGCGCCAAATACAACATTGGTTGACTTAATCGAGGTAGGATCAATTACCAAGGCTCTTGCGAGCTTACCATTGATATCCTGAATCCTGCCCTCAATAAATCCTTGGCGTTCTTTAGCTGCACTATAGTCCGCATTTTCAGATAAATCACCATGCCCTCGAGCAATCTCAATAGCTTTGACAACTGCTGGACGTTCTACGGTAACTAGCTGTTTTAACTCGTCTTCTAGTAACTTCTTTCCCTTTACTGTCATCGGGATTTTATCACCGCTCATAGACCTCAACAGCTAACATAATTGACCATTAAAGCAAGTCAAAGAATGGAAGCAAAGCAATCCAAAAAACAAATAACACATCAGACCAGAAACACTCGCAATGCAGAGTCAGCCGGAGTCGGGACGAAGATTCGTAACACTCGGAATATTATTATTTATTCGATATTTTCAAAATCGGATGTTAACCTGACTGTACGACATTTGACCAGTCTACTTTAGTAATTTAAGATTATGCCGATGGTGAATATATGAGTCAAACTATGCTGAAAACCGACAATTCCAGTTTAGAACTTAATTCAAAAACGACACCCCTACAGAAATGGATCTATCTCTGTTTCTTTTTGAGCGGAATGAATGCGCTAATCTATGAAGTCTCTTGGCTGAATCGCATCCAACTCATCATGGGTCATACCGTCTATTCATTGTCTACCACACTCGCTGCCTATATGAGCGGTCTCGCTCTCGGTTCTCTTTATGTCCCCAAACTAAAAAGATCAGGAGTTAATGCTCTTTATCTTTACTTGGTGGCGGAGCTCCTCATCGGTATTTATGGTTTACTCTTTTATCCCCTCTTAAAACTCACCCAAATTCCTTATGATTTTTTGGTGTCGCTTACCCAACTTTCTTTACTAAGCACAAGCCTCATTCAATTTGTTTTTTGCACCATTCTGATCATTATACCGACGTTTTTAATGGGGACGACACTTCCGCTCATCGGTCCTTACATTTATCCTGAAAAAAACGAAATCTCTCGAAAACTCCCGATTCTCTATGCCTATAATACGCTCGGCGCTATGTTTGGTTGTTTCGCTACCGGCTTTTTCATCCTTCCAATTCTTGGGTACACAAAGACTGTTTTATTTGCTGCCGCCGTCAATATCGGGCTCTACTTTATCGTAAACTTCTTGGCCGACTTGAAGCAGGGTGGAGGAATGGCGGAACAATCCTTCCCCTCTTTAAGAGCCGCACTCAAAGCCTTCTTGAAAATTTTAATACCCGAAAAACGCTCAGCCCAGCAACGCCCCTATTCGGCCGCGTCGGATTATCCAGACTTCATTACTCTCTTTATTTCAGGTTTTGCGTCCATGTTGATTCAAGTGGTTTGGGGCCGCATGACCTCTTTATGCTTTGGGCCGACCGTCTACGTTTTTCCAGTCGTCACCACCGTCGTCCTTGCCGGAATCGTTCTTGGAAGCTGGGCATGGCGCAAACTCAGCGTAAATCCAATGACCGCGGACAGAATTTTTGTACTTTTGCCACTTGCCTCTGGATTAGCACTCATGGCAGGGAACCTATTGTTTACTCAGGCACCCCGATCAGTGCTCGGTTTAGATGAAATTATGAATCCGGGATTTATCGCCAGAACCGTATTGGCCTATTCTTGGGAATTTGGTTGCCTGTTAGTGCCCGCAACCCTGATTGGCGCGCTCTTTCCCGCCGCCGTCACGAGACTTACCCGAGAGCAAGACTCAGATGAAGGAACCCGTTCAATCGGTATCGGCTACGCACTCAATATTTTAGGATTGATGTCAGGTGCACTCTTAGGATCATTCATCCTACTACCTTACCTAGGAATCGAACACATCTCTCAAGGGTTAGCGATTATTCTTTTCGCACTCTCAGCCCTACTTGCCATCAGCGTCACTCGGCAGTCACAAGCAGCTGTTGCCATCATCGCAATCGGCGGCATCAGTATGCTTATTTTTCCTTCCTTTAACTGGAATCTCCTGACCTCCGGTTTTTTCTATAACCGCTATCGAAAAATTACGAGCGAATCCATTTGGGAATCGGGATGGAATAATAAAGTTGCCTTCTTGAGTATCCGAGCTCCTGTTATTGCACGAAATGATGATCCACACGCAACCATCAGTATCCATCAGGGGCGCCTCGACAAGACATATCGAAATTTCAAAGTGAACGGTAAAGTCGACGGCACCAATTCCGGCGATCTAAAAACCACCCGATTACTCAGCGCTTTCCCCGCACTCTTTAATGCTGAAGCTCGTTCTGCATTGATCATCGGCTTGGGAACAGGATCTACGGCAGCGCAAGCACTCCGTTACCCCAGAATGGAAAAAGTGAAGATCATCGAGCTCTCGTCAGCAATGATTGAGTTTTCTAAAAAATATTTTAGCAATGTCGACGGTGACATCTGGGACGACTCCAGACTAAGTATTGAACAACGAGACGGCCGCGATTACTTAGATCATACTCGTGAAACTTATGATGTGATCGTTTCTGAGCCTTCTAACCCTTGGGTCGATGGGGTAGCTAGCCTATTCACCAAAGAATTTTATGAGTCTGTTTCAAAACGGCTCAACCCGGGTGGCATTGCCTCACTGTGGTTCCATTCTTATGGTTTGGATTGCCAGTCAGTCCAGAGCGTTTTCTCCGCCGCTGCAGAAGTGTTTCCATCGATGCTTGTGTTTAAGCAAGGTGGTGATTTCTTTATTATGGCTTCGAAAGATCCAGACGGACTAAAACCACGACGCTTACCTAAAGAAGCCTCCGTTCTTGAAACCATTCTGCTCGAAGAAAGCGATATTTCACCAACAACCGATGTCGCTGACAATTACAGAAAGCTGATGGAAAAAACTCTGATCTTCGATCGCGACGGCGCGATGAACTTGAATGTCATTGCTCCTACAAACGAAGACGACAATCAATATCTGCAATTCCGTTCCGGCCGCACCTACCACACAGGTATCAGCTGTGCGGATTTGCCAGGATCGGCTTCGAAGGATCTGATTGCGAAGTATAGTTATATGATTTTGCAGTAACTATTCAAGCCGTTGCGGAAATTATAGCGCAATAAGAACAAGTGCAAAAATTCGTAGAGTTATATCAACTCTTTAGATTGAACCCTCTAATTGATTCTTTCTAAATAATAATATAGAAACAGAATATGAAAAAGTTACTCATAAGAGCGACCTCTGGACTTTTAGGTTTTTTAGTATTCCTTGGCACAACTCCTTCTCGAGGAGACTGGCAAAACTGCTCAACAGCAAATTACGCAGCACTTAAAGCGTTTTCCGAAAATGATACTGCCCTATTACAACAAGCCAACAGATCTTTTGAGGACAAATTTTCAATTATCACATCAGACATCAGAGGCACGAGCGCCGATAATATCTCGAGATTAAAAAGAACCTTTCTTGAAAAGAGACCAGGCTTCGAAAAATTCCTAACTGAAGCTGAACAATACTTACCTTCTATCTTAGGACAATTGTCCTTTGAAACTGAGACACGGCTCGGATCGCTAGGAAGAATTTTAGACAGTGGATCAATACAAAGTATCGACGAAAGAATGCGGATAGGAACCACTTCATTGGGGAGGAAGAAATCGAGTGCCACTACAGCTACTGAAGATGGTGCAATAGGTGAACAGGATGTTGTTTTTTTAGCTATTAGGGAGCCTTTTACCTCGAAATATGCCCAAACTTTTGGTGACGCTACTCTAACTTTTGATACCGCTCGTATTATTGATAAAGGCTACTTCTCGCCTTTCGCGTTTGCTGCAGGACTAGGGGTCATGCACTGGGTACATCCTAGCTGGAATATTTCCTGTGGTTTTTCAACGTATAAACAGTGGGTATTTGGCGGCCAGGATGCGTTTCATGAGTTACTGAAACTCTCCATTGCACAAATCTTATGGGAAAAAGAGTTGGATGGACGAGACAAGATGCTGATTCCACATCTTGAAAAATTGATTACTGAATATGATAGACCATATCGTCGTCTTCAAGAGGGGCACCGTATCAAGACACTTAATGGGGAAGATTCTTCATTCGAAAACCTCATCCGATCGGAAGCTATTAAATTGGAACCTGTTTTCGCTACGTACCAGCAGTCTCCGAATTTCGATTCTGCCTATTTTAGAAGTAGACTGTCTGCATCCAAAGGACGTTGGGATGGGACACCTGTCACAATGGATATCGACAATATCTTGCGTGCATATCAAGGCTTTCCCAGTGGACCCGGCGAATTACCACCATCTGTAACTTCCTACCCTCAGTTTTGGGAATTCAAAGTTCCCAGGGAACTTTCCTTAGACTCTTTAAGGTCAATAGCCATTCCATTTGAGTGCGAAGAAGCGCCGTCACCTGAATTGATGCCTGTAAGGTATGAACAGACACCTATGTGGTGCGCTGGGGCTTTGGAAGAGATACAAAAATACAGTGCTCGCACTGGCAGAAAATTTCGAAAATATAGAGCCTTTCACCGGGTACACAAGGAAGTAACAGTATTTGAATTTATAGATACTGATTCTGCTTCTGCTAAAGAGGAACTATAATAATTAGCTGGATTGGATTATCCGATTTGGTTTTCTCGGATCAAGATTTTTAAAAAAGTCGTCGATCGGCAGACATAAAATATCATGGTGCATCTCTCGCTGAGCGCCTCTGTATAGAAAAATCTGCTTTGATTCAGGGTAGTCCTCGGCAAAAGTCCGGAGAGCACGAAGGTCTTCAGTACGAATTCGATTGGAATTTTTTACTTCGATGGCAATAAATTCTTCTTTTCCGTAGACAACAAAATCAACCTCAACTCCGGAGCGAGTTCGCCAGTAGGAGAGTGTCAACTTTGGGTCTTTTATACTGATCCAAGCGCGCAAATGTTGGTAGACTAATGTCTCCAAAGCAATTCCTGCTATGTTTTCGGGGGTGTCAAGTGGACCGGTGGGTCGAAGTGAGCGATAAACCCCAGTATCGAAGTAGTAAAACTTCGGGTGTGTAGATAATTCCCGCTTTGCCCGTTTTTGGAATACGCTTAAACGTGAGCCAATAAGCAAGTCCTCAATCAATTCGACAAAACCCTCAGCTGTCTTTTGTTCAATCTGACACTCACGCCCCATTGCACTGATGTTAAGCGATGACCCTTGAGAAAAGGACATCACTTCTAAAAATCTCGAAAAATTTCCCAGATTTCTGACCAATCTTTCTTGTAGAACTTCTTCTCTGAGATAGGTTCCAATATAAGACTGAAGAGAGTTACTAGCATCTTCGGAATTCCAGACAACTGGGAGCGTTCCAATTTCCAGAGCTCTTTCTAAATCCCAATGCCGATCCAGCTCAGTAGCCATGAAGGGATGAAATTGAATAGTATGAGCTCGTCCAGCTAGTAGATCAGCTCCCGCTGTCTTTAGCTTTCGACTGGAAGAGCCTGTAAGAATAAAACGAAGATTTTTACCTTGGGGTTTTTCCAAGAGATCATGCACTACACTCAGAAGCGCAGGTACTTTCTGTACTTCATCTATTACAATCGAAGGAAGGTTGTTATCTTGTTGACTACCAACACCGGCTACCAACGCTATTAGAGACTCTGGATTTGCAGAATATTTTGCAAATTCGCTGGGTAATAATAAATTTACAAAAATAGCGCCTGGAAATTTCTGTCTAAGAAATTGCGTTTTTCCAGTCCCACGAGGGCCAAATAAGAAGAAGCTGTCTCGATCCGGAGTTTTGCAAAATCGAGTTAATAACTCTAACATGAGTCTCATTTTAGAGTTATTAACTCTAAAATGCAATAGAATTCAACTTTATCTATAAATACCATAAGTTATCAGGATTTTTGTGTATTTTGACGTCTTCGGATTGACTATTTAAACTTCTTAAACAACGCCTCAGCTGCGGATTTCAGCTGGTCCTTGCTGGGGCCGGATGCGCCCGTGCCTGCTTTCGTAGGCTTAAAAAGTAATCACAAAAGTTCGATTTTTCTTTATCCAAGACCCGATCAGCGTTGGACTCGCGACACTCGTTGTGAGCCGTAACGTCGTAAAATCCGCAATTTTTGCAGACCTTGGTGTCCTTTCCACATTTTGGGCAGGAATCACCCCTTCCGTAATCCAACTCGCTCAAAGTATTTCCGCACTTCCAGCAAGTGCCACCACTCGAACTACCGCTCACAGGGGGAGCACCTCTAAGGGGCCCTTGCGCAATTCGGCGATACCTTCCACCATCATTCGTGCTGCTGAAACAACGGTTGTGTATGGAATTTTTCTTTCGAGAGCAGCCCTGCGAATCGAAAAGCTATCACGAATCGCCTTTTCGTCTGATGTCGTATTGATAATCAGCGCAAACTGATTTTTCTCTATCGCCTCCACGCAGTGAGGAGAACCCTCGCTGACCTTATTGATACGAGTGACGCCTAAGCCGTAGCTATTTAAAAATGCAGCGGTGCCAGCCGTTGCCCACAGGTTAAAATCCAGATCTCTCAAACGTTTCGCGATGGGCAAAATCTCAGCTTTGTCCTCGTTACGAATTGAAAGAAAGGCATTACCGCCTTGAGGCAGCTTCATCCCGGCTGCGGCCAAGGCTTTTGAATAAGCGCCAGGAAAACTGAACGCACGGCCCATGACTTCGCCGGTAGATTTCATTTCAGGCCCAAGCAAAACATCCACACCTGGAAATTTGTGAAACGGAAAAACCGGAGCCTTCACATTAAAAGTAGTGAGATACTTATCTAGATCTTCCCGCACTCCCAGCTCTTCTAGAGTCTTTCCTAAAATCACTTGTACAGCTAACTTAGCCAGTGGGCGTCCCACCGCTTTGCTGACAAAGGGCACCGTGCGCGAAGCCCGCGGATTCACTTCTAGTAAAAAAACGCGATCACCTTGAATCGCAAATTGAACATTCATCAATCCGACTACTTTGAGAAGCTTGGCCAGTTCCCGCGTGTAGGTTCGAATTCTATGTGTAATCCCGACCGGAAGTGTCGCTACTGGCAAACTACAAGCGCTATCGCCGGAATGAATGCCGGCTTCTTCAATATGCTCCATCAAGCCGCCAATAAAAGTCTCGCGGCCATCACTAATGGCATCCACATCGACTTCCGTCGCACGATCTAGAAAGCGATCGATCAACACAGGATGTTTATCGCTGATCAGAATAGCTTCATGAATCCAGCTCTCCAGCATATCTTGGCTATGGACGATTCTCATCCCACGGCCACCTAAGACATAAGATGGTCTAACCAAAACCGGATAGCCGATTTTATTTGCACGTTCAATCGCCTCCTCCGCAGTAAAGGCAATCGTAGCTTCAGGCTGTTCTAAGCCCAGGGGCTTTAAACTTCTCACCAATTCTTCACACCGACTTCGGTCTTCGGCCAAGTCTATACTATCAGTTGAAGTTCCTAAAATTTTCAATCCGCCGCGCTCTAGTGCATGCGCAATTTTAAGCGGCGTTTGCCCACCAAACTGGACAATAGCGCCTAGGGGTTTCTCTATGCGTGCGATTTCCAAAACATGTTCGGCTGTCAGTGGTTCAAAATAAAGTTTGTCGGAAATATCAAAATCAGTACTGACCGTTTCTGGGTTGGAATTAACCATAATGGTTTCAAACCCCGCATCTCGGAGAGCCATCGCCCCGTGAACGCAGCAGTAATCAAATTCGATGCCCTGGCCAATTCGATTTGGCCCGCCTCCCAAGATCAATACCTTCGGCTTTTGTGTGATTCGCGATTCATCCGCACCACCATAAACACTATAAAAATAGGGCGTCTTTGCCTCAAATTCCGCCGCGCAGGTATCTACAGGCTGGTAGCTCGCGTGGACGTCTGAAGATTCCCGATAAGCTCGCACTTTTTCTTCAGAAATACCGACCACCACGCCGATGGCCCGATCTGTCCAGCCACGCATTTTCAGATCCAAGAGATCTTCTCTGGAGATCGGCCACGGTTTACTCTTTAAAATTCTCTCCCCGTCAATTAAACGTACTAAACGATGCAGGAACCAAGAATCAATATGCGACGCTGCAGCGATTTTCTCGACGCTGGCACCCAGGCGAAGGGCATCTGCAATGGCAAATAGTCTTTTAGGATTGGGTCGCTCAATTAGATCCCACTGGATCTGATTCTGATTTGACTTTAATGCAGAAAACCAAGGCAGATCGACCTCGAGACTGGCGACCGCTTTTCCGAGAGATTCCTCAAAAGTCCTGCCGATTGCCATGACTTCTCCAACGGACTTCATCTGCGTTCCGAGCGTTGGATCCGTCGGTCGAAATTTCTCAAAATCAAAGCGTGGAATTTTCGTCACCACGTAGTCAATCGAAGGCTCAAAACTGCAAGGCGTCGTGCCGGTAATATCGTTCGTCAGTTCATCCAGCGTGTATCCCACGGCCAACTTGGCTGCCACTCGAGCAATCGGAAATCCGGTCGCCTTCGAAGCCAGGGCACTCGACCGTGATACCCGCGGGTTCATTTCAATCACGATAACTCGACCAGTGTCTGGATGAATCGCAAATTGAATATTAGAACCACCTGTCTCTACCCCAATCGCTCGAATAATTCGAATCGCT